>JBJDZI010000023.1:0-4212 GCA_051867925.1 Eubacteriales bacterium
CGGCGTATGAGATGGTTTTCCCCTTCCTCCAGTATTCTCGTTAACTTTTTCGACAAACTGAAGGGCGGCAAGTATTTGCCGCCCTTCACAGAAGTTCTTGGAGGTGCAGGAGCCTTCTTGAAAGAAGGTTCCGACCGGAGATCCCGGCGGAGCCTCAATACAGCACAACAATCGCGAAGGCGATTTGCAGGATCAGCAGGAGGGGGATGGCGACGACGAACTTCCGATGCTTGGTTTTGTGACGGAAGACGTACATTCCCAGAAATGCCCCCAGCCCGCCGTAGAGCGCGGCAATCGTCAAAAGATGCAGTTCGGGGATCCGCCATTGCCCCTTACGGGCGCAGCGTTTGTCCAGACCGTACATCCCGAACGCGATCAGATTGATCACACCCCAAACCGCCAGCACCACCAAAGCGTGCGCCTTCAGAAAAGATCCGATAGCTCCCAGAAACAGGAGAATGTTCTCCATGGCTTATACCTGCACAAAGCCCAGTTTTTTGTAGACCTTGCGCATGGTCTTCCCGGAGCGGTACGCCGCCGCTTCCGCACCACGCTTCATAATGGACTCCAGATAGGCTTTGTCTGCCATCAGACGGGAAAACTCCGCCTGCACAGGCGCCAATCCGTCTGCCACCGTCTCGCCCACCGCCAGCTTGAAATCGCCGTAGCCCTTTCCGGCAAACTCGGCTTCGATCTGCTCATGGGTCTTGCCGGTGAAGCAGGCGTAAATGTTCATCAGATTGTTGATGCCGTCCTTGCCCTCGGCATAGCGCACCACCGTGTCGGAATCGGTCACCGCCCGCTTGAACTTGCGGATGATGTCATCCTTGGAATCGAGGATCGCCACATAGCCGTTGACGTTCTCGTCGGATTTGCTCATCTTGCGGGTAGGATCGGACAGAGACATGATCTTGGCACCGGTCGTGGGGATGAAGCCCTCGGGCACCTTAAAGGTATCGCCGTAGATGCCGTTGAAACGCTCCGCCACATTCCGCGCCAGTTCGATGTGCTGTTTCTGATCCACGCCCACAGGCACCAGATCGGTCTGATAGAGCAGAATATCCGCCGCCATCAGCGAGGGATAGGTGAAAAGTCCCGCGTTGATGTTGTCGGCGTGCTTGGCGGATTTGTCTTTGAACTGGGTCATGCGGGACAGCTCGCCGAACTGGGTGTGGCAGTCCAGCACCCAGCCCAATTCCGCGTGAGCGGGATTGTGAGACTGGACGAAGAGCGTGGACTTTTCGGGATCGATGCCTGCGGCGATGTAGATCGCCAGCGTCTCGTAAGTGCGGCGGCGCAGTTCCGCAGGCACTTGGCGAACGGTGATGGCGTGCATATCCACCACGCAATAGATGCAGTCGTACTGCTCCGCAAGGGCGACCCAGTTCTTGATCGCGCCCAAATAATTGCCGATGGTCAGCAGTCCGCTGGGCTGCACACCCGAGAAAATGACCTTTTTGGCTTCGGTCTGATTGTTTTCCATAAGAATATACCTTCTTTCGTGAAACTTGCACTAAACAAAAATCGTCCCTGACGATCGTCAAGGACGGAGTGATCCGCGGTGCCACCTTGGTTCGGGACGATGTCCCGCTCTTTTGCACGGAAAGTGCTGTTCAACTTCCTCCGGCGCCCAACGGAGTTCCCGCTTCAGTCTGCCGGCTCTCACCCTCCCGGCTCGCTTTCAGACCCACACGCTCCAACGCCATCATCGGTATGAAAAGTGTAGCACAAAGCGGCGCGATTGTCAAGCCCCTTCGGAAAGATTTTGCCCGCTTATTCAAAATAATTTTACAGAGTTCATCTGCTCTTTTCGGAAAAAGCGGCAAAAACGTATTGAAAAACCCACCGATCTGTGGTAAAATAGAACGTACCCTACGAAAGCGAGGAAAACCCTTTGGAAAACGATTACGATCCTTACTTGGAAAACGATTATGATTCTTACGAAGAAAAAAAGAAACACGGTCCGGTAGTGCGGGCACTGAAGTGGATTGGCCTTTTGATGATGCTTGTCGTTTACGGGTTGCTGTTTTTCCGGATGTGCGTGAAAAACGATCCCTCCGCCGCAAAGGAATTTTTGTGGACCGATCATACCCTGCAGGCATACGAAACTTTTACAGCCGACGGCGATCCCCAGTGGAAGCATTTCGCCTACACTCAGGAGAACAGCCACACCTTCTACGACGAGGCGACCCGCGTCAGCACTACTTACAGTTACGACACCTTCTCCTGCCGCGAGTATTCCTACTCCGGCGACGGCTCCGCGCCCACCAATAAGAAGAAATACATTCACTACGGTCAGTTCCACACCTCGAACCCTGTTTATATTCCCTCTGCAGGGGAACTCCAGATCACCATCCGCCTCAATGAGGAAGGCTTGAAGGAACTGATGGAGACCTACCATCTGGAGACCGAACCTGTGGGCGAAGCCTTCGTCTACGCCATTTTCGACGGCAAAGCGTATCACACCGATTACAGTTTCACCACCGACCAACGTTTCACCTATACCTACCGTCGGCTCACCTTCACGGGCATTGACTTTACCACCGCCACCGAACTGGAACTGATGATCTACTACGCCGGCGACGGCACCGTTGATCTGTCCGACCCCTACGAATATCTGACCGTCTATCTGTCCGACATTCCCGTGACTCCCTACGACATGGACGATGCCAAACCCGTCAAAGTCAATGAAAATCTGAAGCAGCCGCCTTATGTGGTCATCACCGACGGCACAAAAGAGGAATAAACTATGACATCCAATGAAAAAGAACCCATTTTAGCCTACCGCTGTCCCCATTGCGGGGCGGGCGTACTGAGTGTCCCCGGCATTTTCTCGCTGACCGGCGATCTGTTAAAACTCAAATGCTCCTGCGGTGAGAGCGATCTTGCCATAGAGCGGCACCAAAACGGCAGGATCCGCCTGACAGTTCCCTGCATCGTCTGCGCCAAGCCCCATGTGTTCGTGCTGGGACAGAGCAGTTTTGCCGATCGCGCCGGCGGTGTGTTCCGCCTTCCCTGCCCTTACACGGGACTGGATCTCTGCTTCGTCGGCGAAAAGGATGCGGTGCAGACTGCCCTGCAGGAAGCGGATGACGATCTGCTGGCTCTGATGCGGGATGCGGGGCTGGAGGACATCGAACAGCTTCGCACCGGCGACGAAATGCTGGAAGCCCGCCAGCAGGATCCTCAGGTAGCCGACATCGTGCGCTACGCGCTCCGCGAGTTGGACGATGAGGGAAAGATCACCTGCTGTTGCCAAAACAATGCCATTGCCGACTACAAATTTCGTCTTCACGACGGTGAGGTGACCGTCTGGTGCGAGGAATGCGGCGCGTCTGTCACTCTGCCGCTGGCGGGAGTGACGATGGCAGAGGATTTTCTGCAGCGCGATTCTTTGGAACTTCGGGAAGCGGAGCATCCGGAAGCGAACTGACCTTCCCGCGGGTTGCGGCGAGTTGCGGCATATCGCGGCGGGATTTTTTCGCGGACGGCGGAACACATCCGCGGGATCTCCATATGATAGTAGAGGAGAGGGGAAATCCTCTCACTGCTAAAATTCAAGGAGATCCAAAATATGAGCTGCTTCTGTAACCTGTTTGACAATTCCACCGTATGGCTGATCATCATCGCGCTGATCCTTCTGTTCTTCTTCTGCGGCAACGGCGATTGCTGTGGCGGCGGCAGTTACCCTCCCGGCTGTGGCTACAACGGCTACGCCAACTATAACAACAACAACGGCGGCTGTGGCTGCGGTTGCAACGGATAAAGGAAAGCGTATTGGGGATTTACCAAGAACCTTTTTGAAAAAAGGTTCTTGGAACTCCCAAAACTTCTGATAAAGGGCGGCAAATTCTTGCCGCCCCTTTTGTGGAACCTTCTTGAAAGAAGGTTCCACATCTCCAAGAACTTCTGTAAAAGGCGGCAAATTCTTGCCGCCTTCAGCGTATCGATAAACTATAAACTTAGAGCCGCCAGCCAAGGAATGGGGTTGGGAGCCCGAGCGTTGTAGCAACCGCTCCGCGGTTGCTACAACGCTCGGTATGGTATGGGGCTTTTTCGACACTCTGAGGAACCTTCTTGAAAGAAGGTTCCTCACCTCCAAGAACTTCTGTAAAGGGCGGCAAATTCTTGCCGCCCTCAGACTGTCGATATACTACAAATTTAGAAAGCCGCCAGCCAAGGAATGGGGTTGGAGGTCTGGAGGAAGGGGAA
>JBJDZI010000024.1:0-4103 GCA_051867925.1 Eubacteriales bacterium
GCAAGGTTCCCTCTGCCGACAGTTCTTTCGCCAGATTCAGGTGAATCGAACCGTCGGTATTGTCATACCAGCCATTGTGCCTGCTGTCCGATTCCGAATACAGGTAAATATCAATGCCAAGCGTCTGCGCTAAGCGCTCCAACGCCTCCACAGCCGTCGCTTGCGTCTTGGAAAGATTTGATGTATCCGTTTCCCTATGTAGCGTGCCTTTTCGTCTCTCAGTGCGTGTATCGCCCACGTTCGCCCTCTCCCGACTGCGGTCAGCTTTACCGGCGCGTTTTGCCGCTTCCAGCTGTTCCTCGGTAAGCGTATTGGCAAAACGGCTCTCGGACAGATCAATTCCGTATCGTGCGGAATTGTACGCCTCCTGCCAGCCCCGTACATAATTCAGCGCATCCGACGCGCTCCCTACCCTTGCAGCTGTTTCGAAGCCTTCAATCATCGCATTGGCAGAAGCAACATTCATTCTCGCCGCGCCGTTGTACAGCACCGCTGTATCGGGATGATCAAAGGTCAGTTCAGAAACATTTATCCGACTTCCCCCCTCCAGCTCCACCGTAACATTGCCGCCGGAGACAGACGCCACCCGAACCACAGAGGAATCCTCTCCGCGCTCTGTGACGGTCACCCTGACCCGATCGGCTTTTGCTTCAGCCGCCGCTTCGTTCTTTGCCTCGGTGTAGATACGGAACGCCTCCGCGCTCTCCATCCCGGCTCCGCCGTCCTTTTCCAGTTTGGCACGGGCAGAGGAAAAGTCTGTCCCGTTTCTTCCCCATTCCCGATAGAGATTTTCTTCAAACTCCTGACGGCGTTCTTCCTGAAGCGAACGCTCCCTCTCAAATCCCGCAGAATCGCTCTCTGCGGCGTTTTGTTGGTCGGTCGGTGAATTGGTCTGCCCTCTCTGATTCTTCTTCTCTGTTTCCGCTGTGATCTGCTCTGCTGCCTTCATCAGCTCTTTGCCGGAAAGCATCTCTCCTGCGTCCAGCTTTGTCTGCAGACGTGTGGCAAGCTTGCTTTGCGGATCCGCCGCCTTGAGCTCGTTCACCAGCTCCTGCATCCCCTCCACGTCACCGTTGTAAGCCGCCTCTGCAAGGTTGTAGGCTGTATTTCGCTTTTGAAGCTTATTCTGTCCATACCCGGACGCACTGCCTACTGCGCCAAATCCTACGCCCATCAGCGCACCGGAGCCACCCGCTTCTGCGATCTGCCCCAGCGCATCAACCCACGCTCCGTTTGTCAGATCTTCCAAAGTGTAATTGGCAAACTCTCCGTTCGCAATGGTGTCGTAAGCAATGTTGGCAATTTCGGTAAGCGTCTCATCGGAAGCATTGGTCAGCATAGACTTGCCGATATTTTTTGCAATATCTTTGAAGGTTTCGGGATTCACTTCTTTCAGTGCCTTGAACTTACTGATGGAAACGGATTCAAATAATCCCTCGAATACACCGGAAACCAGACCGTTCCAGAACGCCTGCTCACTACCCATTCCGCGCTCCAGCGCATCGTTGGTCCCCTGCGCCGCCGCAGAAAGACCCAGTACCGCACCGCCTCCAATTCCCGGAGTAAACATTGCCGCCGCAGAATCGAGTCCGGACATTGCAGTATTGTACAGGAATTTGCCCGCATCCCAACCGGCGATCTCCCACGACACCTTTTCCGATACGGTGCCACGCATGGTGTTGGTTATGATCGCCATCCGATTGGTATCCATCTCATCGTCGATGCCCGTTTTGTATTTTATCGCGTCAACGACGTATTCAAGCCCGGAACCCAGAGAAGTAACGATAGAAGCAGCCGATCCCAATACAGGATGATCGTCTGCAAATTTCATGGATTTCTGAATGATTTTTCCTTCGTGCCTGTCTTTCAGATCGTTGTACAGGTAATCGAGGTAAGCACTCGCCTCTTTCTTCCCGTATTTAGCGAGATAATAGTTGTAGGTGCGAACCTCATCATCCGTCATGAAGGAATAGAGATAATCTCCGAAATCGTCGATTCCTTCCGCTTCATGCATTCCGATCTTGTCGGCATTCTCTCTGGAATAGGTAACGATATTCTTGACGTCTTCATCATTGCCGTACCTCCAGCCAAGCAAAACCTTTTCTACATCCCCGTAGCTTGGGTTCTTATACGACGCCCCGAGATCGGCGTAATAATCAAAGTCCTCTGCCTGCGGAGCATTCGCATATTTCTGGAACTGCATGATTTCGTCTACATTCTTCTGCTTCGACGCAATCAGCGCTTCGATTTCTTCGATAGAGGTAATGTCTCCGTAGCGATCGTTGAAGTATTTGATCAGTTTATTTTCGCCGTCTTTGACCTTCCGGGCGTATTCGTCGCCGGACAGACCGTTCCGTCCCGAGGAGACAGAAGCGTAATACTCGTCCACCATCCGATTCAGCTCTGCAATCTCCTGCTCGTCGGCGGCAGTATCGTAGCCGAGCTTTCGCTCCCTCTCTGCCTGTATTTCTTTGGTTGTTCGAACCGCCTCCTTCCAGTCGTCCTCCGAATCATATTGATACCAATAGCTTTTCATTTCGTCAAATGCAGAGCCTGCAGTCTGTAGCTTCTCAAAAGCATCCAGATAGGATTCCTCTGTCAGGGTATTTTTGTTTTTGTATAGCCACGCATCTGCGACCGATCTGCGGCTCTGCAGATCCTGATAGGTGCTGTACTGCGATTCATCCGGCTCAGATATAGATTTGAAATACTTCTGTGCGTCCGAAAGATATTGGTTGATATAATCCCCGTCCACTCCGTCGGTATTGATTTTCTTGTATTTCGCGTACTGAGCTGCCGCCTGCTTGACATCTCTGCTTTCAGCATTCTTCTTTTTTAGATAAGCAGCCGCCGCTTCTCTCACATCCATCCTTGCTCCTCCTTATGATTTTACTGCTCCTATTTTCGCCTGAATCAGCAATACATATGCCTCCGCTTCTTTAGCGCTTAGTCCGGATTTTTTCAACGCTTTGAACAATTCATCCATAGTGTACGTATTTCCAAACTGGTCCGTTGCCTTGGCATCTCCGTCAATTCCGCCGAACCAGTTGTTACCGCCGCTATCAGCGAGCGTCCATTTGCGATCCTGTAATGCGATATCATCTTCGGTCAAACTTGCTTTTTCTTCAGCCTCTCGGTCAGAAGCATATTCCTTAGCGTACTCGGCATACAGTTTTCCGGCATCATCCATTGTAATTTCTCCCTCTTTTACCATCTGCGTGAGATATTCATACATCTGATCATCGTCCGTATAGGTCGCCGCCTTCTGTGCGATCAACTCATAACTGTTTCGTGGTGTCAAATCTTCCCCGTTTGCAGACGCCACCGCGTTATCGATCACTCCGTTCCCCCACTGGGCGGATTGTCCGAAGTAGTCCAGCAGTTCTTCAGAAGGTGCAACACCGTATTTAATGCTGTATTCCAACAGCTTCAGCATTGTCTCTTCCGACAGCCCAGAGCCTTCCGATGCCGCCATCAGCGATTTTGCGGTTTCCTCGTCAATTCCAAGGGCTTTGAGTCCAGCCTGTGACGGCATCACCCCGTATCCGATCTGGCTCAGCGCCCGGGATGCCTCGCTGTCTTCCTTGCTCTGCGAGATTTCTGCCGCCTGCAAAAGCCTGTTCAGCGCTGTATCATACTCACTCTGCGCCTGCTGATATTCCGCCAGCTTGCGGCTTTCCTCTTCTGTAAATCGACCGTATTCCATCTCTTCCAGTGCTGTCAGATCGGACAGATTCTGCCGCTTTCCGGAAAGCTCGGAGAGATACCGCTCGTAAGCCGCCGCCTCCAGTTCCGGGATTTTGTCGGCAAGCTGTGCTTTGAAATTGTTACCCGCCTGGGATGCCGCAGAGATTGCCGCAGTAGAGGACATTCCTCCGTTCATGTTGGCGTACTGCCCCAGCACATCCTTTTCGGTGCGGTCAGCCTCTCTCAGATAGGATTTCTTGTACTGAGAATAGGTCGGATCACTATTCGCATCGTAGCCCTGATAGTTTGAACTGAGAATGTCATTCAGGATCGCGTCTATCTGCTCCGAATACTTGCTTTGATAGGTTCCGGGCGTATAACTCACCGTAGGCTGATTTTTCAGCATTTCCAACGCC
>JBJDZI010000025.1:0-21156 GCA_051867925.1 Eubacteriales bacterium
CGTTTGAGATGGTTTCGCCCTCCTCTCGATTTTCTGAAAGACTTTTTCGACAGACAGAGCCCGGCAAATACTTGCCGGGCGATTTGTGATATTTGCAAAAGTATGGGCGGCAAGTATTTGCCACCCTTTACAGAAGTTCTTGGAGGTGTCGGAACCTTCTTGAAAGAAGGTTCCGACCGGGGTTTGGTACGGAGCCCCAATATAATAAAAATCTAATTCACCAAATTCTGCGGGATTCCTCTGAGCCACGCTTGCAGGTTGGTGCAGACGATGTTCAACAGGCGCAGGCGGGTTTCCAGAGGCGCCCAAGCGACGTGAGGCGTGATGTGAATGTTCTCCACGCCACAGAGGGGGCAATCCTCCGCCATAGGCTCTTTCGCCACCACATCCACGGCGGCACCTGCCAGATGTCCGCTCCGCACCGCTTGGGCGAGGGCTTCTTCCACTACCACTCCCCCGCGGGAGGTGTTGATGAAGTATGCACCCTGCTTCATCGTTGCAAACGCACGGGCATCGAATAGCCCCGCCGTGTCGGAGGTCAGCGGCGTGTGACAGGAGACGAAATCCGCTCCTTTCAGGAGCGTGGGCAGATCGACAAAACTCACTCGTTTATCCTCACGCGGCGTGCGGGTGTAAACCAGCACGCGCATTCCGAATGCCAGCGCGATATTCGCCACAGCGCGACCGATGGAGCCGTAGCCCACGACGCCCAACGTCTTTTCGTACAGTTCGCAGGTGGGATATTCGAAAATTGAGAAGAAACGGGAGCGTTTCCACCCGCCGTCCTGCACGAAAGCGTTGTATTTTCCCACTTTGTCGGTCAGTTCCAACACCAGCGCAAAGGTGTGCTGTGCCACTGCCATGGTGGAATACTCCCCCGCGTTGCAGACGTCGATCCCCCGCTCCCTTGCGTAGGCGGTGTCGATGTTGTTGTAGCCCGTGGCGAACAGTCCGATGTAGCGCAGGTTTGGCGCGGCATCCATTTCCGCTTTGCCCAGCAGTGTTTTGTTGCAAAGCACGGCGTCGGCATCCTTGATGCGCTCTGCCGTCAGCGCGGGATCATTGTCCTCGTAAAAAGTCACCTCGCCAAAGGGAGCAAGATAAGCGGCAATGTCAATATCAGCGGCGGAAAAGACCGTTCCGCTGTCGGTAAATACGATTTTCATTGGTTGACCTCGTCAAAATTGTCGATGCTGTTATCATTATATCTCTTTTTTTGCTTCTGCGCAAGCGTTTTTTTGTATTTCTTCACGAATTTTCGAATTTCGCATTTTTTAGTAAAAAGTTGTTCACAAAAGTTAAAAAATGTGTTATAATAGTGTATCAATATGCGGTTCGGGAAAGGTCTGTCCGAACCTCGAAAGGGAAGGTACAACAGTATGAAGGATTTATTCGGCGATCTCAGCGTCATTGGCATGAAAGGCTGCGAGGATTTCACCGCGCAGGTCAACAACTATCTGAAATCTTGGAGAGGCTCGAACGATGGATTCATCGTAGATTGCGAATGTCCCCGCTTCGGCAGCGGTGAAGCAAAAGGTCTCATTCACGAATCGCTCCGCGGTCACGATGTTTACATTATCAGCGACGTATTTAATTACGGTGTCACCTACAAAATGTACGGTCAGACCGTCCCCATGAGTCCCGACGACCATTTCGCCGATCTGAAGCGCATCATCGGCGCCATCGGCGGCAAAGCCCGCAGAATCAACGTGATCATGCCCATGCTGTACGAGGGCAGACAGCACAAGAGAAGTTCCCGCGAGTCTCTGGACTGCGCATACGCACTCCAGGAGCTGGTGAGCATGGGAGTGACCAACATCATCACCTTCGACGCACACGATCCCCGCGTACAAAACGCCATTCCCCTTCACGGCTTTGAGAACGTCCGTTGCACCTATCAGATGATCAAGGCGTTCATCAACACCGTCGACGACATTGACCTTTCCAATCTGACCATCGTATCTCCCGACGAAGGCGGTATGGGTCGCGCCATGTACTACTCCTCCGTGCTGAAACTGGATCTGGGTATGTTCTACAAGCGCCGCAACTACTCTGTCATCATCAACGGCAGAAACCCCATCGAAGCCCACGAATATCTGGGCAAGAGCGTCAAAGGCAAGGACATCATCATCGTAGACGATATGATCTCCTCCGGCGATTCCGTGATCGAGGTTGCCGAAAAGCTGAAGGAGCGCGGAGCCAAGCGCATCTTCGTCTTTGCCACCTTCGGTCTGTTCTGCAACGGTCTGGACAATCTGGACAAGGCTTATGAAGCCGGCTACATCTCCAAGATCTTCACCACCAATCTGAACTACCGCAGTGACGAGATCCGCAACCGTCCCTGGTACGGTGAAGTCAACATGACCAAGTTTGTTTCCCTGATTATTGATACCCTGAACTACGACGAATCCCTTTCCGGACTTCTCTCCCCTGCCGCAAAAATCAACGCTTTCGTAGACAAAGCCAAGGTCAACGGCAAAGTGAAATAAGCATCATCATGATAGCAGGAACCTTCCGCACGGGGGTTCCTGCTTTTTGTGGGGATTCGGTGCTGACAGAGTGTTTGTACTCAAAAATCCTTCGTTTTCTGAGGGGAAGGCGAACCATCTCATACGCCGAAGTTTCCGCCCTCCCCTTCGCAGCTGCCGCATAGCGGCTACTGCTCCCCTTCCAACTTCCTTGGCTCTTGGCTTTGAAGTTTCAGACTAAGCAAAAATCGGGCGGTAAGTATTTGCCGACCTTTCGCAGAAGTTCTTGGAGGTTTGGAACCTTCTTGAAAGAAGGTTCCAAAAAATGCAGGCGGCAAGCATTTGCTTCCCTATTATGATGGTTCTTTGCGCTGCTTTTTGGTGTGTTTGATCTTAGAAATCGCTCGTATCCTGAGGGAAGGGCGGAACCATCTCATACGCCGAAGTTTCCGCCCTCCCCTTCGCAGCTGCCGCATAGCGGCTACTGCTCCCCTTCCAACTTCCTTGGCTCTTGGCTTTGAAGTTTCAGACTAAGCAAAAATCGGGCGGTAAGTATTTGCCGACCTTTCGCAGAAGTTCTTGGAGGTTTGGAACCTTCTTGAAAGAAGGTTCCAAAAAATGCAGGCGGCAAGCATTTGCTTCCCTATTATGATGGTTCTTTGCGCTGCTTTTTGGTGTGTTTGATCTTAGAAATCGCTCGTATCCTGAGGGAAGGGCGGAACCATCTCATACGCCGAAGTTTCCGCCCTCCCCTTCGCAGCTGCCGCATAGCGGCTACTGCTCCCCTTCCAACTTCCTTGGCTCTTGGCTTTGAAGTTTCAGACTAAGCAAAAATCGGGCGGTAAGTATTTGCCGCCCTTTTGCAGAAGTTCTTGGAGGTTTGGAACCTTCTTTCAAGAAGGTTCCAAAAAATACGCCCGGCTCCGGGGCGGCGCCCCGAGTCCCTACGCGGATTCGATCTTTGTGACCAGCACGGTGATGTCATCACCTTTGCCCTTTTCAGTCAGGGTGCGGGAGTGGATCGCGCCGGCGATCTCCTGCACGCTCTTGCCGGAGAGCGAGGCGAAGACCTCAGGGAGCCAAAGGGCTTCCTCTAAAGTGCCCGCCACACCGTCGGAGACCTGCAAGATCACGTCCCCTTCCTGCAAAACCATGTTCACCTGCTGAGCGTTGATCTCGCGGGTCAGCCCCAGCGGCATACTGTGGACGTCGATCTTGTAGATGTTCCCTTCCCGCAGAACATAGGAGGGGCAGGCTCCGCATTTCACGAAAGCGGCGGCACCGGTGTAGAGATCCACCTCCAGCAGATCCACCGTGCAATGGCACTCCTCCGCACGCCCGCGGATGAAATTGGAGAGGAGTTTCAGCGTAACCGATTTGTTGTTCCCTCCCGAAAGAAGTTTTTCCAAAAACAGAGCAGACACCTCTGCGGCGGTGGCGGCGGCTCTGCCGCTCCCCATGCCGTCGCAGACCAGCGCATAACCCTGTCCCACCTCGGATGTAAACGATCTGGCGGTGTCGCCGCTGACAGGCTCGTGTTCCTTCACACTGCAGGCACGGGCGGTGGTCAATTTGTACCGCTGACGGCTCTCAAACTGCATGGACACGCTCTCGCCTACAAAGCGAAACGCGGGTTCGGTCAGCGCAAGTCCGGTCTTCTCCTCCAGCTTGTGCCGAAGCGATCTGCCGCCGCCCGGAATGGTGGACAGCGTCACGCCCGAGGCAATCAGCAGTTTCTTCCGCGTTCCCCACGCTCCGCACCCCACCGTCTGGATACCTTCCCCGCGGATCGCCGCCGCAAAGGTCTTCCGCAGTTCCTCGTCGGGCGTCAGACTGCCATCGTCTGCCGCTGACTCGCGGAGCAATTCGGCAAGTGCCTGATAGTCCAGCGCAAACAGTTCGGAGCGATCCCGCAGTACCACGTTTTCCACGTGCTTTGCCACCTGCACGCCGATCTCCGCCAGAATTTCGTCGATTTTGCGGCAACGCTCCAAAAAGTAGGGCGGCAAAGCACTCCGATCGGGCATTCCCCGCCGCGGGATATCCTCCGCCAGTTTGCAAAGGGCATCGCGGGTGGATTCGTAATCGTCCTGCCAGCATCGGCGGTTTCGTGCGCACTTTTTACATTGTCGGCGGAATACACCCTCGCACAGTTCCATCATCTCCCCCGTACCGGGATGGGACAGATCTTGGGAAAACTTCAGCAACATCTTGGACAGTTCGTCAAAAGAAAGCGACAGCCGCCGCAGTCGCGCCGCATCCGCCGCCTGCCGATCTGCCTCGCAGGGCGCATCCTCCGTCTCCGACCGGGGAAAGAGAGACAACTTCCCCAAAAGACCCGACCGCGCCAAGGGGAGAAACAGAAGAACGCCGAACAGCAGGTTCCCCAAAAACGGCAGTGCATCCCAAAAGCCGTCCTGCCAAACGGACAGCCCGCCGGTCACCGCGAAAAAGCAGAAGACTGCACTCCCGGCACCGAACATCCGCAGTCCGCCCGCCGCCAGTCCGCCTACCGCCAGCAAGAGCGGCGAGGTGCCGCACGCCAGCCCGCACAAAAGCCCCAGCAGACCGCCCCGCAGGAAGCCGCCCTTCAGCGCCGCTTGCAGGACCACAAGACAGGACACGATCAATGCAGGCGAAAGCCCGAAGAGACTGTGTCCCGCCAGCGCGTATACTCCGCAGAACAAAATCCCGCACATCCCTGCTTCCCGAAGCGATACAGGCTTGTCCTTTTGCATTCCCACCCAAAACAGAGCCGTCAGGGCAGGCGTCGCCACCAAGCCGAACAGCAACGCCAGCACGCCCTGCGCGTGGAATTCGTAGACCACTACATTGAACACGCCAGCTAAAAACGAGGCGAACACCGCCACCGCAACTCTTAACCGGAGCGGCTCCTCAAAGATAGGGAGCGGCTCGTCTCCCTCTTCTGCCACACGAGCGGAAAAGAGAAGCCGCGCGCCCAATACCATACCCAGAATCACGGCGTACATCACGCCGATCTTGCCGCCGACCAACGCTCCCGCCGCCGCTCCCGCGAAGATCGCAACCGCCTGACTCCGCCCAGCCGCCAACAGGAGTGCGATCCCGAAAGGGCGCGAGGAAAGAAACGCGGTAGTTCCTTGAAAGATAAATCCGATAGCGCACCAGAGCGCGGTGATTCCCGCCCTCTGTCGCAATCTTGTGGCGTCCTCCTCATCCAACAGCTGTGCAGGTCTGCCCATCAGCGCGCCCACCGTTTTGTCCGCTTTTTGCTGTAATGTTTCTAATTTTTCCTTTGCTTTTGCCCGAAGATCCATTTTCTGCTCCTTCCTTTGCAGATGCTTGTCCGCTTTTGGTTTCATCCCTATTATAAGCGGTGTACACGTAAAATCAGGTCGAAAGGCGCAGTCGAATCGCTTCTATTTTTGGCGGGAGATACAGATTTGCAGAATCACAGGTCGGCAGGAGGCGATGCAGGGCGCATTTTGCCGTCATTTGCGAGCAAAAAGAAAGAACCTGCCGACTCTCATGCAGTGCATGGGAGTCGGCAGGTTCTCTGCCTCGGATCATGATTATTCAGCAGCATCCTCGGTAGCTTCAACAGTCTCAACCGCTTCGGTCTCTTCTGCTTCAGGTGCATCACAAGTGCATTCGCATTCGCAAGCCTCAGCAGTATCCTCGGTGGTTTCCTCAGTAGTCTTTGCAGCCTTCTTGGCAATTCTCTTTTCTTTCAGGTCACGAGCCTTGGTAACGATCTTTTCCTTATTCTTGGTCAGAACGATGATCAAAGCGATCAGTGCAGACAGAGAAGCAACCAGAACGGCAATCTTCAGAATCATTTTTCCCATGATATTCCCTCCCATATAATGTAGTACTATTATTGTATCCAAATTCTTGAAAAAAGTCAATATATTTTCACAAAATTCTTGCAAATTTCAGCAGAATGTATTATAATAATTTCAAATCTTGGAAAAGGAAGCGCAAGCTATGAATCTCAACGGACTGAAAATCAACTTTTTGGGCGACAGCATCACTGAAGGCGTGGGTGTCTCCTGCCCTGAACACATTTATCTGAACCTGCTTGCCGCAGAGTACGGCATCACCGCTCGCAACTACGGCATCAGCGGCTCCAGAATCGCCAATCAACTGAATCCCGCAAACCCCGACGATCGGATGGAACAGTGCTTTGTAAAGCGCATTGCCGATATGAACCCCGATGCCGATGTGGTCGTGGTGTTTGGCGGCACCAATGATTTCGGTCACGGAGATGCCCCCTTAGGCGCGCCTTCCGATCGCACCGTGAACACCTACTACGGTGCCTGCCATTGCCTCTGCCGCGGGCTGATTGAGAAGTATCCCGCCGCCGAGATCGTTCTTATGACCCCTCTGCACCGCACCAATGAGCTAAATCCTCGGGGCGACGGCTGGAAGTCCCGGGACTTCGGAGTTTTGTCTATATATGTAGACATTCTGAAGGAAGTTGCGGCAGAGTATTCCCTGCCCGTGCTGGATCTCTGGAGCGTATCCGGCATTCAGCCCTGCATCGAAGCCCATCGCATCGCCTATATGCCCGACGGACTGCACCCCTGCGATGCAGGTCATCGGAAAATCGCCAACCGACTTGCCGCATTCTTGAAGAATCTGTAAGTTTTTCCTGCATAACAAGACCGCCCGATCTGCATATACTGCGGATAGGGCGGTCTTTTGCGCCCGATCACAAAGCATCTGCCCCGGGCAGACGCAGAAGGAGCATCTATGTGTTCAATTGCCGCAATTTATCGAACCAAACCGCCCGCAGGCAGGATTCTCTCCGAATGCAGTGAAGAGGCGGAGATCATCCATCGGATGAACCGCACACTGGTTCATCGTGGCCCGGATGACAGCGGACTTTTTCGGGACGGGGTCGTTTGCCTTGCCCACAACCGTCTGGCGGTGATGGATCCGTCCCACGGAAAACAGCCGATGTCTATTGTCTATTGTGATAGACAATATACCATTATTTATAACGGAGAGATCTACAACACCGATGAACTAAGAAGCGATCTGCAGATCCGCGGTGCAGAGTTTTCTACCGAATGCGATACCGAAGTGGTTCTGTGGAGTTATATTTTCTACGGAAAGGACTCTCCGACCCATCTCAACGGCATTTTCGCATTCCTTGTGTACGATCACGAGGCGCGAACGCTCTTTGCGGCACGGGATCGGCTGGGCGTCAAGCCCCTCTACTATGCCACCTACGGGGACGAATGGTATTTCGCCTCCGAACCGAAGGCTTTGCTGGAGCATCCGAATGTCCGTCCCAAGGTCACCCGAGAAGGGCTGTGGGAACTGCTGTTTTTGTCGCCTGTCACCACCGAGGAATCTGCCATCTTCCGCGACATCCGACAACTGCAAGCAGGCGAATGGATGATGCTGTCTCGCGATGGCGTGGAAAGGCAAAAATACTGGAGACTTACCGCTCACTCCTCCGGAGACAGTCTGCCGGAAGCGGTCGCGCACACAAGATATTTATTAGAGGATGCCGTGCTGAGACAACTGCGAAGCGACGTTCCGCTCTGCACCTTTCTGTCGGGCGGTCTGGATTCGTCGGTGCTGACCGCCCTCGCCGCAAAAATACTGACAAAAGAGGGAAAACGATTGTCCACCTATTCCTTCGAATACGAGGGGAACGCCGAAAACTTCCAAGCCAGTCTGTTTCAGCCCCAAGGGGACGATCAGTACGCCCGCCGTTTGGCAGAAGATCTGGGCACCGATCACACCGTGCTAACCGTTCCCACTGAGGCGGTTGCCGATCTGCTGGATGAGGCGGCGATCTATCGGGATATGCCCGGACAGGCGGACATTGACTCTTCGCTCCTCTGGTACTGCAATGCGGTAAAGCAGCGACACACGGTGGCTATTTCAGGGGAGTGCTCCGACGAGATCTTCGGCGGGTACCCTTGGTTTTACCGCCCTGAGATGCTCTATCGCGACTTTTTTCCATGGATCCACGATCCCAATGCCCGTGTTCGACTGTTTCGACCGGATGTTGTGCGCCCCTCCGAGGGATTTGCCCATCTGTCCGAACAATACAAATCGTTTCTCCGATCTTGTCCCACGCTGGAGGGCGAATCGGAAGAAGATCGTCGCGCAAGACTTGCCACCTGCCTTTCGGTTCGCTATTTCATGCAGAATCTGCTGGCTCGCAAGGATCGCATGAGTATGGCGGCGGCGCTGGAGGTGCGCGTACCCTTTGCGGATCATCGGATCCTCGAATACCTCTATGATCTGCCGTGGCATTACAAATTCAGGGGCGGTGTGGAGAAATCACTTCTGCGGGATGCCGCCGCCGATCTGCTGCCCGACTATATCCTGCATCGCAAGAAATCGCCCTATCCCAAGACCCACAATCCCGCCTATGAGCAGTTGATCCGGGCAAGACTCGCAGAAAAGCTGCAGGAAGACAGCATTTTCGCCGCGTTGCTGGATCGTGCCGCCGTAAAGGCGTTTTTGGACGGTGAAAACGTCACTTGGTTCGGTCAACTCATGGCACGCCCGCAAATGATCGCTTGGCTCCTGCAACTGTCCGCATGGCTGGAGCATTATCCCGTCGAACTCGACCTGTGAACATCAAATCCCGCGCAGAACGCGAAAAGGTCTGTCCAAGTGCACACACACTTGAGCAGACCTTTTAATTGAACTGATATGAATATTCTTTCCGGGGCTGTTCAGTATTTGCCGCCCTTTTCAGAAGTTCTTGAAGGTGTTGTGACCTTCTTTCAAGAATGTTCTGCCGAGCGGCAAGTATTTACCGCCCTTTTCAAAGTTCTTTGCCCCGCTTTCTTACAAGAAAACGGGCAGGGTTTGGGGTAGCGCCCCATAATATGATTATTTTCTAATCACATCTACGCCGAGGTATTTTTGGAGGACTTCGGGAACGTTTACCGAGCCGTCGGCGTTCTGATTCTGTTCAACCAAAGCGGGAAGAACACGGGAGGTTGCCAGACCGGAGCCGTTGAGAGTATGCAGGTACTGGATCGAGCCATCAACGCGTCTGACGCGCATCATACCGCGTCTTGCCTGATAATCGCGGGCGTTGGAAACAGAAGAAACTTCCTTGTAGCCGTTCATGGAGGGGATGTTGATCTCGATGTCGTAGGTTCTTGCCATGGATGCAGAGCAATCCTCAGCCGCCAGTTTTACAGTGCGGAAGTGGAAGCCCAGCCCCTTCACCAAGTTTTCAGCCTTGGTCACCAACTCCTCAAACGCCTCGTCAGACTTCTCGGGCAGGGTGTATTGGAACATTTCCACCTTGTTAAACTGATGTCCGCGCACCATTCCGCGCTCGTCGGAACGGTAAGAACCCGCCTCGCGGCGGAAACAGGGGGTGTAGGAGACCAGTTTCTTGGGCAGATCTGCCTCAGTCAGGATCTCATTGCGATAGAGCGATGCCAGAGCCGCTTCTGCGGTGGGAAGCATATAGTGCATTCGGTTGTCGGTGGGATTTTCGATCTTGTAAACCTCATCCGCAAACTTAGGGAACTGACCTGCGGTCAGACCGCACTCGTATTCCAGCATATGAGGGGGAAGAATCAGTTCGTAACCGTCTGCCAGGTGGGTGTCAATAAAGTAGTTCAGTAGTGCCCATTCCAGACGCGCGCCCATACCGCGGTAGATCCAGAATCCGGAGCCGGCCAGTTTTGTGCCGCGCTCGTAGTCAATGAGCCCCAGTCCGTTGCAGAGATCAACGTGATTTTTGGGCTCAAAATCGAACTTTTTAGGCTCGCCGTAGTAGCGAAGCGGCTCGTTGTTCTCTTTACCGCCGGGCAGAAGGTCTTCGTCAGGCAGATTGGGCAACCCCAACATGACGCCGGTCAGCTGCATTTCCACTTCCTTCAGCTTCGCTTCGTCCGCATTAATGGAGGCGGAAATCTCCTTCATCCGGGCAAAAATCTGGGTGGTATCCTTCTTTTCCTTTTTCAGCATGGGGATTTGCTTGGAAGCCTTGTTCTTTTCCGCTTTCAGCGCCTCGGTTGTGCCGATCAGCGCACGGCGCTCACTGTCCAGCTTCAGGATCAATTCCACGTCCTCGCGGGCGTCTTTTCCTTTTTTCGCAAGCCGTGCGACCACTTCGTCAGGCTTTTCGATGATGTATTTGATGTCCAGCATAGTTCTTTTCCTCAGTCTTTCATTATTTCTTCTCCGCAAAGCTGATAGAGCAGCTTTTGCAGATCGTCATTGTCGCTGTACTCCAGTTCCAGACGTTTGACGCGGGCGCCTTCCACAATCTTGACCTTTCGTCCCAGCAGACCGCGCACTTTTTTCTCCAGTTCGGCGGTATAATTGACCGTCACTTCAGATTTCGCCACCGCATCAGCCGCCTTTTCAGCGCGAGCGTTCATTCGACGCACCAATTCTTCGGTGGCGCGCACCGAATATCCCTTGTCTACCACCGTCGCGGCGCCCACTTCGATATCGGAGCGATATTTCAGCCCCAACAGAGCGCGGGCGTGTCCTGCTGAAAGCAGGTTGTCCGAGACCATTTTCAGCACCGTTTCGGGCAAATCCAGCAGTCTCAACGAGTTGGTAATGGTGCTGCGGGACTTTCCGACCCGCGCCGCAACCGTCTCCTGGGTGAGATCGTACTCCTCCAGAAGCGCTTTATATGCCAGCGATTCTTCCACCGCATTCAGATTTTCCCGCTGAATGTTCTCGATCAGTGACAGTTCATCGGTCTTTTGATCGTCTGCTTCAATCACAACAACGGGAACCTCGGTGAGTCCCGCCATTTTCGAAGCCCGCCAACGGCGCTCACCCGCAACGATCTCATATAGTTCGCCCATTCCGCGGCGCACGATGATCGGCTGGATCAGCCCGTGTGTAGCAATGGAATCAGCCAATTGGGAAAGCGCTTCGCTATCAAAGACCTTTCGTGGCTGTCCTGCGCGGGGTTGAAGCTCAGAAATCCGCAATTTGTGGACGTCCGTAGCATTTTCTACGTCCGCATCATCATAAAATATCGAATCCAAGCCTCTGCCCAGAGCACTTTGTTTCGCCATATGTAATCCTCCTTCTGATCAAATCCGCTGAAGCAGTTCCTCTGCCACTTTCGTGTAGGCAACCGCGCCTTTGGACGATTTATCGTAATAAATGATGGGCATCCCGTAACTGGGCGCCTCGCTGAGCCGTACGTTCCGCGCGATGGTGGTCTCAAACAGCTTGTCGGCATAAAATTTTTCCAGTTCCTCCCGCACCTGCATGGTGAGATTCAGCCGTTTGTCGTACATGGTCATCAAAATTCCCACCAATTCCAGCTTTGGATTGTACCGCTTTTTGACCTGTCTGAAGGTGAGCATCAGCTGAGACAATCCCTCCAGCGCGTAATATTCGCAAACCATGGGAATCACCACGCCATCCGCAGCCGTCAGCGCACTGATGGTCAGAATGCCCAAAGACGGAGGACAGTCTATCATAATGTAATCATACTCATTCTTCAGCGCTTCCAGCTTCTGCGACAGCAC
Organism: Eubacteriales bacterium; assembly: GCA_051867925.1. Taxonomy (GTDB): domain Bacteria; phylum Bacillota; class Clostridia; order Oscillospirales; family CAG-272; genus CAKSQF01. Next base: position 11,948 of record JBJDZI010000025.1, read on the forward strand.
AAACTCCCGCTTTTCCACCGAGACCAGCTCATATTCCGCACCTGCAAGCCCGATATTGGTGGGCATAACCCAAAGATTATCAAATGCAGTCTTCACTACTGCATCAGCCGCTTCCGCGTTGCCGATCAGCACGTCGTATGTAGTCTTTTGCGTGCCTTTTTTGGAAATACCCACGCCGCTGGTGGCGTTTCCTTGGGGATCCAGATCGCAAAGCAACACCTTTTTGCCGCTTTTGGCTACCGCAGCCGCCAAATTGACCGCCGAGGTAGTCTTGCCAATGCCGCCTTTTTGATTGGAAAATGCAATAATTTTACCCATATCCTACTCCTTCCTCACGGCTTCGACAGCCTTATGTATGATTATATCACTTTTTCCCTCACTCGTCAATACATAATTCGAGTTTTTCCGCATTTTCCTTCGAAACCGTCAGCCCGTCCATGAATGTTTCACGTGAAACATCTGCTCCAATCTTGCACTCCTCCTCCGCCAATGCTTCAAAAATGTTCAGCGCCGCAGAGAATCGTCTGAGCGGTTTGCAGTTTACAGATGATGTTTCACGTGAAACATCTTCGTAGATTTTTGCTCTCAGATGCTCGCCTTGCCGTTTGCAGACCCGCACCTCGAAGGTGTAATCTTCCTCACCGTCCTCCCGACGCACAGCTGCATCAAATCCCGCCGCGCGCATGGTGTCGATAGCTCTCTCCACCGTGTTCTGAAAGGCGCGAATGTCGCTGACCATGATCTTTCTGTTCTGGGTCAGTCGCGCATCCGCAGTATCGCAAACTTGCTTGATCAGTTCAGAGGGATCAACCGACGGCACTGCCGCACATTTCGAGAGAATTGCCTGCCGAAAGTCCGCAGGGCAGTCCGCCAAACGGAGCGCATCCTCCAAAGTCAGCCCAACCGCGCGAATAGCGTGCAGCTGCTCCTGCGGAAGAGCAATCAGCTTTTCTAACGCTTGAATCCGCTCATTTTTCATCGAAAACACAGCCGACAGTTTATCTTGTTCCCATCCCTCATTTTCAAGCGCCACCAGCTGTGCCGCCAGTTCAATGTAATGAGGATCGCGGCGCACCAAATTCTCCGACAACGCCAAAACCCCCGCTTGCTCTGCCGAGCATTTGACCACGATTGCCTGCACATGCGTGCGCCCTAACATCCGCACCGCTTCAATCCGACGCCTGCCCGCCACCACTTCGTACCGCTCAGCCGACGCGCCTGCATCCTCACGTTTGCGCAGCAAAACCGGTTGCAAAAGCCCGCAACGCAGGATGTTCTCTGCAAGCGAAGCTACCACCACGCCTTCGGCAGGATCGGCGATCGGCTCACATCGGATCTCGCCCAGCGGAATCTTCCACAGCGGTTCACCGTCCCGCTCTCCTACAAACAATTTTCTCAGCAGTTCATTCAAAACCATATACAAGCCTCCTTTTTCTCCTACTATAACACCGTAGGGTCGCAAAAGTGCTCGGAAACAGTCGAAGAAATCGGAACAAGCCCAATATTTTGGTAAATTTATGCAATTTTCGTCTGAGATGTGAAATAAAGCCACAATATTCCCGCTACAAGCAACACAAGCCCCAGTAAATACCTACCGCTGAGTTTTTCCCGAAAAATGATCCGCGCAAGGATCACCGTCACCACAATGCCCAGTTTGTCTACCGCGTGAACTTCCCCCGCACCTCCCTCTGCCAACGCGCGGAAATAGAAAAGCCAACCAAATGCCGTCAATCCGCCCGACAACAGAAGATAAAGAGCCGTTTTGCCTGAGATTATCCGCACTTGCCTCAGTTTTCCCTTCCCAATCAGATATCCCCACGTCAGGATGAGAACCGCGCCCGTGCGAATCGTCAGCGCGGTTTCGGGCTTCAGATCGGATGCGCCCGCTTTAGAGAGTAGCGCAGATGCCGACACCAAAGCCGTTGACAAAAACGCCCACATCCTCCAACTATGGGATTGGATTGTTTGTTTGTCTATTGTAGTAGACTTTTTTGCCGACATGCAATATACGCCGGCTGTAACGAGTGCCATCGAAACACACTTGCCCGCCGTGATCCGTTCGCCTAAACAGAGCGCACCACCCAGCAGGGTCAGCACTATGGAGAACTTGTCCACCGCCGCGACCCATTCCACATTCCCTTGGCTCAGCGCGCGAAAATAGCAGATCCAAGCCGCCGCAGTCGCCGCTCCCGACAAAGCCAAAATCGCCGTGCTCCCAAGATCCACCCGCGCGAAAGACGCTCCGCCACCACTGATCAATGCAGCCGTAGCAGACACTGCCAAAACCACTATCGTCCGCAGAGCAGACGCCATCGCCGCATCCACTCGCCGCAAGCCGAATTTCGCCACCACCGCATTGGTCCCGGCTAACGCCGCCGACAGCAAGGCGTAGATCCCCCACACGACTGTTCACCCCTCCCATCGGTTTGGGATTAGCATCTCCCGCCCGCCGCGGATTATACTCTGTCGCCATCCCGAAGCATATGTCGCAGCATTTTCAGCTTCGCTCCGCAAACTTATTAGGAATTTTCCCCGAAAGCATAAAAAAGAACGGCATTATGCCGTTCCCGGTCTGTCGATAAACAATAAATTCAGAAAGCCGCCAGCCAAGGAATGGGATTGGAGGTCTGGCGAGGAGTGCAGCAGTCGCTACGCGACAGCTACGAAAACTTCGGCGCCCCGATGGTTTTCCCCTTCCTCCGGTATTCTCGTTCACTTTTTGACAGTCTGCGGGCGGCAAATCCTTGCCGCCCTTTTACAAAAGTATTTGGAGTGCCAAGAACCTTTTTCAAAAAGGTTCTTGGCAGGTTGGAGTCGGGCGTATCCCGGTTTCGCAACAGAGCGACGCCCGACTCCGGGACGAAGTCCCAATGCAATTGAATTCAAATCATAAATCTGATGTAGCGGTACCAGATTCGTTTATGGAAGGGAAGATGGGGGTATTCCGAATCAATCAGCGCACGCAGATAGGTGCCCAGCGTTTCCAGTTCGGCACGCGTCAGCGCACGACCGAACTCCTGCTTTTGCATCAGCTCCATGATCTCGGCAAAAGTGTTGGGCAAAAGCGCAAGTCTTGCATGACGGCGGAGCTGTCGTGCGGTGGGATCCACAGGCATCGCATCCACTCTGCGGGCAAATTCACTCGGCAATTCTCCCTGATTGGGTCGATTGCCCAGGATGCCGTGAATCTCGAAAATACTGTCACAAAGCACGCCCGCCACCCGATCAAAGTCGGATTTCTCCTCAAACGTGCCGTAAATCGACCGCTCGATGAAGTAAGCGCGCCCATCGGAGACCTTTTTGGCTCGTTTGTACTGCCACAGGAGCAGTAACGCCATCGCCGCCACAATCACCAGCCCAATAGCAATCCGAAGCAGTTGCCCGGGATCCAGATCGTTTGCAACGGTAGGACCCTGCTCCTCTTCAGTCACCTCGCTCACGGGAGCAGTCGTCGTTACGGGAGTCGTCACGGTCGTATGGGACGGAGTGGTCACGGGAGGTGTCACCGTAGTATTCTCGCCGGGCGCGCTCTCGTCATCTGCCACATAATACACATCCTCGTAATAGATCGGGGTTGCCTCGTAGGTTCTCCAGCCCAGACCCTCAATGTATACCTCCACCCAAGCGTGGGCGGCGGTGTCACGGACGTTGGAGACGTATTCCAGCTCGCCACCCTCGTTGATGTTGGAGTTCATATTGCTCGCCACATATCCCTGCACGTAGCGCGCAGGAATGCCCGCCGCCCGCAGAAGCAGAGTCGCCGCAGAGGCAAACTGCACGCAATAGCCGTCCTTGGTTTCCAGCAGGAAGGTATCCAGCGCGCTTGCGTCCGGATTCACAGGTTTGGTAGGCGTGTAGGTGTAAGCGTAATGTTCTGCCAGATAGTCGATCACCGCCATCACCCGATCGTGTGTAGTATCGGCAGATTCCAGCCCGGGAGCGATCTGCTCCAGAATTTGCCGGATTCCCTCGCTTTGGGTGGGGTAATCCAGATAATTCTCCCGAACGTAGTCGCTATATTCTCTCACCAGCCGAACGTAACGGCTGTACCAGCGGGCGCGGGCGTTTGCGTTCAACGACAGATAATACTCCAGCGCACCGGTGGAAAATTCGGTCAGTCCCGCCTCATCCAGCAGAGCGCGGAACCCGCTCACCGCCTCTTCGTTGCCGATGGAAGGCTTTTGTTGCAGCTGACTGACGTATTGGCAAAGCAGTTTGTAATACTGCACCTCGCGCTCCGCCTCTTCTGCATAGCCCGCCGTGTAATAAGAGGGCATGATCGCTGCGGCGGTGTAGGATTTCACCAGATTGAACCAGCCCGAGGTCAGCATACCGTCGGCATGGATGCTGTACCCCTCGCCGTACACCTCGTTTTGGGTGCCGAGTTCCAGCAGCCCCAGAGGGGAAGCGTAGGCAGAAGGCAGGACGAAGAGCTGTCCCGAGTTGTTGATATACTCAATATCTACAAATGCCGCCGAGTAGCCGAATTTCAGATTGGCTTCGTAGCCGTTTTTCTGAAACGTACCGTCGGAAAGTGTGGGAGCGAGCAGGGAATACAGGTCAAACGTCACCTGATCGCCGGTAAAGCCCCGACTCTCAGAGGTAAGCTCCTGCATCATTTGGCTGTATTCCGTGGAATCCAGCACCAGCCAATCGTCGGTTTTGTAGTCGTAATCACCGCCGATCCAGGAGCGCAGATAAACGGAATGCTTGGCAGGCGAGGTCACCTTGAACAGCACCACGTTTTCGAACTCCACGTCTTCCAATTTATTAGAAGTCCGCTCGTTCAGCGTATTCATTTTATTGTACGCGGGATTTCCCCCTGTCAGGATGGTGGTGACATACATCCGCGCCTGTTTGATGGGATCGGCGATAAACTTGATCTCCCCCCAACGCTCCTTGACCGTAGCCGCAGGCAGAGCGACGATCGCCAGTGCCAATACACCCGCCAGCGCCGCAGAATAGCCGGAGTAAGCCCGGGATTTACGGGAGTGCTTGTGGGCTTTGTAGGTCTTATCATACGCCGCCAGCACCGCCGCGGAGCAAAGTCCCGCCAGTACGCAGGCGATGCCCCAGTTGGTCTGGCACAGATTGTAGGTAAAGCAGACAGCGCACAGTCCGCCGCCCAGCACCACCATCGGGATCAGACGGGTTCGTTTCGCCGAGAAAGCGGCAAAAATCAGAGCAAAGACGGTTGCCAGCGCAAAGACGCCGCCGTACACCAAAAGCTCCTCCTGCGACAGTCCGAATCCCCCGGGCAGTCCGCCCAGATAGGGAAGCGTGATGCTGGCAGATGCGGCAAATCCCGCCTCGGTCAGACGGAACATCATGGCGTTGAAGACTGCCTCCACGCCCGAAACATAGAAGGTCAGCGGGTTGCCAGCCTGCCAGAAGAAGAGTCCCACCCAAGCAGCCAGCAAGCCGAAGCCTGCCAGCGTAAACCATTTTCCGATGAAGATCATCGAAAAAGCGGAAACCATCGCCACGCAGTAAGCCAGCAGGGGCAGAGCGCTCACCTCGGTCAGCGTGAAAGCGTCACAGAATAGCCACAGCACACCGAACAGCGAAAATCCGATGGAGAAGAAGCGGAGAAAGTAGCCGATAGGCTGAGAGAAGGCAAATCCCTGCATCATTTTGGGATCATACAGCACGAAACGGTACCGTTTCGCCTCTTTTTTCTTTCGTTTAGCTTCTTTTTTCTCGGCTTTCCGAAGTTTTTTCAGCCGTCGTTTTTCCTCTTCTTTCGCCTTCGAAGAGACCGCAGAAGGCGGAACCGCAGGTTCCATGGAAGGCTCCGGAGCAGATTCCCGAGTCTGCTCCCTTGCAAGCGCATCCGAAGCCGACTCGGGGACGGGAGCGGCAGACGCGCCGTCCTTCAGCGATGCCTCCAGTTCCAGCATGGGATCAATCTTTCGTTTCTTCTTACCCAAGATCGGTCACCTCCTCCCGAGAGAGTACCGTCTCCCGCAGATCGTGGACGGTGATGCCGTGACGGAGCAGTTCGTCCCGATAAGCCTCCACGCCAGAAAGATATGCGGCGCGAGCAGAGGGTGAGATCTGCTCGTAAGGCTCGAAGGTGTAAACCTCCTGCTTTGCCCCTGCGGGCAGTTCCATGGCGCAGATCGCCGCGGTCAGACGGTCGTCGAGACCGCCCGCCACGTAGGCGAAGGTTGCGCCGTCGAAATTATCCTCCATCAGATTGGCAAGATCGGCAATACCGTACGCCGTTTGGGTGATGGGTGCGGTGGCAAACAAGCGGAAAATCTGATCCAGATCGCTCTCGGTATACAGACGGAACGCACAGCGATCGTCCACACCGCGGGCGTCAAACCACACCAGTGTAACGGTCTGCCCGCCCTGCCGGAGTGCCTTCAGCGCAAGAGCGAGGGCACCCTCCACCACACCGTCGGTGGCGTATTCGTTGATGTCGGGCAAAAAACGGCGATCGGCAGTGTCGTACCGCAGAGCGGTATCCACAAACAGGAAGGTTTGCCGATCGGCATTTCGGGCGTGCTGACGCACCATCAGATCCTGCGTTTTACTCGACAGTTTCCAGTGCACCGAGCGAAGGCTGTCGCCCGGCTGATAGCCGCGAATGTCGGACACCTCGGTATTGTCCTGACCGCTCAGAAGAACCACCGTCTCGGTCTCCTCCTGCCGGCTGTCGCCGCCGCTTTCCACAGGCAGGGACAACCTGCGGGGAACCACGAACAGTTCCCGGAACATATCCAGTCTCGCCCGATAGCGGAACAGACGGAAGAAATCGTAAAAGCAAAGTTCGCTGACGCCGATCTCGTAGGCACCGCGATAGGCAAACGCAAGCGTTTTTTCGATGACGTAATTGCCAAATGGGATCAGCGACAGTTTGGTTTTTTGGCTGACGCAACGCACCGCGTCATCGGAAGGAACGGTGATCACCGCCTCCACGAAGGGGAAAGGGAGGGGCGATTCGTTGGACAAGGTCAGCGAAAAGTCCACCGGCGAATGTTTTTCCGCTTCCTGCGCGGAAACATTCAGATAGAGTTTGACGCAATGCACCTCGATCAGCAGATAAAGCAAAGAGAGTAGGGGCAAAAACAGCACGAACAGGAAGATGACTCCCGAAATGGGCGAGAGCAACACCTGGGTAAAGACCAGCGCAAAGGCAATCAGGATCAGATAGAGCCAAAAGTTGCGCCGGGGGAAGAAAGCCGGCTGAACGAACTCTCTGTTTTTGATTTTTCGGAGAACCGACAGGATCAATCTGCCGCAGTTTTGCAGAAAGGGTTTCACGCCTGATCACGACTGCCCCGGAAAGGGATCGGGGTCTTGAGCGAGATCTCCTGCAGGATGCCCTCGGGCGTGGTCCGAGCCAATTTTGCCTCTTGAGTCAGAACCAAACGGTGCGCAACCGACCGAACAAAGACCGCCTTCACATCATCGGGAAGGACGTACTCTCTGCCCTGCATCACGGCGTACGCCTGCGCCATTCGCATCACCGCCAAGGACGCACGGGGAGATGCACCGCGGGCAATGCCGCTGTGCTTCCGGGTGGCGGAGATCAGCGAAACCACGTAGCGGCAGATCTCGGGATCCACCGTGGCATCGGCTGCCATCCGACGCATTTTGGCGATACCCTCCACATCGGTCACCGCCTGCACCTTGTCCAGCGGATTTACGCCGCGGCGCGCCATCAGAATGTCCGCCTCCTGCTCCTCGGTAGGATAGCCCATGGACAGTTTCAGCGCGAAACGGTCCAGCTGTGCCTCGGGCAGAGGATAAGTACCCACGAAGCCGTGAGGGTTCTGGGTGGCAATGACCATAAAAGGGCTCGGAAGCGGATAGGTCGTGCCGTCCACAGTGACCTTACCCTCCTCCATCGCCTCCAGAAGGGCGGACTGCGTCTTGGGAGAAGCGCGGTTGATCTCGTCACCCAGAAGCAGATTGCACATCACCAGTCCCTCGCGAAACTCGAACTGCTCGGTCTGGCGGTTGTAGATATTGAAGCCGGTGATGTCCGACGCCATAATGTCGGGCGTAAACTGGGCGCGCTTAAAGGACAGCCCCGCCGCCTTCGCCAGTGCACCTGCCAGCGTAGTCTTTCCCACGCCGGGGACGTCTTCGATCAGCACGTGAGCACCCGCCAGCATGGCACAGACCAGCAGACGGATCTCGTTGTGCTTACCGACCACAACCTTCTCCACCTCTTCGATCAGACGGGCGGCAAGAGTTGTGGTCTCAATACGGTCAAAAGTTTGGCTCATTTTGTCAAGATTGCTCATGAAGATTCCTCCGTTTTGGAAAAAATGCTTAATTTCGATAGGTACATTATAGCACAAACCCAATCCCAAATCAAGAAGGACGGGCGGGTTTTTGTGAACGCGCCGTAGACAGTCGATGAATTTTATGTAAACTGCATTTTGCAAAACCCGCAAACAAAAAGCGCAAAACCACTTGACAGCAGACCGGAAACGTGGTAAAATAATGTGGCGCAGAGTAGATCTCCGGGAAAATCTCCGAGAACCCTCTCGCCAACCGAATCCGGAGGGTTATCGAAGCGGTCATAACGAGGCGGTCTTGAAAATTTGCGAGCAATGCAGACGCAAATATCTCGAAAAGCCTTGTAAACACTGACTTTTTCGGCACTCCAAAAGCAGCACAAAAGCGCATTTCTAAAAGAATTTCTAAAACAATTGAATAACCGATGATTTCTGTCGAAAGACAGTTTCATAAATGGAGAGGTATCGAAGCGGTCATAACGAGGCGGTCTTGAAAACCGTTTGGGGGCAACCCCACAAGGGTTCGAATCCCTTCCTCTCCGCCACGAAAGAACGAACTTTTGTCTACCAAGACAAGGTTCGTTCTTTCTTCATTTTCGGGAGAAAAAACGCCATAATAGGCAGAAATACGGGTAAAAAGTGACTATATGGAGCGTCGGAGCGGTCAAAAAGACTACACCGACGCTCTTTTTGTGTTTGTGGGGCTGGTTTCGGGCGGCATACTTAAGTTCGTTGTTTGCCTCGATAAAGGACAAACAAAAGGTGGACATTGGGAGATTTGAACGCAAAAATCAGCAAGAAACGAAAAGAAGCACGATTTTGTGCGCCAATTCTATTGAAAAAATCACAAATTGGTGCTATACTTATTAGGTATAACTATCACCATTTGTAGGAAACCAGTGGAGGTGGGCTAATGGCGAAAGAAAACAGCCAGAAGATCAAACTGCTGAA
>JBJDZI010000026.1:0-20516 GCA_051867925.1 Eubacteriales bacterium
ATACCGTACTCATTTGTCCCCACCTCCCGTGAGTTTTTTGCCCGTGACCGCCAAGAAAACATCGTCCATCTTCCCTTTGGTAATCTCGTAATCGCAGAAGATCTCGGGATGCTTCACGATCAGTTCGGTGGCGGCTTTGGTGTTGGGCACCGACAGACGGAACGCGTCACGGATCGGCTCGTAGTCAACTCCAAGCGTTTGCACGGTGATTTCATCGGTGCCGTAAAGAGTAATATAATCGCCTGTGTATGCGTTTTTCAGTTCCAGCGGCGTTCCCGTTGCCGAGATGTGACCGCTGTCGATGATCACCACATAGTCGGCATCGGCTGCCTCCTCCATGTAGTGCGTGGTCAGAAAAACCGTCATGTTTTCGTTTTTCCGAAGGTCGGAGATGACATTCCAGAGCGTTTTGCGGGTCTGGGGATCAAGTCCCGTTGTAGGCTCGTCCAAAATCAAAATGCGCGGTCTATGCAGCAGCGCGCGGGCAATATCGATCCTTCTGCGCTGTCCGCCCGACAGTTTTCCCACCGGACGCTTCAGAAGTCCCTGAAGTTCCAGCAGATCGGACAGTTCGCTAAGTCTCGTGCGAAAGGCACCTCCGGTGATACCGTACAGCGCGGCACGGCTTTCCAGATTGTCACAGACCGAGAGCGCCGCGTCCAGAACCGAGTTCTGAAACACTACGCCCAATTCCCGCTTGATGCCGTCCACGTTGCCGTCCAGATTCTTGCCGTCAATGAGCACGTTGCCACTGTCTTTGGATAACTGTCCGCACAGAATGTTGATGGTCGTGGATTTTCCCGCTCCGTTGACTCCCAGGAAAGCAAACAGCTCTCCCTCCCGCACCCGAAAACTGAGATCCCGGACTGCTTGCACATCCCCGAATCGCTTGTTCAGGTGGTCTATCTGAATGATTTCGTTCATATTCGTCCTCACTTTATTGTGGTGTAAGTCCATTATATACCTGTATTTGTTTTTTTGCAAGAGGTTTTGAGTAATCGGTCATTTTTTCGCATCATTCGGTGAAAACGCAAAAATCCGAGCCTGCCGCGACTATGGCAAGCTCGGATGTGATTGGCATGGTGGATCAGAATTTTCTGAATCGCTGGTAGCGATCCTCGCGGATCTGCTCCTTGGTCATTCCGCGATACTCAGAAAGGAATTCTTCGATTCCCTGCTTCATGTAGTCGGTGATCCGCTGGATGGTTTGCTTGTTGGCACCGCCCAACTCGGGAATGATCTTGTCGATGACCTTCAGTTCGTACAGATCCTGCGCGGTGAACTTCATCAGCAGTGCCGCTTCTTCCGCACGTTCCTCGGTCTTCCACAGGATCGCGGAGTAGCCCTCGGGCGAGAGAATGGCGTAGGTGGAGTTTTCCAGCATCCAAACCTTGTTGCCGACGGCAGTCGCCAGCGCGCCGCCGCTTCCGCCCTCACCGATGAGGATACAAAGCACGGGCACCTTCAGATCGGACATCTCCATGATACTGCGGGCAATGGCTTCGCCCTGACCGCGCTGTTCCGCGTCGATGCCGCAGAAGGCACCGGGAGTATTGATAAAGGTGATGATGGGACGGCGGAATTTCTCTGCTTGCTTCATGAGACGCAGGGCTTTGCGATAGCCCTCGGGTTTGGGCATACCGAAGTTGCGTCTTACGCTCTCTGCAACATCCGCGCCGCGGAGTTCGCCGATCACGGTAACGGGCTGTGCGCCGAAATAAGCGATACCGCCGATCATAGCGTTGTCATCGCCGAAATAACGGTCGCCGTGGAGTTCGTAGAAATGCTTGAACAGCAGATTAACGTAGTCCATGGTAGAGGCACGGTCACGGCTACGGCAGAGTTTAATCTTCTCCCAAGGAGTCTTCTGTTCTGCCGCCATCTTCTCGTTTGCATGGTTGGAAGGAACGCGTCCCATAGGGGCGGAAACGTCCGCAGTACGAGTGGTGTGGACTTTTGCCAGATAGTAGAGGCGGTAGCGCAGGTCGCGGCGCTCTACGATATCGTCGACCATACCGTGTTCCAACAGATACTCAGCGGTCTGGAATCCGGCGGGCAGGCTCTGTCCGATGGTTTGTTGAATAACGCGGGGACCTGCAAAGCCGATGCGCGCACCGGGTTCTGCAAGGATCACGTCGCCCAACATGGCGAAGCTGGCAGTAACGCCACCCATGGTGGGATCGGTCAGGATGGAACAGTAGAACAGTCCTGCTTTGGAGTGACGCTTGACTGCGGCGGCAGTCTTTTCCATCTGCATCAAAGAGATGATTCCCTCCTGCATACGGGCACCGCCGGAACAGCAGAAGAGAAATACGGGCAGACGAAGTCTGGTGGCTTCCTCGAACATTTTGGTGATGCGCTCACCCATAATCTTGCCCATACTGCCCATCATAAAGTTGGCGTCACAGGCACCGATGACCACATCCACGCCGCCCAGTTTGGCTCTGCCTACCAGCACTGCCTCGCTGTTGCCGCTCTTCTCTCTTGCTGCCTTCAGTTTCTTCAGATACTCGGTCTGACCCAGCGGATTGCTTTCCTCCACCACATCAAACCAAGGCTGGAAACTGTCCTGATCCACCACCAGTTGGATGCGCTCGCGTGCGCCGATGGTCAGATATTTTCCGCATTGCGGGCAAATGTAAAATTGATTATACAGATCAAGCGCGTTGCGGGTGGTGTTACAACCCGAACAAGTCATTTCCGTACGCTGCAGGCGGTCTTCCAACTTTTCCGTAAGCGTTTTCTTTTTAAACAAATCAAAAAATGCCATGAATTGATTCCTTTCATGTTTTCAGCAAATAAACTTCGAGATTTGTTGATTTATCAAAGTGCTTTCTATTATAACATATTATTCACAAAATTGCAAGAGGAGACTGCAATTTTTCGAAAAAATATCGTAAATCATCAAAATGTTGGAAAATAATGCGGATTATTTGAAAATTGTAGGAAAATTTCGGATACTTTTCTCCGGTTTGGCAGAGAAATCCGAGAACTATGGTAACGAAAAGGCAGCCTTGCGGCTTGCGCTCAGAGTCCGGTAACAAGGTCATCGGTTTTGAAGAGAGTGTTGGCAATGGTACAGTCGTTGTGATGGGTATTCCCTCCGCTACATTCTCGCAGTACAAGGGCGGCTCTACCATGCTCAGAACGCTGGTAGAATATGTACTGCAGTTCACCGATTATGATTATGTTTCCTCTGAATTGCTGCTTACTGAGCGCGGAAAGTATGTGATTGCACACGCATTTGACGAACCTGTGAAATTGGAAGGCACTTACATCAACCTGTTTGACGAACATCTCGCCATCATGATCAACCCGATCGTTCCCAAGGAGGACAGCCTGATCTTAATCAATGTGGATACCTTCGATCTCTCCATTCCGCGCCTGGGCTTCTCTTCCGGTGAGGTGGACGAGGCTTCTCTGAAGGAAACCTCCGATACAACAACCTATCAGTTCACCTCTGCAACCAATACCATCATTTGCAACCGTTTGATTGCGCCCGATGGCGTATATCCGCAGTCTGTGACTGTCACCGATAAGAACGGAAACAATATTCCGTTGCTCTCCGCCCTTTGGGATAGCGCAACCCATTCGCTTCGCTTAACTTTAGACGGTTCCCGCGAGCCGCTGACCGTCACCGTTAAGTGGGGCAGCGAAATGGGCAAGCTGGAATCTTCCTCCCATGTCTATGAGGATATCATCTATCCGGTCAACAACAAGGAAGCCGACAAAAAGTTTGTTTTCTCCAGCTCCGCTGCAACCAACGATACCTGCCGTTACTACTATCTTAAAAGTCAGTTGATTTACAAATTTAATATCAATGATTACAACTCCCCCATCTATCAGTTTGATGTTGCACAGAACTACATTATTGAGGTTTCCGGCGACGGAAAGAAATGGGAAATGATCGCAGACTATTCCGAAGGCGGAACGGTCGAGCATATCAAGAACGCCGACAATGCGATTCTGTTCACCATTGATCCTAACGATTACGATGCTGTCGTTGAGTCCAAAACTCTATACGTCCGATTCCGAAACAGCAACACCTCCCTGGGCTGGGGCGCACGCATTTCGTTGCTTACCATCCGTCACCTGGTTGAAGTTGACAAAAATGCCTGCGAGAACACCGACTGGCTCACAGGCAAAAACAACACCTCAACTATCAATGACGATGCCATCAATTCCCCCGTCTCCGCTGACGCGGGCGAAGAAAAGTATCTGGTCAAGACCGAAAACGGTGTGAGCACCTATACACGTAAAGTCATCACTAACCAGAACAACGATGATGTTGAGTTTATCTTAGTCAACACTTCAGAAATCAACAACGAATACCGTTATTGCGATAAAGAACGCCAGTTGATCTATTATTTCGACGTTTCCCAAATGCTTTCTTGCGAGTTGGACTTCCGCGTTTTACAGAACTATATCGTAGAAGTCAGCAATGACGGAAAAAACTGGGAGATCATTGCGAATTATTATGACATCAGCAATGGTCAGCATCTCACCACCGGTACCAGTAACATTAATATCAAGTTCGATCCCTTTGACTATGATTGTGATGAAACGGGCGAATGTTATGTCCGTCTTCGTAACTGCGACAGTTCCAAGGGCTGGGGTGCTTCCGTTCGTTACTTTGAAATGAGCTACACCAAAGCCGCAAAGTAATCCGATATTACAATCAGGGGCTGTAGCCAAACTCGCATATTGCACAAAAAATCAAGGTTCTCACCCGATGAAAACCTTGATTTTTTGTTGCTTTACACACAGATTTCGCGCAAATTCGGAGTTTTGCAGCAAACCCTTTGCTCTCTCAATCGGTTGTTTTGTTCACTTCCTTATGAGAACTAACCTTTGAGGCTTGCTTTTTAATTACACTTAGTAACGGTTATTCGCCGACCTTGCGGCGGACAACTGCGACCGTGCCTGCAATGGCGATCAGAGCCAGCACAGAAACTACCGACATTACGTCGCCGGTGGGAGGAGGAGTCACGGGATCGGGAGTACCGGTTGCGGGAATCGTGGTACCGGTTTCAAGAGTTTCGCCGCAATCCTTGCAGACCTTATCGCCGGTATAACCGTCTTCGGTGGCGGTGGCATCCTTGGCATTCACGATTTCGGTGTTGGTATGATCGCAGCTTGCGGGAATCGTGGTACCGGTTTCAAGAGTTTCGCCGCAATCCTTGCAAACCTTGTCGCCGGTATAACCGTCTTCGGTGGCGGTGGCATCCTTGGCATTCACGATTTCGGTGTTGGTATGCTCACATTCGGGAGCCGCAACGAAGTTGACGGTGCCCCAAAGATTGCTCTTCTGGTTGGGACCCATTCCGTCCTGGCAGGACCATGCCCATACGATAGTACGGGTATTGCTACCGCTACTGTTGGGATCAACGTCCTGGTCATTATACTGCAGATCCATCACAAAAGAACCGCCCTCTGTGGGAGTAACGGTATTGAGCTGGAAGGAGATTTCCATCACAGCCTTGTTTCCGTTGATCTTGACTGCGTGTTCCTTGGGATTGTTGTTGGCGCCCTTACCGTCACGAACGATCAGACCGGTTTTGCCGGCTTTTGCCTCGGAATAATCCTCGAGAAATGCGCAGAGCGTGGTGGATTTTTCGCTGGTCTGGCTTCTGTCGGCACCGTCTTCGCTGATATAGATGAAGAGCGAATCGTTCTTCCAGTTGGTTCCGGATGCGGCACTTACAAATACGTCATCCTCAATTTCGAACAGCATATAGATCTTCTCGCCGTTGTACATCATGCGAAACTTGATGGTGCTGGAGTCTTTTCTGGTATCTTCTGCACCGGTGCTGTCAATCGTCACCACATTATCCATGGTGTAAACGGGAGCGTCTGCCCACGCATCGTCGATCTCACCGTCCACGGTAGCGAAACCGGGGATGGCATCGGCACTGCCCGTTCCTTCTGCAGCAGATACCGAGAAAGCGGCAAATGCGGGAATCAGACAAGCGAGCATCGCAACGGTCAAAAGGGTTGCCATGAGTTTTTTCATTGTTTTTTCCTCCGTACGAGTATTTTGTTGATTGTATTTTAACATAAATCCACCCATTAAAATAGCAAAAATGAAGAAAATGTAAATAGGCAATTGTAAAAAACGCTAATGTCGCACAGTTTGGAAATTTCAGCAAGATATATAAATCTTCGTAAATTTTTCATAAGTCTATTGACAAATTCGTGATTTTATGGTACAAATAATTCAGAACAGACTGACTGAAGGGGAGGGCGCATGAAACCTTTCACTTACTCTTTTGAAGAAACCGCCAAGCAACTGATCCATATGGAAAACCGCATTACCGACGGATTCACGATGCCTTATATGCACACTCATGTGGAATACGAGCTACTGTACATCCGCAGCGGAAAAGTGACGGTTGAAAACAACATTCACCGCGTTTCGGTAGAAGCCCCCTGCCTGGTGATCCACCGACCATTTATGCTTCATCGGGCATACACCCCCGAAAAATACCGTTACGATCGCTATATCATTAACTTCAGCAGTGATTTCGTGTCGCGGATGTCCCGCTGGATTCCCCATCTGGATCGCATTCTGCAAAGCTCCATGAGCATCGTCAATCTGGATCAGGCACTCCATCTGCAACTGTCCCGCAACATCGCCACGCTTTGGCAGACCTATCAGGATCGCAATTACGTCCGCGCGGAGTTGGAACTGGCACTTCTGCTCAATCACTTCACCGAATGCATCGGCGAAGGGCAGATCCAGAATGTGCAGGATGAACACAGTTACATCAGCGATGTGATGGACTACATCAGCCACCATTTCGGCGAGCCGCTGCTGACCGAGGATCTGTCCCGCCAGTTCTTCGTCAGCCGCGCCAAGCTGACCACAGACTTCAAGGCTTGCACCAACATGACCATCAAGCAATACATCCAACTGACCCGCATCAATTACGCCAAGCAAATGCTTCTGACCGGCAAAAACATCTCGGAGGTTTCCCAAAGTTGCGGATTTTGTGATGATTCCCACTTTATTCACACCTTCCGTTCTATCGTAGGGGAAACGCCCCGGGCTTTTGCCATGGGCGGATCCAACGACGTGACCGGATAAGCGATGTCTTGCTCTGCTCTCTTTATCGTTTCGATCTATCACGCAAAAGTCTCCTGATCTTCGATCAGGAGACTTTTGCTTTTTCACTTTTCACGTTCGGCTTTGAATTTCGTCAATTTCATTTCAATGGTAGAATAAGCGGGTTTATGCGCCAGCATCTCTCGCAGGATGAAAAGATACTTTCCGTCTGACACCAAAACGTGTTCCCATAAATTGATTCCCAGGACCGATGCGGCGTGCATCAGCGAGATAGAGATCGATTCGTCTTCCGCAGAAGGAATCAGCATGGAATCGGGATGATTATGCGCCAGAACGATGTGAGAGGCTTTCGCCAAAATCGCATACTCCATGATCTGCCGAACATCCACACTCGATTCGTTGACGCCCCCTTCGCTGATCTGATGCGTGGCGATCAGACGAAAATCTGCGGTCAGCAGAAGGAGCAACACCCGCTCGCGGGGAAGTCCGTCCAACTGCTTTACCACATAGCGACCGACTTCATCCAGATCTCTCAGATAGCAGGACGCTTTGGTAGACTCAGCCTCGGTACGGCGATATAGTTCTGCCACCAAACCGATGAGATCGGCACTTCGCGCTCCTACGCCGTCGACGGTGATCAGTTCATGTCGTTTGGCACCAAGCACCCCCGACAGGCTCCCGAACCGCTGGATGAGACGGTGGGCGATCTCGTTGGTATTAACTCTGGGGATGCTGTAAAACAGGAGCATTTCCAGAATCTCGTGATCGGCGAGGGCTTCTCCGCCACCTTGACGAAATTTCTCATGCATCCGCATGCGGTGACCATCGTGGATGCACTTTTCTTTGTTCTCGGCGTTAATATTCGATCACCGCTTCGTGACCGGTTTGTGCAGAACGGTAGATCGCATCCAGAATCTTCATCAACGTCACACCATCCTCTGCAGGAGCGATGCACTCGGTGCGACCTGCGATGCAATCAACAAAATGATTGATCTCGTTCTGGAAGAGACCGTTGAAGGACAGCGCGGTGGGATAAGTCAGATTCACGTCTGCCATATAGCCGTTCACCACGGTGTACATCTCCAGTTCGGGATCCAACTTTGCACCGCCCTTGGTACCGAACAGTTCGATCTTGCCTTCGTCCTTCTTCAAATTGAGGTCGAATGCAGCTTCAATGTGGAGGACTGCACCGTTATCGAAACGGATCATCGCCGATGCCAGATCCTCTACGGTCACAGGATCATTGTCGGTAGCCCCTGCGGAGCGGTATGCACCGGGCTTGCGGGCTACACCGGGACGGTCGCCCAGCTTGCGGAAGGTGGCACCGTAGACCGAAATCGGCTTGGGATCGCCCATCAGATAGCGGACGAGGTCGATGACGTGTACACCAAGGTCGATGAGGGGACCGCCGCCGCTGCGGGTGATGTCTGCGAACCAGCCGCCGGGATTGCCGTGGCGGCGCAGATAGGTGGCTTTAGCGTAATACAGTTCGCCGAAATAGTCGGTGTCGATGAATTCCTTTACCAGTTTGCAATCGTTGCCGTGACGGCGAACGAAGCCGATCATCAGCAGTTTTCCGCACGCCTTTGCGGTCTTCTGCATTTCTTCTGCCTCCCCGGCGTTGAGTGCCATTGGCTTTTCGCAGAGAACGTGCTTTCCTGCCTTCAGCGCGGCAATGGTGCAGGGCG
Source organism: Eubacteriales bacterium (assembly GCA_051867925.1). GTDB lineage: Bacteria > Bacillota > Clostridia > Oscillospirales > CAG-272 > CAKSQF01. The sequence goes on from JBJDZI010000026.1 coordinate 8,755, forward strand.
CATGACCGTTGTTCCATGTGCAGACACTAACTGCGTCCAGTTCGTCCAGCGCCAACATATCGTCCAGATTCGTGTACAGACGGGTGACGCCGTACTTCTTGCCCATGTACTGCAAGCGTTCTTCGTTGATGTCGCAGAATGCGTAAAGTTCGGTTTCGGGATTTGCGAGATACGCCTGAATGTGCTCCAGTGAGATGCTTCCCACGCCGATAATGCCAATTTTGTATGCCATATGTTTATACTCCTCCGTAAAGATCAATTTTTCGCAATGACGGAGCGAAGGAAGTCTGCCGCCATGGCAATATCAGCGGCGGGATCTGCTCCGCATTCCCGTTCTATGGTGAGGAAGCCGCGGTAACCGATCTCATCCAGTGCTTTCAGATAACTAGGGAAGTCTACCCCGCCTTTGCCCAGCGGAACTTCCTGATAAGCCGCACCCAGATGTGCCAGCGCATCCATCTTGACGCCGTAGACCATTTCGGGATCCTTTTCGTAAATGCGGATGCCGTCCTTGGCGTGGGTATGAACGATGTAATCCTTCAGCGTATAGACCGCCTTCACGGGATCGTCTCCGGTGACCATCACGAAGTTTGCGGGGTCAAGGTTGACCGCAACACCGCGGGAGCCGAGAGAGTCCAAAAAGTTCTTCAGCACGGTTGCAGTTTCGGGACCGGTCTCAATGGCAAAATGCGCATTCAGCGAATCGGCGTACTCAGCCAGCGTATGGCAGGCCTCCTGCATGATCTTGTAGCGATCGTGATTCGGATCGGCGGGAACGACGCCGATATGGGTGGTCACCACATCGGTACCCAATTCCTTGGCAAGCTCAAGGATCCGCTTGGATTTTTCGATCAGTCCGGGGTTCAGTTCGGCGTTACCGAATCCGTGACCCAAGTCGCCGCAGAGGGCGGAAAACACCAGCCCACTGTCGTTCATCATAGACAGCAGTTCGCGAATCTTGGCGGGAGTCATATTTTCGGGAGAGTGGGCACCCGTGGTGGAGTACATCTGTACGCCCGTGGCTCCGATAGATGCGGCACGGCGGATCGCCTCAGCGTCGGGAAGCAGGAATGAGTCCAGCATTGCTCCGATTGGGAATTGATACATGGAAATACCTCCGTAGAGTGGTTTTGTTGGGTTCAGTATACCACAGTTCACACCGAAATGCAAGGGATTTTTGCAAATTACACGAAAATCCCGATCATGTCGGGATTTTCGATAGCTCACCCCATGAGTACATCGGTGGCGAGCATCAGGCAGAAGCCTGCCAGCAGTGCCCAAGTGGCACCGCGCTCAGAGCCGTGGGCATGGGTCTCGGGGATCATTTCGTCGCTGATAACATAAAGCATGGTGCCGCCTGCAAACGCAAGCGCAAAGGGCAGGATCGCCGTTGCCACGGTCACCGCGAAATAGCCGATCAGCGTGCCGAGCACCTCGATCACGCCGGTCAGAGCGGCGCACGCGAAGGTCTTGCGGGGCGATACGCCTGCCGCCAACATGGGCGCAATGATGACCATTCCCTCGGGGATATTCTGCAAAGCAATGCCGCCCGCGATCACCAGTGCCTCCGCGGTGTTGCCCGCGCCGAATCCTACGCCTGCGGCGATTCCCTCGGGAAGATTATGGATGGCAATGGCGGTGACGAACAGCAGAACCTTATTCAGATCTGCGTTATGTCCGTGAGTTTCCTGATCGGGACCCATCAGCTTGTGCAGGTGAGGGACAAGTTTGTCTACCAAGTTCAGACAGAGCGCGCCCACGAAAATGCCTGCTATGGAGATCAGAATGCCCCATTTTCCGCCGTACTCAACCGATGGCAGGATCAGTCCCAGCACCGCCGCCGCCAGCATCACGCCTGCGGCAAAGGACAGAACGATATCCGAAAATCTGTGTGATATTTTTTTGAAAAGAAAGCCGATGACAGAGCCGATGACGGTAGCGCCTCCTACTCCCAATGCGGTCAATAATACAAGTTTCATACGTCTCTCCTGTTTGTTCTACGATACGCCCCATGGGGGCTGTTATCAGTATATCATAAATCCGCCACTTGTGCAAGTGAAATTTTCATAAAAGTGATCTTTGGAATCGTATAGTGTCTCGAACCGCCCCTCACATAGCCCTCTTCTCGCGTCCCTCATGGCGCACCGATAGAGTATTTCTTCGTTCTAATCCTTCGTTTCTGAGAGGAGGGGAAAACCATCGGAGGGCGCCGAAGTTTTCGTAACAACCGCAACGAAGTTGCTAGACTCCTCATCAGACTCTCCACCCCGTTCCTTGGCTTTGACTCTGCTATAGGCATCAAATCGGGCGGCAAATATTTGCCGCCCTCAGCGTGTCGAAAAAGTTAACGAGAATACTGGAGGAAGGGGAAAACCATCTCATACGCCGAAGTTTTTCCCCTTCCTCCAGACCTCCAACCCCATTCCTTGGCTGGCGGCACTCTAAATTTATAGTTTATCGACAGACTGCGGGCGGCAAGTATTTGCCGGGCTTTTTCAAAAGTATTGGGAGTTCCAAGAACCTTTTTTCAAAAAGGTTCTTGGAAGGTTGGAGTCCCAATCTCAATTCACAATCGCCAGCAATGCCGTTTTCACATCGTTGTACATATAGAGGGAACCCAGCATGATCAGCGGTCTTCCCTGCGCTCTCGCAAGAGTGACTGCCTTTGCCACACCGTCGGGGATGGTATCTGCCGCATCGGCGGGAATGCCGAGGGATTTGAACACCTCCGCATAGCGGGGAGCGGGGAGCGAACGGGGATTGTCGGGCGTGACGGTCACAGCCTCCGCCGTCAGCGGGGCGAGTAGTGCCGCCATATCCCGATATGCCTTGTCCTCCATCACACCGGTGAGCAGGATCACCTTCTGATCGGGGAAATAGAGACGGATGCTCTCTGCCGCCGCGGTAACGCCTTCCATGTTGTGTCCGCCGTCGTAAACGGCAACGGGATCTTTCGAAAGCAGTTCAAAGCGCGCTTTCCAGCAGGTAGCGGCAAGTCCCGTGCGCACCGCTTCTTCGGGGATACACCAGCCGCGGGTGCGCAGAACGTCCACCACCTCCAGCACGATGGCGGCATTGTGAGGCTGATAGGAGCCTCGGAGTCTAACGGTCAGGTCAGTTCTGTTTTGGTAGGAGAAACGGATGCCCTCTTCCAGGGAGCAAGACCCGATGGATATACTTCGGTAATCGGGCGTATGAAGCGGACAGTTTTTCTCCTTGGCTTTGGCGGCGATCACCGCACCGGCACCGTCGTGGGTGCCTCCCCAGACCACAGGAACGCCGGATTTGATGATTCCCGCTTTTTCAGCGGCGATCTGCTCAATGGTATCTCCCAAAAACGCCGTGTGATCCAGAGCGATACCGGTGATCACCGAGATCTCGGCGGTGTCGATGACATTGGTGCAATCCAGTCTGCCGCCCATGCCGGTCTCCAGCACCACGACGTCGCACCCGGAGCGATAGAAATATTCAAAGGCGATAGCGGTAATCAGTTCAAATTCGGTAGGCGCATCCTCCATCTTGTCGGCAAAGCCTTTCACGTATCCGGTGATCTCGGCAAGAGTATCATCCGCGATCGGCTCACCACTCACGCACATCCGCTCGTTGAAGCGTTCGATGAACGGGGAGATATAGAGCCCCGTACGGTAGCCTGCCGCCCGAAGAATGGATTCCAACATTGCACAGGTAGAGCCTTTGCCGTTGGTCCCCGCAACATGGACGATCTTCAGCCGATTCTGTATATCACCGAGCTGACGCATCAGCTCGCTGATGCGGGAGAGTCCCGGCACGCTTCCCTTCCAGCTGATGGAATGGATATAAGAAAGCGCTTCTTTGTAGGTCATAAAACCGCCTCCGATTTGGATCATTCAGATTTTTACGCCGATTTTTTGGAGTTGCCGCACGAAAGCACGGCTTCCAAGCAGTGCGCAGAAGATGGCGATCTCTACCGCGCCGATGATCAGATAGGTTGGGATACGCAGAAGGAGTGTAGGCCAAGGTGTACCGTACCACCAGTAGATTCCGATGGTCTTGACGATCATATTGCCGACAATATGTCCCGCGTAGACCGAGCAGATCAGTCTCGGTACATTAGGCAGTTTCGAGGAATAACGGAACAGAAGTCCGCAGACACCGCCTGCCAGCGCCATACCCAGCGTAATCACGGGATTGATCCCGAAGCCGCAATAGAAGCAGCCGAGAATGTCTCCCACCATGCCGGTCAAAAAGCCTGCCACGGGTCCGAACAGGATCCCCGACAGAAGAACCGGTGTGTTCTCCAACGACAAACGGAGCCAGTCAATATTGAAGACGGCGAACCGTTTGAAGATCATGGTCATTGCGGCAAGCAGCGCACAAAAAACCATAGTGGACAGATGTTTGTTGAGTTTCATAAAAAACCTCCCTTTCTCATGCCCGCAGGCATGGATCGTCCTCGCCACGGGCACAGAAAAGGGAGACCTCTTCCGTTATCCTATGAAGCGGGATGCAGGACTGCCACCGCAAGCTAACGCTTTTCGTTCCACCGACAACTCCCCGTCCGGCAGACACTTAACGCAGACAATCCTTACTCTTCAAGTGTTTGTAAGTTTGCAGGGGATCACTCCCTTGCTGACAACATTATAGCACTTTTTTACAAAATGTCAATAGAAATTCTCCCATATTTTACGGGTAGACCGTTGCAAATTTCTGTAAGATGTGTTATAATATCAAAAGACAAGTGACTAGGATGGATCGGCTCCGTCCGATCCCCGATTTCCGTATTTGGAGGACGATAGAATGTACGAAAATAACGATAATTACATCCCCCGTGTGATCGAAAAGCAGAAAAACATCGCACTCATCGCTCACGACTTCAAAAAGTCTGAACTGGTGGACTGGTGCCGTGAAAACAAAGCAATTCTGGAGCGTCATTTTCTGGTGGGTACGGGTACAACTGCCCGCATCATTTCCGAAAAGACCGGACTGCCCGTCCGCGGCTTCAACTCCGGCCCTTTGGGCGGTGACCAGCAGATCGGCGCACGCATCGTGGAAGGTCGTATTGATATGGTCATCTTCTTCTCCGATCCCCTCTCCGCTCAGCCTCATGATCCCGACGTGAAGGCTCTGCTGAGAATCGCGCAGGTCTACGATATTCCCATCGCCAACAACCGCTCCACCGCCGACTTCCTCATTACGTCGGAATATATGAACGCCGAGTACACCCACTACGTGGTGAACTTCAAAAAGAGCATTTCCGAAAGAGCCGAGACGCTTCCCGTGGACGAACAGGTTTAAGGTCAACCGAATGGATCGGCTCGCTCTGCCACGTGACGGCTCTCGCCTCACCCCAAACGCTCCTCTCTTATCCGATGAATTTCGGATGAGTGAGGAGCGTTCTTTTTGCGCCTCGCGCATCCGCACCGCGCCCTTCCCCACTGAGTATAACGATTTTTTATGAAAATCAATTTTTGTTCACCAAATATTCACAAACATCCTGTATACTAATAGTTAGTTAGCAATCTAATTATTTTTTTGAAAGTGAGATGATCCTATGGGACCCGGATTCGGACCTCCCCCCAATCACGAAATGAACGAGAAACTGAAAGAGCCGAAGCCCCAGTCGATCGGCGAGGTGCCGGCCTATTTGGTTCGGTTGATCTTCAAGTTTTTCTCCCGACTTTTCTACATCGTAAAACTGGTCTGGGAAGCGCGCCCATCCCTGCTCTTCTCCATGATGTTCATGGCACTGTTCAACGGTATCATGCCCGTGGTCGGCTCGTTGATCGCCGCCAATCTGCTGACCAAACTGGCGCTGGCGCTGGTGGTATTCGCCCAGACCGGTAAGGCGGTCGCCTTCAGCGACATCCTTTTCCCGCTGGTACTGCAGTTCGGCTACCTCTTCTTCAACAGCTTCGTCCATCACATCAACAACATCGTCACCCGCCTTTCCAGCGAGATGGTCACCAATCACATCAAGGTGAAGATCATGACCAAGGCACGGGAAATCGATCTTGCCTCCTTCGATATGCCAGACTTCTACGAGCGGCTGGAAAACGCCAACCGTGAGGCAGGCGTGCGTCCCGTCAACGTGCTGAACGCCACCTTCAATATCATCAGTACGCTGATCAGTATCATCAGCTACATCGTGGTACTCTGCGCCATCGCTTGGTGGGCACCGCTGGTGGTCATCGTGCTTGCTGCACCTTCCGCCATCATCAGCTTCCATTTCCGCAAGAAAAACTTCCAATATATGCGCCGCCGCTCCAAAGATCGACGTCAGATGAATTATTACTCCGATCTGCTGGTGAACAAGGATCTTGCCAAGGAAGTGCGCCTGTTCGGTCTGTCCGACACCTTTATCGGCAGATACAAAGAGGTATTTCGCCGCTATTTCGGCGGCATTAAAAAGCTGATCTGGCACGAAGGCGAGTGGAACATCGGTCTTTCGCTGGTGACCTCAACCGTCAATTGTCTGCTCTTTCTGTTTATTGCCAATCAGGTGCGGACAGGTGGCATCACCGAGATCGGAAACTACTCCCTCTACACCGGCGCGCTGAACTCCATCGCTTCGGGCGTAGCGACGCTGATCTCCACCGTCGCCACCATCTACGAGGGCACGCTGTTTATCGACAATATGATCCTCTTTATGAACGAAGAGAAAAGCATCACCCCTCTGCTCCCCGAAAAATGCCCCGAAATCAAACGGCACCACGGTCATACCATCGAATTTCAACACGTTTCCTTCGTCTACCCCGGTACTACCCGCAAGGTGTTGGACGACATCAATCTGCGGCTGGATCCCGGTGACACCGCCGTGCTGGTTGGTCTCAACGGTGCGGGCAAAACTACGCTGATCAAGCTCCTTACCCGTCTCTACGATCCCACCGAGGGCGTGATCCTCTTCGACGGCAAGGACATCCGGGAGTACGATCCCAAGGAGCTGTATAAAGTCTTCGGTATTATCTTCCAGGACTTTGGAAAATACGCCGTCTCGGTCACGGAAAATATCTCCTTCGGTCAGGTTGACAAGCCGATCGTGGACAGCGAGATCCGCGATGCTGCCATCAACTCCTCCGCAGACGAGTACATACAGAAATTGCCTCAGCAGTACGCCACGCCGCTGATGCGCTACTTTGAAAAAGAAGGCATCGAACTTTCCATCGGTCAATGGCAAAAGCTATCCATCGCCCGCGCCTTTTACAGCGACAGCGACATTCTGATCCTCGACGAGCCGACCGCCTCGCTGGACCCCATGGCGGAGCAGGAGATCTTCAATCAGTTCGACCGTCTGTCCGAGGACAAGACCACCGTTTTCGTCTCCCACCGTCTCTCCAGCGCAACCGCCGCCAACAAGATCATCGTGCTGGAATACGGCAAGATCATCGAGATGGGCGATCATAAGACGCTGATGGCGGCACACGGAAAGTATTACGAACTCTTCTCTACACAGGCGAAGCGATATATTTCCTCCGAGGAAGAGACAATCCGCGAAGAGAATTTTGACAATCAGCGGGACAGATTCCGTCCCGAAAGCGAACAGCCCACCAGTGCAGAGTACGACAAACCGCCCTTCCCCGCCGACCGCCGTTCTTCGGGTGGCAGACCGCCTATGCCGTCCAAGGGAGGTAGTAGACCTCCCTTGGACGGAGAATCGCCTCGGGGAGCAAGACCTCCCATGGGCGCAGAACCGCCCCATGGGGAAAAATAGTCCTCCTAATTCAAGCGCTGAGGAGCGGGAGTTCCTCAGCGTTTTTCATCAGCCAAATCAGAGGCTGACCACAAAAGCAGCAGAGACAGAACCGTTTGGGTTTTGCCTCTGCTTTTGTTGGGGCTTTTTACAGCCCGAAGATTTGCGTTATTCTTTGGAATGAGTTCTGTCTGTGCAACAGATTGTGTAATCGCGGGTCTCGCCTTTCCAATCGTCGCTCTTTAGAATCCATTCGGTTTACAATTCCACAAACAATTCGTTTGCTTTGTTGCCTGCCACGGTGGCAAGATAGGCGATGAGAATGATCTTCAGCGCAGAGTTGAGCCGTCGGAGCGCACCCGGTACGGGTTCGCTGTAATCAGCGGTGGTCTCGGCAATGATGGTGTCCAGCTGCGCCTCACAGTCGCACTCATCCGCAATATAGCGGTCATAGATGGTACAGATGTAGTCGTACAGGCGGGACTCGGGGATGATATCGTCGCGGATATCGTCCAGCTCACCGTTGATATAGTGCAACAGGCGATCTACCCGCTCCAGCAGCATACAGTTGCGCAGCATATTGATAATCAGAATGCGGGCAAGCTGATCTTTGGAATACTTTTTGTTGACCGTATTGCTGACCCATCCGCGCTTGACCCAGTTTTGCAGGGTGGAGCCGTCAATGCCCGAAATATCGCGGATCTGCGTCAGCATCACACCGCTGGAAACAAAATAAATATTGTCCAAAAACGCCATGCCGGTGAGATTTCCCTTTTCTTCTTTTTTCAGTACGGTGCCGGGGATCAGCCCGTTATCAAGCCATAATTTCATTCGCAGGTACGCTCCCTCACAAATTCTTATTCATGTGTATATTATAGCATACATTCACGCGATTGTCAACAGAAAAGTATCGACTTTTTCAAAAAATCCAACAGATGCGCAGACATGGTTTCGTCCCCAAAAAGAGACTTCGTCCCGAAACGGGGCGAAGTCTCTTGGATTATTTGGTATACTTAAACCAGTAAGTTGCGCCATCGGTGATCTTCGTCTGATCTACGCCGGTCATCGCATATTCGTCCCCGATGTAGAACGACCAATAGCTTTGATCCACGTCATAGTCGGCGGTCTCGCCGTCCACGACCTTCACGTACAGACCGTAGTCGCCGTCTTCACCGGAGATCAACCCTTCTGCAACCAGTGCAGCACCGACCGTTTCCTTGTAGGTATTGATCTCGAAGGATTTTTCGGTTCCGTCTGCGTGTACAACCTTAAACGTAAAGGTAAGCGGCGCAGGATCTTCGGTACCGCCCTCGGAAGCGGTTGTGGTAACCGCAGCGGTGGTGTCTGCAGGAGTATCCTCGCCGCAGGCGACAAATCCGATGCAAAGACTGAGCAAAAGGAGCAACGCAGTCAGCATCGACAACAATTTGGTGGAGAAATTCATACTCTCCCTTCCTTTCTTTTCCGAACCGGGGACATCCTGCAAAACAATGGCGTTTTGCACATCGACAATGGTAAAGAAAGATTTTGTCTGCTGCATCCTCTGCCGGTATGCGCGGCATAGATACGGATGACACAGCAAGTCTTCCGACTGACGGCTCAAGCGAACGCCCGCGCCTTCCCGAGATCTCTCTCAGTGACATTTTGGGGAGTTCTTGCCGATCACGGCGACGCACTCGTGCGGGACTTGCACCCGCTTCCTGTTTCAAACGATGAGGATCGTACTGTGCTTCCTTGGTTCGGTAGGTCGATTATAGCACTTTTTTGCGCCTCTGTCAATTAGTTTTCGAAATCTACTTGCAAATTTCGATAAAGTATGCTATAATAAATTGTTCAGGCGTATCAAACGCTTTATTGAAAGGAATGACTTATGTTTTTAAGGCTGAAAGCTCCGCTGATCGACCTTCTCCTTGCCGTAGCGGCAGGATTTTGCATTTCCATCGGCGGTGCGGTATATTTTTCCTGTCCCAATAAAATCGTAGGCAGTTTCCTGTTCGGACTGGGACTGTCGGCGATCATCGTCTTCAAATTCAATCTGTTCACCGGCAAGGTAGGCTATATTCCCGCCAACCGCCCCGTCTATCTGTTACAGCTTCTCTGGATCTTCCTCGGAAACTTTCTCGGCGCCTATCTCGGAGCCACCCTTCAGAAGCTGACCCGCATCGGCGATACGCTGGTGCAAACTGCCAAGGGTGTTGTCGCCGTCAAGCTTTCCGACAGTTTGATCAGTCTCTTCGTTTTAGGCATATTCTGCGGCGTGATGATGTATATTGCCGTGGAAGGTGCCAAGCGGACGCCCGAAGGCTCCGCCTTGCAGGTAGCAATGATCCTGCTCCCTATCGCGGTCTTTATTCTCTGCGGATTTGAGCACTGCATTGCCGATCTGTACTACTTCGCGCTGGCAGGATTCACCCCCTCCGCATGGCTGAGGATCGGTGTGATCGCGCTGGGCAACGGGCTCGGCAGTGTACTTTTCCATTTGGCAGTACATCTGCGTAAAGCGGCTTGACCGCCATTTCACTGTACGGATACCCGCCACGCGGGATCGAAATATATTTCTACATATAGGAGAAACTTATGAGCAATTTTGACCACATTCTGAAGGATCAGATCGAAAAAGTCTGCGCCCGCCTCCACGAGATGGGCAGAGACGATCTGGTTCCCCTGTTCAAGAACTGCTATCCCAACACGCTGGAGACCACCACCAAGATTCTGGACGACGGCTCCGCTTTTGTCATCACCGGCGACATCCACGCCATGTGGCTCCGCGACAGCTCCGCGCAGGTACACCACTATCTGCCCGTTGCCCGCGAGAACCAAGAACTGGCGGACATCATTGAGAAGATGATCAACCGCTACTCCCTCTATCTGCCTATGGATCCATATGCCAACGCCTTCAACGAAAACGGCGACGATCCTCTGCGCGGTCATCACGAAGACATCACCTTCCGCAGTCCTTGGGTGTGGGAGCGCAAGTACGAGGTGGACTCCCTCTGCTCCGTGCTTTTTATCGCGTACAAGTTCTGGAAGAAGGTCGGCAGAACCTCTCACTTCACCGACGCCTTCAAAAACTCCATGAACATCATCCTCGACCTGTGGGAGACCGAGCAGTATCACGCGGAAAAGTCCCCCTACACCTTTGAGCGTCCTAATCCCTGGAAGCCTTCGGACACCATGACCCGCGGCGGCAAGGGCGAGCCTGTCGGCTATACCGGAATGACCTGGTCGGGCTTCCGTCCCTCCGACGATGCCTGCATCTACAACTATCTGATTCCTGCCGAGATGTACGCAGTCGTGACGCTGGGCTATGCCGCTGAGATCGCTACCGAAATCTACAAGGACGAGGTACTTGCCGCTCGTGCGTTGAAACTGCGCGCCGAAATCGACGAGGGCATCAAGAAGTACGGCACCGTAGAAGATCCCGACTTCGGCACCATTTACGCTTACGAGACCGACGGTCTGGGCAACTACAATCTGATGGACGATGCCAACGTGCCTTCCCTGCTCTCCGCTCCCTACCTGGGCTACTGCTCCGCAGACGATCCCATCTATCAGAACACCCGCAAGTTCATCCTGTCCAAGAAGAATCCCTACTACTACGAGGGCAAGGTGCTTCACGGAATCGGTTCTCCCCACACCGATCCCGGCTACGTTTGGCCCATCGCGCTATCTTTGCAGGGGCTTACCACCGACAGCCGGGAGGAGATCGAGGAAATCCTCAATATGCTGGTGAACTCCCACGCAGGTACTTACTTCATGCACGAGTCCATTGATGCGAACCAGCCCGAGAAGTTCAGCCGTACCTGGTTCGCTTGGGCAAACTCCATCTTCTCCGAACTGGTGCTGAAATACGCAGGATTTGAAATCTGATTGAGCACTTGCAGCAACCTTCTTGAAAGAAGAATCAGCTCTTCATGAGCTAAATACAGGGCGACAAGTATTTGCCGCCCTGTTTAATTTTCATTTGATGAATCAAATACAAATGATCTCCGTCTCTTTTTGAGGCGGTTTTTATGTGCAATTTTTCAGAAAAAATTTTCAATCCTGTATGTGCTAAAATGATGTGAACCAAAAAGAAAAGGAAGTTATTCAAAGA
>JBJDZI010000027.1:0-20129 GCA_051867925.1 Eubacteriales bacterium
GATCAGCCCACGCAGTCCAGATGATGTCCTTGCTGTTACGATTGGAGAAGGCAACGTCAGCGTTCTTTTGCAACCAGCAGAGAACGTCCAGATCACCGGTGTATTTTGCATAACGGTAGAACCAACGGGTCAGGATTCCCTTAAAGCCGATCAGATCCGCGCCGCTGGATTCGCCGTTCAGCACGCCGTCCTTGTTGTCCAGCTTGGTCATGCCGTACTCTACCGCTTTGGCGGCGTATTCCAGATATTTGTCATCGCCGTACTTTTCGTGGAGCAGCGTGCAGGCGCCCACGAAGGTACCTTGATTGTAAGTAGACGCCCAGTAATTGTAAGAGCCGTCAGTATTGATGCAGTCGTAGACTTTGCCGCTGGATTTTTCGAAAAGCACTTCAAATTCCCATTCCATTACCTCTTTGGCTTTCTCGTAGTACGAATCGTCATTGGAGGCTTTGCCAATCAGACAAGCCGCAATGGAAGCGGGGCATTGGATGCAGGAGTTTTTGCAGGTCTTCTGATCGTCCTTCCACCACAGACCGCCTCCCATCACGTCGGGAGAATAAGCGCGACGCCACATGGCATCGAAGTTGTTGGTGGCGATGGTTAGATAGGTTCGGTTGCCGGTCAGATTGTACAGGCGGGTAAAGCCGATGCACATCCACGCGATGTCGTCGTTGAAGGCGTTGCTGTTGCACCAGTTGACGCGGGAATTGGCAGCAGAGAAGTGATTTTTGGCGATGTCTTCCGCATATTCCAGATATTCGGGCTTTCCGGTCTGTTCGTAAGCGTCGATGAAGGCTTCCAGAATCTCGGCGGTATCCCAGAACTCGGTGCCCTTCAAACTGCCGTTGCGGTCAATATAGGTGTCGGCGTAAGCTTTCAGGATGCGATCGCCCATTTCCTCGTAAGATACACCGGTCTCATCGCTGAGCGACATGTCCACGTAGCCCTTGACCATCAGATCGGAAGGGAGTTCGATGAGATCGCCCGCAACTACGTAGTTTGCGCCGAAATACTCAACCGCCTGAAGCGTTGCTTTTTCACAGGCGCCGCAGATTACGATTTTGGAACCGTCCACCTTGATCACGTATTCATTGAATGCCAGCGATGCCAGCGCACTTTCGGATTCCTTGCGGTTGGTTCCGCCGATCAGAATCTCCTTGGCACTTTCGTAAACGGAGGCGTCTTCGTTGTAATTGATCGTGTCGGTCTTCCGTTCCAATTTGACACCGGTAGCGTCATTGATGATGGTTTGCAAACGGAAACTGGCGGTTTTTTCCAGCGTGTCTTTTCTGCCGACTTCCGCGCGCACGATCACGTATTCCGATGCGGAATCACTGACCAGCTTCACCGTGGTGGATACCTGTTCGGAGGAGTCGGGGGGCGTTGCTTCATTGCCGCAGGACACCAAAGGGGCGGTCAGCAGGAGCGCAGCCAGACATAAGGAGAGGAACTTTTTCATATGGATTTCCTTTCTGATGAGGGATTCTATATCTATTGTATCAAAGAAATTTGCAATAGTCAATAGTTTTGGGCATATTATACAGATAAAAACCGTGAATTGTATGAAAAATTCCCGGCAGATACAAAATTGCCATCGTTTTGTCCATCAAGCTGCAAAAAAGAGAATGGTCGATGACCATTCTCTCAGAAAATGTCAAACTGTTTCGGTCGCAAATCCCGATCAGAACGCGATCTTTTCTTCCAGATAGGACTTCAGTTCAGCGATCGGAATGCGAACCTGCTCCATCGAATCGCGGTCGCGGACGGTTACGCAACCGTCTTCCTTGGATTCAAAGTCGTAGGTGATGCAGAAGGGAGTACCGATCTCGTCCTCGCGGCGATAACGCTTACCGATGGAGCCGGTCTCGTCGAAGTCCACATTGAAATACTTCGCCAGCTCGTTGAAGACAGCCATCGCATCGTCGGAGAGTTTCTTGGACAGAGGCAGAACAGCCGCCTTGAAGGGAGCCAGAGCAGGGTGCAGATGAAGCACGGTGCGCACGTCGTTTTTCTCGGCATCAATGACTTCCTCGTCGTAAGCGTCGCACAAAAATGCCAGTGCCACGCGATCCGCACCCAGAGAAGGCTCGATGACGTAGGGGATATACTTGGAGTTGGTTTCGGGATCGAAATATTCCATAGACTGACCGCTGGTATTCTGATGCTGGGTCAGGTCGTAATCGGTACGGTCTGCAATGCCCCACAGTTCGCCCCATCCGAAGGGGAAGAGGAACTCAATGTCGGTAGTGCCCTTGGAGTAGAAACACAGCTCTTCGGGGGAGTGATCGCGCAGGCGCATATTTTCTTCCTTCATGCCAAGGCTCTTCAGGAAGTCACGGCAGTAGCCGCGCCAGTATTCGAACCATTCCAGATCGGTGCCGGGCTTGCAGAAGAACTCCAGTTCCATCTGCTCGAACTCACGGGTACGGAACACGAAGTTACCGGGGGTGATCTCGTTGCGGAAGGACTTACCGATCTGACCAACGCCGAAGGGAAGTTTCTTACGGGTGGTGCGGGCAACGTTATTGAAGTTGACGAAGATGCCCTGTGCAGTTTCGGGGCGCAGATAAACGGTGTTGGAGGAGTCCTCAGTCACGCCGATGAAGGTCTTGAACATCAGGTTGAACTTGCGGATGGAAGTGAAATCGCCGCTGCCGCAGGAAGGGCAGACGATGTGCTTCTCCTTGATGTAGTTCATCATTTCGTCGTCAGACCAGCCTGCAGGGTTGTCCTCCAGACCGTTTTGGAAGGCGTAGTCCTCGATCAGTTTATCGGCACGGTGACGGGTACGGCAGACTTTGCAGTCCATCAGAGGATCGGAGAATCCGCCCAGGTGACCGGAAGCCACCCAAGTCTGGGGATTCATAATGATCGCGCTGTCCAGACCAACGTTGTAGGGGGATTCCTGAACGAATTTCTTCCACCAAGCCTTTTTTACGTTGTTCTTGAACTCAACGCCCAGAGGACCGTAGTCCCAGGAGTTGGCAAGACCGCCGTAAATCTCACTGCCTGCGTAAACGAAGCCTCTGTTTTTGCAGAGTGCTACGATTTTATCCATTGTTTTTTCGCTGTTATTCATTGGTACCTCCCGGACTTTCGCTTGAAAGTCCTATGTATGATTTACTTATATTGTTTGAACAAATTTTGCGTAGCCGATCGGTCGGGCTTGTAGTAGAGATCGTCGCCCGAAGTGATGAACGTACCGATGGCAAGGGGCATCTGCACCCGATAGCTGCTGTAACTGAAGATCAGATTCATATGCTCGGTGAGGGCGGCCTTGGTAAAATCGGTGTTCAGCACCTTCGTGATGCGGTCATAATCGGCATATGCGGACGCCTTGTGGGCGTCGTCGGTGATGCGATCCAAGATTGCTTTGCATTGATTGGCGATTAGTTGCATCTTGTTGACAGGACTCATATAATCGTCCTGCTTCAGCAGTCGATAGAGCTGACCGGCCGAGAGCAGATTCTTGCCGGCGGGAAGTCCCAACGCTTCAACGGCTTCGGGACATTCCACCGTAAGCCCGCCCAGCCGGGTGGCAACGGTTACGTAATCGTCGATATCCACATATCCGGTGTAATCTACCTGAATCCCCAGCAGAGCGGAAATCGACCGTTCGAAGTAATCGGATCCCAGCCCGTACAGTTCTTTCTGCGTGAAGTAGTAAGCCGTGTCCAGATCTATCTCCTGACCGCTGGCGGTGACCAGCAGATTGCCGGGCAGGGCAGTGACCATCACCTGACGGGTGATGCTGTTAAAGCTGACCAGAGTCGCAAAGACGATGGTGGTATCGTGCTGGCGAAGTTCCGCATCGGCAAGCTGATTGAATTGGGATTCCACCGCGCCGCCTGCAGAGGGACGGTAAACATACTGATCGGTGCAGACCAGCAGAAGATTTACAGTACCTTGGGGGCTTTGAGTGACATTCCCATCCTCAGATGGGTCGCCGGATGGCAGGATTAGTTCTTCGTCCGGGGAGACGATATCCATAATGAATCCGGTAACGTAGTAAGCGCCGATACCGAAAATAATCAAGGACACCAGAACGGTGATCAGAAAAGTGCGGACGGAATTCACGGATTTCCTCCTGAAAGAATCGGTTGACAGACGGTTCAATCTGCATACGAATCTATTATAAATCATAATTGTGAATTTTTCAATAGAATTTGCGAAAATACTTGAAAAAGTTCTCAATCTGTGTTATACTCACATACAGGATAAGCCCCCTTAGTTAAATGGATATAATAAACCCCTCCTAAGAGTTTGTTCCACCTCTCGCCTTTCGCAAAAAGGCGGGAGGTGCGTAGAATAAAAATAACCGAATATTGCTAAATGTCTCTGTACCTCAGCAGGATAGAGGGTCCGCCTCCTAAGCGGAACGCCCCCGGTTCGAATCCGGGCAGGGACGCCACAAACAACGCCGAAAGCCTTGATTTTTCGAGGTTTTCGGCTTTTCTTATTTTCCGGCATCATTCAATCTTAACTTTTTCGTTTTGCTAATTCATCGGGCAGACCGATGGAGGGACAGGTAATAACCCACGCATTGAAGAAACTCATCCGTGAGAACAATCTGCCTGATGTAGTCTTTCACAGCTTCAGACACGCAAGTATTACCTACAAACTGAAATGGAACGGCGGTGATGTAAAATCTGTTCAGGGTGACTCAGGACACGCCCGTGCCGAAATGGTATCCAATGTGTATTCGCATATTATCGACGAGGACAGAAGATTTAATGCGCAACGCTTTGAGGAGAGATTTTATCAAGGCAATACCCCTGAAGCTGATACAATCCCACCTATGCCAAAGTTTGAGTCATCAACCGAATTGCCCGAAGCTGTACCGATAGAGTCTGATAAAAAAGATGAAACAGCAACAGATACTCAGGCAGATACGGAACTGATTGCAAAACTGTTGAGTAATCCTGAAACGGCGGCTTTGCTCAAAGCACTCGCAAGCAAGCTATAACGAAACTACAAGGAAAGGCAATCCGCAAGGGTTGCCTTTTTTAATGTGGGGGTAGAAAAATTCACAATTAGATGCTATAATATATGAAAAACTGTATTATTTAAGCGTTCCAAAGGTAGATTTGAAACCGAGTAACACAACCCGTTTTTAGGTTTCTCCTGCTAAAAGTGAGCCAAACAGCCCAACATAAACCCAATGAAATTAGCTGGATTTCGTTAGTGTTTATTGAACAGTGAAAAGGCTGAAAACCCTTGATTTATAAGGACTTTTCGGCATTAAATAGCGGTCGGAAACCTTGTCTGGACGGCTCTCCTAAGGGTTAGTTGTGAGTTCGATTCTCGCAGGGGGCGCCAAAACTCACGCCTCAATGCCTTGCACTTGCAAGGCTTGCGGCGTTTTTGGCAAAGCATAGCAGGGAAGCCATCCCATCTGGTGAACAAGTCGGTGCGATTGCACTGCGGGAGGAACCGATATGTTGATCTATTCCATTCTGATGTGTTCAGTGACTGCACTTTTGTTGTCGCTGGGGATAGCCGTTTACAAAGGAAAAACCAATTTGATTCATTCATACCATCAGATCAAAGTTACCGATCCGTCAGCCTACGGAAAAGCCTTTGGAAAAGCGATGTTTGTGACAGCAACCGCCCCACTGCTGAGTGGTCTGATCGGTATAGAAGGGGATTCCAAGCTGATTGCATTCATTGCAGTTGCCGTTCTTCTCATAGGAACAGGGATCGGTATGGGCTGTATAATCGCGGTACAAAAGAAATACAATCAGGGGATATTCTGACTCCCCTTTCGCACCCCAAACAATACAGGAGCATCCGTCCGACGGACGGTGAGAGATGATGGATAACAGAGAACGAAGAGACAATGGACTTGCTTATGTTGCAGACGATGTCGCCGTGGCGGAGATGAAGCGGTGCCGCGGACTTTTGCAGAGGCTCAACCGTGCCGATTGGACGGATTCGGAAACGATTGCAAGCATCGCCAAAGAACTGCTGGGGAAATCCGAAAATGCGGTGATCACCCCGCCTTTTTTCTGCGATTACGGCACGCACATTGAAGTGGGGAAGAACTTTTACGCCAACTATAACTGCACGATCCTGGATGTGGCGAGGGTGAAGATCGGGAATAACTGTCTCCTTGCGCCCAACGTTGCCATCTATACGGCGGGGCATCCGATCTATCCCTCCACGCGAAATTCTGGCTATGAATACGGTAAAGAGATCACGATCGGGGATAACGTATGGATCGGCGGCAGTTCGGTGATCTGTCCCGGCGTTCGGATCGGCAGTAACGTAGTGATCGGTGCCGGAAGCGTAGTGACCAAAGATATCCCCGACCGGTGCGTAGCGGCAGGCAATCCCTGCAAGGTCATCCGAACGATTACCGAAGCCGACAGACGCAAACTCTTCAAAAACGAAGAAATCGACGAAGAAGCGTGGACTCGGATCGTAGAAAAAGGTTTTGGACAGTAATAACGAGTTCGCGTGTTAAAGACGCCGCCATTGCGCGGCGTCTTTTTTGAAACAGTCATTATGCCTTGTCGATCTGCTGTCCGTCGTAGGCAGGCGCATAGTGTCGAACCCCGGCATAGACAGCTTTTCATTTTGAAAATCAGTATAGATCATAGTGATTTCCTCTTAAATAGAATATCATATCGTTCAATCGTCATTTTCGTCCAGTCGAAGCAGATTGCTGGTATACGGTCTCACACCCGACAGGACTTCGTCATAGAAATTCTGTTTGTAGTCGATAAAGTCAATACAAGCCTCGATCTCTTTGATACTCTCCCGCAGAGCGATCTGCTTTTCTGCCAGCATTTCCTTTCTGCGGGGAATAGAAGATTTTCCTTCCAGGCAGAGCTTGGTATATTCCTGCATTTCGGCAATGCTCATCCCGCATTTTTTCAGGCAAGAAAGCCCTTCGATCCATTTGAGATCGCGCTCGTCAAAAATGCGGCGGTTGTTGGCATCGCGTTTGACGTTGGGAACCAGCCCCTCGTTACAGTAAAATTTCAGCGTTTGATAGGTCATATCCAGCTTCCGACAGACCTGCATCATGGTATACATCATCCCTATACTTTCCTTTCCCATCTATTCACAAAAAATTAAAAAATATTTTTGTAAAACCTATTGACCGATAGTTACAACCGCAATGTATAATCGGTTATAACAAACGGTTGCTTCTATCAAAGTATATCACAGCTACGGGATAAAAGCAAGCCTGATTTGTAAATTAATCAGCCAAAAGGCGAAATGAAAGTGAGGATGATTTGATGAAGTATGTAACTTTACAAAACGGCGTCCAAATGCCGATGCTAGGCTACGGTGTGTATCAGGTGAGCAAGGAGGAATGTGAACGGTGCGTTCTGGACGCGCTTAAGGTGGGCTACCGCCATATCGACACGGCGCAGAGTTATTTCAACGAGGAAGAAGTCGGAAACGCCATCGCAAAATCGGGCATTCCGCGGGAAGAACTGTTCATCACAAGCAAGGTCTGGATCGAACATTACGGCTACGAGGAAACGAAACAGTCGGTTTACGAATCGCTCAGAAAACTGCAGACCGACTATATCGATCTGATGCTCCTGCATCAGCCCTTTGCAGACTATTACGGCGCGTGGCGCGCTTTGGAAGAACTGTATGAAGAAGGCAAACTCCGTGCTATCGGCATTTCCAATTTTTACACGGACAGAATGATTGACCTCTGCGCGTTCTCGCGGATCAAGCCGATGGTCAATCAGGTGGAGACTCACCCCCACAATCAGCAGATCGAAGCGCAGAAATGGATGGATAAGTACGACGTGCAGATTGAGGCATGGGCACCCTTCGGTGAAGGCAGAGGCGGCTTGTTCACCAATGAAACCATAGCGAAAATCGCGGCGAAATACAATAAGACCGTAGCGCAGACCATTTTGCGCTGGGAAATGCAGAGAGGAATCGTCGTCATCCCCAAATCCACGCATATCGAGCGAATGGCGGAGAATTTCAACGTGTTCGACTTCATTCTTTCGGACGAGGATATGGCGGTGATGGCAAGCCTTGACAAACATCAAAGCTCCTTCTTCTCCCACACCGATCCGAATATGGTGGAATGGTTTGTTAAGATGGTAGAAGAGCGCAAGCACAACAACGATCACAGAAAAGACAAAAAGAATTGGTAAGAAAATGGGTGAGAGGATGAAACGGATAATTTCCCGCTTTGCGGTTCTGTTTTGTGCGGTGGCGATCACGCTGGCTTCGTTTTCCGCGTGCAGTGCGGAAAGCAGCGAAGTTCCCGACGTTGTTCCCGATACGGACAGACCGACAAACACGGACAGCCAAACGCTTGTCGTGTATTTTTCACAGCCCGATAACGTGGACAACAGTACAGTTGTAATCGACGGTCAGACGCTGGGCAATACGCAGTATATGGCATACGTCATTCAGGAGAATACGGGCGCAAACATTTTCCGCATTGTTCCCGAAACGTCTTATCCCACCGACCACGACGCGCTTGTTGATTTGGCGAGAGAGGAACAGAGAAAGGATGCGCGCCCCGCATTTGTCGGTGAAATCGAGAATTTCAACGAATACGATACGGTGTTTGTCGGTTATCCGAATTGGTGGAGCGATATGCCCATGATCCTGTATACGTTTTTTGATACCTACGATTTTTCGGGAAAGACGATCATTCCCTTTAATACGCACGGCGGAAGCGGTTTTTCCAATACGATTTCAACAATAAGAAGGTTGGAGCCTGACGCTGAAGTATTAAACGGTCTTTCTATTTCGAGAAATCATATTCAGGACGCGAAACAGGAAATTGTCGAGTGGGTAAAATCGCTCGGTTTTGAAAAGAACTCTTGAATCTAATCCGGAAGGAGTATGCACTACGGAGGATGAATATGAAGAAAACATTCAGAAAACTGCTGTGTTTCATAACTGCTTTTTTGATCCTGCTCTCAACATCAGCATGTAATAATAACATAAATTCGGATCTGCCGCCAACAGATCATACATCGGATGTGACAGACAAGCCGTCGGAAATACCCAATGCTCCATCGGACGCGACAGAAAAGCCATCGGAAACCACCGAAAAGCCATCGGAAACAACGAAACCGTCCATAGAAACACCGAATATTCCTTCCGGTTCAAAGATACTGGTGGCATACTTCTCGTGGTCAAGTTCGGGGAATACCGAACGTATGGCGGAGTATATCGCCGAAAAAACCGGAGGAGATTTATACGAAATAGAGCCGGAAATACCATATCCGACCGATTACACAAAATGCACGGAAGTTGCGCTGGAAGAACGCGACAATAACGCCCGTCCCGCCATCAAAAATCTGATTGATCTATCTCAATACGATGTGATATTCATCGGTTATCCGATCTGGTGGCATACCGCCCCGATGATCATCGGCACGTTTTTGGAGAGCAATCATCTGACGGATAAGGACATTTACCCGTTTTCGCAGTCCGCTTCCATGAATGGCGCGCAATTTGCATCTTCTATGGAATTCGTGCGTGCTTGTTCAGACGGTGCAACCGTACATGACGGATTATTTACAAGCCCCAACAATACGGCACAAATAGACGCATATCTCAAAGGCATCGTCCTGATTTCTGCGTCCGAAAGCAATTAAGGAGAAAAGTCATTATGAACAAAAAAGTTTTGATCCTGTCGGGCAGCCCCCGAAAGGGCGGCAATTCCGACCTGCTCTGCGACGAATTTTTGCGCGGAGTGAAAGAGAGCGGCAACGAGGTCGAAAAAATCAGAGTCGCCGAAAAGAACATCGGCTGCTGCAAGGCTTGTTATTATTGCAGAAACAGCGGCGGTAAGTGCGTGATCAAAGACGATATGTCGGAAGTTTTGCAGAAAATGATTGATGCAGACGTGATCGTTCTGGCAAGTCCCGTGTACTTCTATTCGATCAACGCGCAACTGAAAGCGGTCATCGACCGCACGGTCGCACGATGGCTGGAGGTAAAAAATAAAGAATTTTACTATATTCTGACCTGTGCAGACGCCGACCGCGATTCCTGCATGACTACGCTTTCCTGTCTGCGCGGGTATGCGGATTGTGTCAACGGAGCCGTCGAAAAGGGAGTCATTTTCGGGACGGGCGTTTACGAAAAAGGAAAGATCAAAGATACACCTGCCATGCAACAAGCCTATAAGATGGGTAAGGCGGTTTAGCCAAAGGAGAAGAAGCGATGAATTTCGACGAATTTGAAAAGGAGAGTCCCTTTGCTCTCGGAGAAGAAAATACAGTATATGCGCAGTTTTTCACAGGCAAAAGTTATCTGAACGGACTGACGAACGCAGGAGTCGGAATCACGGGCGTAACGTTCGAGCCGTCCTGCCGCAACCATTGGCACATTCATCACGGCGGCGGACAGATTCTGCTTTGCACAGCCGGCAGAGGGTATTATCAGGAATGGGGAAAGCCCGCGGTGGAATTGCATCGGGGAGACGTTGTGAATATCCCGCCCGAGGTAAAGCATTGGCACGGCGCAGCTCCCGACAGTTGGTTTTCGCATCTTGCGGTTGCGGTACCTGCGGAAGGCTCGTATTGCGAATGGCTGGAAGAAGTAACCGACGAGTACGATCGACTGCGTTGAATGTTCGTATGGAGACAACAATGATTAAAAAGGCAGTAAAAATAATCGTTGACACCGCAATGTTTATTCTGCTCCTATTGTTGATGGAAGAACATCTTATATCCGACGGTGTTCACGAGTGGCTGGGTCTTGTAATATTTGTTCTGTTCGCTCTGCATAATGCGCTGAATTACAGGTGGTATAAGGTTCTTTTCAAGGGAAAATACACTGCTTTGCGCATTGTTCAGACGGTGTTTAATTTTCTTTTAATCGTAGTAATGCTCACCTGTATCGTAAGTTCGGTTTTGATTTCGGAAACCGTATTTTCCTATCTGCATTTGCTCGGTGCCGAGGTTGGCAGGCGGTTGCATATGCTATCAACCGCGTGGACGTTTGTACTGATGAGCGTTCATCTCGGATTGCATTGGGGAGGGGCAGTTTCAAAAGCAAACCGTATTGGCGTTTTTTCGCTTTTGGCTGAGAGGATAGCTTGGCGGCTGACGGTGAGTAGCGTTTGCGTTTTCGGCGTAGCCGTGTTCGTTCAGAGAGCGTTTTACGAGGAGTTATTGCTCTTAACGCAATTCAAAAATTTCGATTATAACAAGACGGCATTCGTTTATTTTTTGGAAACGGCGGCGATGGCGACTGTATTTGTTGCGGCGGCGTATTACATAAAGAAACTCGGTTTGACCATTCAAAAATATCGCAAGGAGAAGAAATGAAAAAGCTGTTAAAAATGATTACTGCGGCAATGCTTGCCCTTTGCACGTTAGTTTCGCTTGTCGCTTGCGGGGGGAGCGCCAATCGGCTAATGTGTAGTACGGGATACCCAACTGTGCTGCTGCCTTCTTGTTCCCGATCTCATCTGACAGCCGGATTGCTTCTTCTTTGAACTCTTGGCTGTAAGTTGACATTCCTTGTCCCTTCTTTTTGCTTTTTTCTATTATACCAGATTTTTGAGCGTTTGTCGACTCTACTTATAGTATATCATTCCGGAAACAAATATCAAAAAACTGGATATTGGCGAAGAGGACAATAATGTTGAACTTGGTTTGTCTAATGATGAAATTAAAGCAATGGCAGATCAAGCATTATACAATCTTGGTGTTGATATCTCTAAATTCAAATTAACAGGATATGATAAATATGAAATTAGCAATGGTAATAGTTCATATGTATGGAGAAAAGATGCAGTTTATCATCAATATATTAACGAATACGAAGTGGTAGGTAGTTCATATATTAAAGTTGCTTTCAGTAAAAAAGATATTATAATTATTACAATATCGTATAGTGATTTAATTCCTGATTTACAGATTCCTACCATATCGTTGGAAGAAATTAATAAAAAGATACATTCTGAAGATATACATCTATTCACAACTCAAAATATAGCATATGCCAATCGATTAGAGATTAATCAACTAGAAATTGTTTATGTTGAGCATTCGTATAATCTCGATGAAGAATATGCACAGCCATGTTATCGATTAACTGGTAAAATGTATAATGAGACCCAATCATCTGAATTTACTATATTGGTTAGGGCTGTTCCTGACAAGTATACAAAATAAATGTAACATCGAATATGTCATATTTAGCTGTGATTACCAATAATAGCAGTGAAGGTTGAAATGCATATATATAATTTGCCTTCGTTATTATGAGTGCAAATCATAGATTGAGAGATGCATACAATGTATAAATGTTAGGGCAATACCGCATAAATGAGCATTAGAAAAGCCCTTCTTTTGCCCAAGTATCGCCGCCACCGCCCCCCTATGCCTTGCTCTTCAGTGAAAACTTGTTTTCAGTCCCTCGGATCAGCCGCTTGAAATTCTCTTTGTGGCGATAGGCGATATATCCAACCGACGCGGCGCAAAGCAGTATCACGCTAATCGGTGCGCTTCGAACCGCCAAAGTGATGGGACAGGTCAGCAGGGCAGCCACGGTGGAGAGCGACATATATTGGGTGATGGCAAGCAGTAGCAGCATCACGCCAAGCGCAACGAGACCCGCTCTCCAGTCGATGAACCAGACCACAGACAGATAGACGAGAAACCCTTTGCCGCCCTTGAATGTGTACCAAACGGGATAGGCGTGCCCCAGCAAAGCAAACAGTCCCGTATAGGCGGCACCAAGTTGATATTTGCCCAAACAAAGTTCAAACAGCCACGCGAAAAGGGCTACCACGATTGCCGCTTTAGACAGATCGAGTGCCAAAACCCACCATGCATACTTGTTTCCGAAGGTACGCTTGAAATTGGTAAAACCGGGATTGCCGCTGCCGCAGGTGCGGATGTCCCTGTGGTAAATTCGTTTGGAAAACTCGATTGCGGGATTGATCCCCGCCACCAGATAGGCGCACACCGCCGCCGCTATGGTTAACAAGGCTGTCAACGCTGTCTCCTCCCTTATTCCAAAATCAGGATATAGTCGTAAATTTCCTGCAAACCGTCTACAGTATACAGTTCCTTACCGGGATAATCTGCGCGAATATACTCTGCAATCTGAGAAACCTCCGCAGGATCTGCATCTGCTCCGCGGAGGAGAATGCAGATCTCGTAATCCGAAAACCGCAGTGTTTCGATGGTCTCGCGCAGGGCGTCGAGGCGATTGTCGGATTTTGCCAAAAGCCGTTTGCCCGAAAATCCGATATAATCGCCCGCATGGAGTTCTGCCTCCTGCAGGTCTGCATTCCGCACGCATCGGGAGATTTCTGCAGTCACCACGCCCCGCATGGCATCCTGCAAATTCTCCGTCAGCTGATCTGCATTTTCTGCGTCCGAGTCAAACATGGCAAGGGCGGCGTAGCCCTCTCCTACGGTTTGGCTTTCCAACACCCGAATGTCCGCGCCGGTGTAAAGATTTGCTGCCTGTTTCGCCGACAGGATCACGTTGGCGTTGTTGGGGAGAACGAATATAGTATCCGCATTAATTTGTCTGAAGGCGTGCAGAAAACCCTCGGCAGAAGGATTCATGCTTTGCCCGCCGTCCACGATAACGTCGGCTCCTCGGTCGGTAAACATTTGCTTGATCCCATCCCCGGAGCATACCGCCACGATCCCGTATTTTTTACGTTTCGCTTGCGGGGGCGGGGAAGCGGGCGCGTCGGCAAATGCGGAATTATTATGCTGGAGAGACATATTCTCGATTTTGATCTTCAGAAATTCACCGAAGGTCTGACAAAAGCCCAAAACCTTATCGGGGGTCATGGTGTGAACGTGAATTTTCACCATACTGCCGTTTTGGAAGGCAACGACCGAATCTCCGATCTGTTGCAGAAAATCGGTAAGTGTGTCGATCCCAAAAGATGCGGGATCGGTCTTGCATTTCTGCAAACGGAGCAAAAGCTCTGTGCAGTAACCGTATTCGAGAACACTGTCCTCGGTAAACAAGTCAAGATTGATCTCCTGCGTGGGCTTTTCGACGGTCGGTCTGTACGCATCGGAATCGACCTCCCCCGAAATCGCCATCCGCATTCCTTCCACGATGTAGATAAGCCCCGCCCCGCCGGAGTCGACCACTTCTGCATTTTTCAGGATGGGAAGCATATCCGGGGTGCGGGCGAGCGTGCGTTTCGCCTCGTCCAGATAATGCGCCAGATAGTCGCCAAGATCCTCTGCAGTTTGCTCTGCAGCAAATTCGCAGGCGAGGCGGGAAACCGTCAGAATCGTTCCTTCGGCAGGTTCCATCACGGCTTGATAAGCGTGTCGAACACCGCATTTCATGGCATTTCCAAACTGTGTGCAGTCTGCCTCGTGAAGTCCCGTAAGCCCATCGGCGATTCCGTCAAACAACTGAGACAAAATCACGCCGGAATTTCCCCGCGCACTCAGCAGCATACCGTCCGCCGCCTGTCTGGCGACCTTTGCAACGCTATGCTCCCCATCGATAAGTGCATCTACGCCGCCCGCGATGGTCAGCAGCATATTGTCTCCCGTATCCCCATCGGGAATCGGAAATACGTTGAGATCGTTGATCGCCTGCTTGTGTGCTTGCAGATGGATCGCCCCTGCACGGAGCATTTGCGCAAACAGATCGCCTGTTAACAGTTGTGCCGATTTCATTTTCAGTCTTTCCTTCCTTTTACCTTCTGATTCTGTCGATTGCCCCCATAGTCGGGGGAGCGATTTATTTGCTTTCCTCTGCGGCAAACGTAACCGCATTTCCGAATCCCCAAACGCCGATGGCATCAGGGCCAACCGATGCGCCGACAATGGGACCGATGTATCCGACGGATACATCCTTGCAGGGGATTCCGTTTCTTACCGCTGTCACCAGAGCATTCACTTCCTCGGCGGAGCAGTCCGCGTGGGCGATGTAGATGGTCTGATGTTCCGCGTCTGTAATGTTCTCTTTCAGCAGTGCCACGATCTTCCGCAGGGAGTTTTGTCTGCCCTTGACTTTCATATAAGCCGCCTGCGCGCCGTTTTTGTCGGCGATCAAAATCGGCTTTACCCCCATCAGATTTCCGAAAAATGCAGAGGATGCCGAAACGCGCCCTGCTTTTTTGAGATGCTCCAACGTATGTACGGTGGCAAACTCCTGTACGGTTTTGCGGATGGCGAGCAGATGGGAGCTAATCTCATCCGCATCCATTCCCACGTTAGCCAGTTTGGCGGCTTCAATGGCAAGCATTCCTTCACCAATGGTGGCGTTCAGGGAGTCAACGCAGATTATTTTCGCATCGGGGTAGTTTTTCAGCAGTTTTTGCGCCGTGACGTAACCCGTATTGACAGAACCCGACTGCTTGGAGGAACAGGCGACGTAAACGATATCGTAGTCCTCGTTCAGATATTTTGTGAATACATTGGTAAATTCCTCCACGGATACCTGCGCAGTGGTGATTCGTTTGCCGGAACGGATCGTTTCATACAATTGATGCGCTTCCTCGTCGCTCCAGGTGAGCAGGGCGGGCGATTCGATCCCGTCGCAGACAGTGCACATTCTGACATAATCGATCCCGTATTGCTCCAGTTGGTTTTTGCTCAGATCCGCGCAGGAATCGGTGATGATTTTGACCTTTTTCATGGTAATTCTCCTTTTTTCGGTCGAATATCTTTGTGAAATAGTATATCCTACAGAGATGAACCGATTATAAATGGAATATCAAACCCTGTTGAACTTCGGCAGTCTGCAGGGAATACTGCTGAGAATTGTCGAACTTACACTTGACAGATCCCGCCGATTGCAGTACAATAAATGCAGGTCGTTCGACCCATTGCCACACCGAACGAAACATAGAGATCCGCACAGAAGGGAGCATCCGTCATGCCAAGGGCAGTATACGAGTTTGAATTTGGATATATCACCATGCAATACGAGGGGGAAGTACTTCTGTCGCTGATCACCACCGAAAACAAAGGCAATGTGTCCTTTGAGGAGAGTGAAAGCACCGAGTTTACCGATCAGGTATTTGCGCAGATTCTGGAATATTTGCAGGGCAAGCGAAAAATTTTCACGGTAAACTATAGGTTATGCGGCACACCGTTTCAACGCGCGGTGTGGAAGGAATTAATAAACATCCCCTACGGCGAGACTAGGACTTACAAGGAGATCGCATCAGCCATAGGCCATGAAAAAGCCGCCCGAGCGGTGGGAATGGCCAATCACAGAAACCCGCTTCATCTCATCATCCCCTGCCATCGGGTGATCGGCGCAGACGGAAGCCTGACGGGCTACGCGGGGGGAATCGGCATCAAAGAAAAGTTGCTGGCACTTGAGAAAAGCACAAACTGAACCGTAACAGTCATGGCAACACAAAAAGCAGAGACTACGAACTTTTATTCGCAGTCTCTGCTTTGGCGTGGCGCAATATGGGGACGATACCTTGAATTTAGCCGCCCAGTGCAGTGAGCCGTCTGTCGATTTCCTCCAGTTCGCTGGTGGTGACGAACCGTCTCTGTACTCCGTCTCCGAAATCGATGGTTTTTCCCCGGTACAGATAATTGATGAAATAATCAGCCCACATATATAAAGTTGCGTACATGGTCATTTCGATCATGTAGTATCTTGTAGAGTTTGCGGTGATGGAGAATCTGGAAGTCAGATCAGTCAGCTTTTTCACTTGGTCTTCATTCAGAAGCGCGCGTCCCTCCACTGTCTCGCCGTCCAGCAGTTTTCGGAATTCATCGCCCAGTCCACCGGTTATGCCTAAAGGTCGGTAACGGATGAACCCCGTACAGCCGGTATAATTACCGATCAGCTTGCAGTAGGAGGTGTGATCGTCGCTGTCAAAGAAATATAGATAACCGGCTGAATATGCACTGTGAGATTGGGAAAACTGCGTGCCGTCGCCATCGTCAAATCGGTAAGCGCCGTCTTTCCATATGGGAGCAGTGGCATGCTGATCGGGTGCGATCCCACTGGGATCGAATCCATCCCCCACAAGGACCGTTTCCACAGCTACGGGAGCCAGTGCTTGTTCGGCTAAAATGGCAGCAGCATCCAGTGCTTTGGAAAGCGCAGACAGTTCGTTTGTGCTGGGAATATCGGACAGCGCGCCGGGAAGGACCTCCACGTAGAAGGTGGCGCTGGACAGGATCTCCTCTCCGACGGTCAGACAG
Source organism: Eubacteriales bacterium (assembly GCA_051867925.1). Lineage (GTDB taxonomy): Bacteria > Bacillota > Clostridia > Oscillospirales > CAG-272 > CAKSQF01. The sequence continues at coordinate 17,127 of JBJDZI010000027.1, forward strand.
ATCTCCGCACGGACGGTGCCTGCACAGGTCAGCATCTCGCGGGGAAAGTACAGATAGACATATTGTTTTTCAAAGGGACAGTCGGTGAGAACAAAGTGTCCGTCGGGTTTCAGCGCGCGTAGCATCACGCTGACACCGTCCGGGATCGTATAGTTTTCGCCGTTCTCTTGCAGAGTGATCTCCACCCGGCGGACGCTGTCCTCCTGCTTGGCGTAGAGCGTCACATCGGAGCGATTGACGGGGAGCGCAGACAGATCCAGCGTAAGTTCGTCGGTATGCGCAAGTGTAGTCATTGAATCATCCTTTCTGAAATAATATAGGTAGATATGTTTCGCAAAGCCATCATAGCATAGCGCGGCGTATGAAACAGTTGCAATTTGTATGAATTTTTTTACGTTAATTCTCAAAGTAACTTCCACCGAAATTTCTACTGTGGAAGTTACTTTGAGAATTTACCAGTATTTCAAAAAAGCGAATTTTTAGCAAAATTCAGCCCATCCGATTGACAAATAGCCGACACTGTGCTATACTGATAAAAATCAAGCCGAAAACGGCACGAAAGGGAGGTTCTCTATGCTGCTTTGTCTGGATGTCGGCAATTCCAATATCACCGTGGGACTGTTCCGCTATGGGGAAGAGCGTCCTTTTTGCAGGGGCAAGCTGTCTGCAAAAACCTCCCGCTCTGCCGACGAATACGCCGTGGCGATTTCGGGCCTCTTGACGCTGTATAATGTCAAGCCCGAAGAAATCTCGGGGTGCGTCATCGGATCGGTGGTTCCCGCTCTGACCGGACTGTTGCAAAGTGCGCTGGAGCTGTTATCCCTTCCCGCCGTGTTGACCGTAGGTCCCGGTGTCAAAACCGGTTTCGGCATCCGCATCGACGATCCCGCCGAACTGGGCGCCGATCTGGTCGCCAATACCGCCGCCGCGGTTGTCAGTTACGGCGCACCGCTGATCGTCATCGACGCAGGAACGGCGACCACCATTTCTTTGGTGGACGAGAACCGCTATTATCGCGGCACCTGTATCCTGCCGGGACTTCGTGCTTCCGCAGAACTGCTGAAGGAATCGACCGCTCTGCTCCCCTCGGTTTCCCTTTCTCCTCTGACAGGTGGGGAGACTGCCATAGGCAACAATTCCGTTGAGTCCATCGAAAAGGGATTGCTGTGGGGAAACGCCATTCTGGTGGACGGCTTTATCGAAAAGTACCGCGGGATGCTGACCGCCCCCCCTGCGGTAGTGGCAACAGGCGGTTCCGCGCCTCTCTTTTTGGAGGGCTGTAAAAGCGAGATCCGCTACGATCCCGATCTGACATTGAAGGGACTTCGCAGGATCTGGCAATTATCCAAAAATCGAAAAAAATAATCTTGGTATATCCGGCACCGAAGACTTCCGCGTGACCCTGTGGTGGCAGGGCAGGCAGGATGTTGAACGGACAGACAGCCGTTCCGTGCGCCGTTTATATAAATCATTTTTTGCGTCGTACCTGCGATGCAGGACGGCAGTAAAGGAGACAGTCATGAATCGTATCTCAAAACATCATGAACAGACCCGCAATATGGTGCTGGTAGCACTGCTTGCGGCGCTGGTTATCGTATTTCAGGTGATCAGCACGTTTATCAAAGTCGGCCCTGTATCCATCACGCTTACTCTGGTTCCCGTGGTTCTGGGCGGATGCCTGCTGGGCAAGAAATGGGGCGCGGCGCTGGGCTTTCTGTTTGGCGTAGTGGTCACCGTTTTCGTGCTGACCGGCACGGACGTGGGCGGCTATATGCTCTTTCAGGCGAACCCCGTCCTCACCGTTCTGCTTTGCCTCGTGAAAGGAACCGCGGCAGGTTTTGTCGCATCGCTGGTCTACGGACTGCTTGAAAAGGCAAACCGCACCGTTGCCGTAACGGTTGCCGCAATGACCGCTCCCGTGGTCAATACAGGCATTTTCGTGCTGGCAATGCTGGCGTTCTATCGGGACATCCTGACCGCTTGGGCAGACGGCTCCGACATTACGGTCTACATTCTGACCGGACTTGCAGGTTGGAACTTCCTTGTGGAGTTTGCCGTATCGGTGATCCTCTCTCCTGCAGTCGTTTCGGTTCTGCGCATTACCGCAAAGAAAAAATAAAATCGCTCCCCGTACCGTCCACCAACGGTGCGGGGAGTTTTTTGGAGCAGAAGGGCTGTCGCCGGTTCGGAAATGAATCTCAGCAATGATATCTTTCGCAAAGCAATTGTTCAAATCGGTCTGCGGGATAAAAATACTCTGTTTTTCCATTGATTTTCTGTGAAAACAGCCATTTTCGGTTGATATCGTGTTGAAGCTCTACCGTGCGCAAAATTCCGTCTCTGATATAATCGACAAGGCGGTATCCGTTCAACAGATAATCAGACTGCGTGTGATTGAGTGTCGAAATGGCACTTCTGTCCTTCAGTAGAGCAAAGCAGGTAAGTGGATTCTCGTCAAACTGCCGTTTCAGCAGTATGGTCATTTTCCGATTTTCTTCATAGAGCTTCAACAGATAATGGGCGATCATATTCCCTATATATGGGCGGTCTTCCATTTTCACATCGACCAACACGATACTGAGCTTGCTTGCAAAATTTGAAACCAGTAAGCAATTAGTGTCCTCAAACATAAACAGTTTACCGCACCATTCCAATAGTCGGTCGCCGCCCTCGCGTTCCAGAACGGTTCTTGCAATCGAACCGGCAACAGGATCGATGAAATCTTCGGGCATTTTGAGTTGGTAATATTCTAAGGTTTGCTTGGTGACATAGAGAATCATATAGTTCACTCTATCCGTGCCCGATTGCATGAGCAGGCACAATATCCTTTCGGTTTATACATTCATTATATCATAAATATTTCGTTTATTCAAGTTCATTTTCAGATTTTCATGCGCATCAAAACACCACGAATCACAATGACCCGTGGTGTTTGATCTGCCGTTTAGCTGTTTGCATCTTCTTAGCTCAGCCCATACAACCTGGACAGCGTTTGCACACCGG
>JBJDZI010000028.1:0-20043 GCA_051867925.1 Eubacteriales bacterium
CACCGATAACGGCCGCGGCATTCCCGTGGACATTCAGGAGCAGACCTCGGTATGGTATGGGGCTTTTTCGACACTCTGAAGGCGGCAAGTATTTGCCGCCTTTTATAGAAGTTTTTGGAGTTCCAAGAACCTTTTTCCAAAAAGGTTCTTGGTCGGGTTTGGGGCGAAGCCCCAATATGATAAAAATCTTTCCTTAATTTCCTCCAAGACGCAGGTAGTGCAGGGTGTCGCCGACTTTTTTGCGCAGATCGCGTTTGACCTTGTGAGAATGGACGCCCAGACCGATGCAGAGCGCGCTGTCCAAGACCAGCAACATCAGACCGACGGCAAACAGCGTAGGAGACTCCCAGATCAGAGAAGTGAGACATAAAAGGATGGGCAGGAGTGCCAGCCAGACGGCGTAGCCGATTTTACTGTAAGTTTCCTCCCGAAGCGCCCGCGTCAGATTAGCTTCATTCAATGCACAGTGGCACGGTTCAATGCGCAGTTGTTCTTCACCCTCGAGGTGAGGCGGGAAATAGGTGTGAGTGTCTTCGCTATAACCGCCTGCCGAGAAAAAAAGGGTGCAAAAATCGTATCGGCATGGCTTAATCTTCACCTTTGCAGACAGCAAAATGGGATCGCACCGCTCGTAGATCGCTTTGCGAATGAACAATGCACGGATGGGTGCCGTGAGGATTTGCCCCATCAGATAGATCAGCCATCCTCCACGAGGAGTGGCAGGTGCGTTAGCGATCTGCCGGACGGCAAACTCGCTCTCGCCTTCGGTCAGCGTGAAGGTGTCGTTGGTGCGGGTGATAGTGTCGCTGTGACGGCTGTCAGACAGGCAGAATATCTCGTCTGAAAGCCCGGGAAAGTGAACGGTCATGGCATCCTCCTTGGTGTGTTGCCATTATGATAGCAGATTTCGCCACCATTGTCAAGTCATCGGGAATTTGCATAAAATGAGAATGTGCAATAGAATCGGTCGGTAGGCGTTTGCAAACTGAACGCCGTAGAACGGTCAGTATCGTTTTCCCGACCTGAATGAAAATTCCTGGAGGTTTTAGGGAGCCGTCTGTCGGAGCGTTCCCTAATGAAAACTATGCAAACTTGTTTGATTACTACGGTTACGATGACGCTGGCGATGAAAGGGAAGCGGCTACTGGCAGCAAACGGCATCGCCGCGGAGATCTCTCGCCTGCCACCAAAACTCACCGCATCGGGATGCGCGTGGGGAATCTCCATTGACTGCTCGCTTTCCCGGCGGGCGAAAGAGATTATGGAAGTATCCAACTTCTCCTACGGAAAGATCGTCTATGCCGACGGGACGCCCGTCTCCCTTTTCAAAGAGGGAAGCGCGCCGCCCGCGGGTGTCACGGGGACGCCCCGCACGTCCGCCCTACCGAAAGAAGGCGGGGGACGATGATCTATCTGGATAATGCCGCTACATCTTTCCCTAAACCCGAGACGGTTTGGCGGGAGGCAGAGCGGGTCATGCGGGAGTGCGGCGGCAATCCCGGGCGCGGAAGCCACGCGCTGGCATTGGCAGCCGCTGAGGAAATCTACCGCTGTCGGGAGGCGGTGGCGGAGATGTTTGACGGTGATCCCGAGCGGGTGGTGCTGACGCCAAACGCAACGGTCGCCCTCAATCTCGCTTTGAAAGGAATGCTCCGTCCTGGCGATCATGTGCTTACCTCCGCTCTTGCCCACAACAGCGTTCGCAGACCGCTCCACGCGCTGGCGGAGGAAGGAGTGAGCGTGGAGGAATATCCTGTCTTCCCCCGGGGCGAGAGCGTGGCTACCGTGATCGGGCGGATGATCCGTCCCAATACCCGGGTGGTAGAGGTGACGGTGCGCTCCAATGTCGTGTCCGCAGGGCTGCCATTGGATGAGATTGCCGCGCTTTGCAAGCGGCGGGGGATGATTTTGGTGGTGGATGCCTCCCAAGGCGCAGGGGCGATGGAACTGTCGATCCGTAGTTTGGGGAAAGCAGTGATCTGTGCGCCCGGGCACAAGGGACTGTACGGGCTTCCCGGAAGTGGGTTCGCCCTCTTTTCCAGAGAGATTGATCCTAAGGAGGTTCGACCTCTGCTGGCTGGCGGAAGCGGAATGCGTTCTATGGATCCCGAGATGCCCGACGTTTTCCCCGAGCGGCTGGAAGCGGGAACGCTGAACGCGCCCGCCGCCGCATCTCTGCGGGCAGGGATCGAGGCGGTACGGGAGATCGGCGTTGCCGAGATTGGGTACAGGGAGCGCATCCTGCGCCGTCGGACGGTCTCCATCCTCACCGGAATGCGGCGGGTGCAGGTCTATTTGCCCGGTGCCGATGAGGGGAGCATCGTGCTCTTTGGCGTCCACGGACACTCTGCCGCCGAGGTGGGGGAGCATTTGGATCGCTGTGGCATCGCTGTTCGTGCGGGACTGCATTGCGCGCCTGCCGCGCACCGCTTGCTGGGAACACCCGAAGGAGGCGCGGTGCGGGCGTCCTTTGGGATGTTCAACACCGAGGAGGATGTTCTTGCCCTTTGTCGGGCGGTGAAAGAAATGATTTGATATGCACCAAGAACCTTTTTGAAAAAAGGTTCTTGGAACTCCAAACACTTTTGAAAAGCCCGGCAAATTCTTGCCGGGCGCAGTTTGTCGAAAAACTATAAATTTAGAGTGCCGCCAGCCAAGGAAAGGGGTTGGGAGCCCGAGCGTTGTAGCAACCGCGGAGCGGTTGCTACGGGAAAAATTTCGGCGTCCCCGATGGTTTTCCCCTTCCCTCGGTATAGGAATTGCTTTTGGTTTACAGTCTGAGTCCGGCAAATTCTTGCCGGGCGATGTTTGTTGACAAAGTGTCTTCGAGGAATGCCACCGAGTGATGAAAGTGGGTGGACACCCCTCGGGCTTCGAAACGATTATACCCACACCGTGTGGGCGGCAGGTATTTGCCGCCCTTTTCAAAAGGGGGCTTGTGGGGGTGGAGCAAAGCCCCGACAGATCACCCTTTTACCCGGCGGGCGATTCGGGTGCCTGCTTCGAACAGCATGAATCCGAAGCAGAGGGCAACCCATAGATCGCCGATGTAGGAATAGAGCGTGCGGTGGGTGGAGGTGACGGCAGTGCCGACTACGATCCCCTCCACCAAAGGCTCTAGAAAGACGGTAACCTCGCCGTTTCGGGTGATCAGAGAGGAGATGCCCGTGTTGGCGGCTCGGAGGATGGCGCGTCCGTTTTCCACGGCACGAAGTTGCGCATGGGCGTTGTGCTGATAGACCGCAGGAGAATCCAAATACCAAGAGTCGTTGGTGGAAAGAAGCAGAATCTCGGCGCCGTCGGCGGTGGATCTACGCGCCAGTGGCTCGTAAATGGAGTCAAAGCAGACCAGCCGTCCGATTTTGCCGTATTCGGTCGTAAGAATCGCGGAGCCTTCACCGGGAGTGATTGGAGAATCGAAAAGGTTCAGATCGGCAAGCTGAGGAAGGACGGCGCGGATGAAGTTTTCCATAGGCAGGTATTCCCCAAAGGGAACCAAATGTTGTTTGCCGTAGGGAGTCTCCTCCACACTGCCGTCGGGAAAGAAGCAGAGGATGGAGTTGTAACTCTTGCCGTCAATCTTTTCGAAAGTACCCACGAACAGGTGAACGTCGTGCCGGACCGCAAAATCGGAGATGCGATCCACCACGTAGGGGTACTTTTTCACGGGGTAGTTGATCACCGTCTCAGCCCAAAGGATCACGTCGTTGACACCTGCCTCTATCGCCTCCTCGGAGAGCCGCAGATGGAGTTCCAGTGGATCTTCCGCGTTCTCGTCCCACTTTTCACCCGAGGCAATGTTGCCTTGGATCAGCCCTACGGAAAGCGTGTTTTCCACCTCGCCGTCGCGTTCGATGACAATGGAGAGGGTGCCGTAGCCTAAATTCACGGCGACAATCGCAACAGCGAGCCCCACGGCAGGAACGAGCCGTTTCCACTCACGGCTGACGGCAGTAACCCGAAGCCCTTTTTCGAATTCTAACAGTCGATAAACTGCGTAGCCTAAGATACCGTTGACCAGCGCGATGAGAAATCCCACGAACAGCGAGCCGAAAAGGTTGGCAGATTGGATCATAGCCAGACTGTCCGTCTGGGAAAGTGCCAGCCGCGCCCAAGGAACGCCTGCCCAAGTCAAGGTCTGGAGCCATTCCGAGAAGGTCCAGACGGCGGCGAAGAGAACGGGCATCAGTTTGGGGTGCGCAGAGCATTGACGGAAGAAAATGCCGAAGCAGGCGAAGGTGGTGCCTTGCAGGAGGGAAAGCCCCAACCAGCAGGTCAGCACGATCAGTAGCGCATAGCTCTCGGTAACGCCGAGAAATTCCATCGGATAGAGGTAGAAGAACCAATGGAAGACTGTGAGAAAATAGGGCAGGGCGAAGGCAAGTCCGATCAGATAGACTTTTCGAAAGCGCAGTTTTTGTTCCGCGGCTCTGCAGAGCGCGATGACCGCCGGGATCATCGAACAGAAAGCAAAGGGCGAGAGCCAGTCCACCATTTGCGTCAGAGCGGTGAAGATACCGCCCAAAATCAGCAAGATCCAGATCATTGAAATTCCTCCAAAAACCAAATCTGTGCGGGATCGACTTCAAACCGTTTGCCGTTGAGATATTCCAGCGCGCCTGCATCGGTGGTAAAGCGGAAGGTCAGCGCCCTGGAATAGAGGGCTTGAAATTTGTAGCCGCGGGCGCGGTCGGCGCGATTGATGCCGTATTTACCGTCTCCCAACAGAGGATGTCCGATGGACGCAAGGTGGGCGCGGATCTGGTGCGTGCGACCGGTCAGCAGGTCGATCTCCAAAAGGGAAAGACCGTTTTTCTCCCGCAGTACCCGATAGCCGGTGCGGATCATCCGCGCTTCGGGATCGCGGGGGCGATCCTTGTAGACGGTTACCAGATTTTGATCGCCGTCCTTGGTGAGCCAGCCGGTCAGAACACCCTCTTTCTTCTCAAAAATGCCGTGGGCAGCGCATAGATAGTTCTTCTCGATCTCTCTGTCCCGCACTTTCTGATTGAGAACGCGGAGCGCCTCGGCAGTCTTGGCGGCGATGACGATGCCGCCCGTGTTGCGGTCGATGCGGTTGACCAGCGCGGGGGCGAAGGATTGCTCGGCGGCGGGATCGTACTCGCCTTTGCGGTAGAGGTAAGCCTGCACATGGGAGATCAGCGTATTGGTGTCTTCTTCTGCATCGGAATGGACGATCAGCCCCGCCCGTTTGTTCAGAAGCAGGATCTGCGCATCCTCGTAGACAATGTCGAGACGGGGGGTCAGCTTGGTAAAGGCAGGGACGGACTTGTCCTCTTCCAAGAGATCGGGGGGCAGGAACAGTTCCACCGTGTCGCCTGCAGACAGCATTTGCCCGATCTCGGCTCGCTTGCGGTTGACCTTGATCTTCTTGGTGCGGATGCCCTTGTAGAGCATAGACATAGGCAGATGCTTCAGCGTTTTTTGCAGAAATTTGTCCAGACGCTGTCCTGCGTCGTTGGGACCTACGGTCAATGTTTTCATAAAATCACCAAAAGGAGTTTGCCGGGTGCAAACTCCTTTCTGTCCTTTTTTCGTGTGTGTCAGCTCAGCTGTACGATGGGATCGGGATAGACTACGCGGCAGATGTCCGCACCTACGGCGGTGAGTTTGCCCACCAGATCATCGTATCCTCGTTCGATCAGATGAATATCGTCGATGACGGTCTGCCCCTCGGCAGAAAGTCCTGCGATGACCATAGCGGCTCCGCCACGCAGGTCTACCGCACGAACCGAAGTGCCGCAGAGCGGTGCGCCGCCGGTAACCGAAGCGGTCTTACCGTTTACCTCGATCTGTGCGCCCATTCGACGCAGTTCGTCCACATAGCGGAAACGGTTGTCCCAGACACCCTCGGTCAGATGGCAAACGCCATCTGCAAGGCAGAACAGAGCGCAGAACTGGGGTTGCATATCGGTGGGAAAGCCCGGATAGGGCATAGTCATGATGTTGCACTTTTGCAAAGGTTCGGTACGGGTAACCACCACTGCATCGTCCAGCTCTTCCACCGAAACGCCCATCTCCTCCAGTTTGGCAGTGATGGATTCTAAGTGTTTGGGGATGACGTTATTGATCTTCACCTGTCCGCTGGTAGCGGCGACTGCCGCCATATAGGTGCCCGCTTCAATCATATCGGGGATGATGGCGTAAGAACAGCCGTGCAGTTCGGAAACGCCCTTGATTTTGATGGTGGCAGTGCCTGCACCGGTGATCTGTGCGCCGCAGGTGTTGAGAAAGTTGGCAAGGTCAACGATGTGCGGTTCGCGGGCGGCGTTTTCGATGATTGTCTGTCCCGGGGCGGTGACTGCCGCCATCATGACGTTGAGCGTAGCACCTACCGAGACAACGTCGAAGAAAATGCTTCCGCTGTGCAGACCGCTCGCACCGATGGAGGCGGTGATCAAGCCGTCCGAACCCTCTTCCACCACCGCGCCCAGTGCCTCGAAGCCCTTCACGTGCTGGTCGATGGGGCGTTTACCGAAGTCACAGCCGCCGGGATAGCCAACCATAGCCGAGCCGAAGCGACCGATTCCCGCGCCCAGCAGATAGTAGGACGCCCGCATCTTGCGGGTAAGGTCGGTAGAGGGCAGAATCGGACAAGCACAGGTAGCGTCTATCTCCACGCTGTTTTGACCGACCATCTCAACGTGAGCCCCCAGCGTTTCCAAAATCTTCAGCGAAAGGGCGATGTCCTTAACGGCGGGAAGATTGTCGATGTGACATTTCCCGGGCACCAAAAGGGTTGCGAATACGATGGGAAGAGCGGCATTCTTCATCCCGTCGATCTCGATGGTGCCGTAAAGCGGCTTACCGCCGCGAATCAGTATTTTTTCCATGTTATATGTGAAACTCCCGTGGGAGTATACTCCTGATCGATTTTCAAATTCCAAACGCCCTAATGGGCAGAATCAGTTTCGATACTATCATTATAGCAGGAATTCTCCCACGTTTTTGAATAAAGTGTAAATATTTGCGAAATTGGTCGAATTGCATAAAGAAACGCGGGAAAAGCTATACCGATAACAGTATATGCAGAGATGCTCGGCTTCGTTCATTCTACCGGATGTGCCTTATAGTAGGCAACCGTCAGATCCACCACCAGACCGTAGCTGTTGATGCCTGCGGTCTGCCCCTGGGATTGCAGATAGGCGTTGTTGACCGTGGAGCTGACATTGGAGGCAATGCTGTCCCGATACTGATTGAAGAAATTGCTTTGCGCCACGAATTCATACCGAACCCGATAATCCAGCGTACCGTAGAAGGCGTGGTATTTGGAAGAACTTGCCTGATTCAGAGAACTCATCACATATTCCAGCACATTCACATAGCCGCTGTAACGGATATAGGGATCGTCCGACTTCATGCAGACAAGAAAAGCCACAAAGTTTGCCTCTTCCTCGCGGGCGATTCCTCTTTGATGTGCCAGCTCGTGGGCGGCGGTGTAGGGGAGGGAATAATCGGGGAAATTAACGTTCAGATTTGCTTCACCGGTGTAGAAGGAGTACACGCCGGTGATATGGGTATATGACATAGGCTCGCTGAGCATCACATATTTGATGTGAGAGCGGAAATTCTGGATGAAATCGTACTGCTTGCTTGCAACCTCGTAAGCGTCGTTGAGTTTCTCGTTCATTTCATCCAAACTGTAAGGCATCACCGAAAATGTGCCGTCACGGAAGACGATCTCGTCCAGTTCTGCGTCGATCTGATCCCGCAGGATCTCGGCGGTGGCATACAGCTCGTCAGCCGAGACCGCTTCCCGCTTCAGCCCCATCTTCTGATCCAGCGTGGAGGACTGATAACCGGGTGCCAACGTCAGCACGAAGAGACTGTAGAGCGAAAACAGCACCGACAGCAGTCCTGCGATGGTGCGGCAGTAGATCTTGGCAGAGTAATGGCGGGTCATCCAGACGGAAAAGCCGATCATAAAGAGGAGTGCAAAAGGAAGGAGAATGATGATCATCTCGCCCAGGGAGAAGGGAATCCACCCGGTGGCTTTCGCCATCAGAAAACGGAACAGTCCGCAGATGGTTCCACTGAAAAAGTCAGCGAAAGGGGCGGAAATGCAGCAGATCAGATGCAGGATCAGGCAAAGGACGGCGACAGACGGAAAGACGTAGAGCCATTTGGGGATGGAACGGTGAAAGGTCACCGCCGCCTGTTTCAGTTTGCGGCAAATGGAAAAGAAGACATTGCGGATCTTGTTCATTGCGATAGCTCCTTGAGCAGATTTTGCAGATCGGCAGGCAGAGGTGCGACAACGGTTTGCAGACTGCCGTCGGAATGGGGAAAGGTAAGGGATTCGGCGTGGAGGGCTTGACGGGGGAGAGTCGGATGGGCACTTCCATACAGCGTGTCGCCCACGATGGGATGACCGATGTGGGCAAAATGCACGCGCAGTTGATGGGTGCGCCCCGTTTCGGGAAACGCCCGCACCAGCGTACAGCCATTGTATCGCTCCACCACCTCGTAGCGGGTCAGCGCAGGATGCGCGCCCTCGGGAATGGGCTGCCCTTCCACATAGTCCATCGCCTCGCGGGTGATGATGGATGCCTCTTTTCGACGAATGCAGGCTCTGATCTCACCGCGATTCTCGGAAAGGCTGCCGCAGAGCAGAGCCAAATAAGTCTTTCGAATCTCCCCGTGGCTCATGGCGCCCGACAGTGCGGCGGCGGTGTAGCGATCCTTGCACAGCAGGACGGTGCCGCTGGTATCCCGATCCAGCCGATTGATGGCGCGAAAGACGAAGGGAGCACCGTCCTTCGCCAAATAGAATGCCACGGCATTGGCGAGTGTATCCCCCGTGTGTCCCATAGAGGGATGAGTGGGCATAAAAGGCGGCTTGTTCGCCACTAAAACGCCCTCGTCCTCATATAAAACCTCCAGCGACAGATTCACCGGCTCCAGATAGGGATTTTGCTCCTCGGCGCGATCCTCTACTGCCAGCGACAGGGTGTCGCCCGTGTGCAGGATCGCCCGCACGGTGACGCGGGAGCCGTTGAGCAGGATGCCGTCCTCCAGCCGTTTCAGACGGGAGATTGCTTTATGAGAGTATCCGACTTCTTTGAGGAAGTCGGATACTGTTTTTTGATTCCAGTGATGAGAAACGGTAACGGTCACGGCTTAGCAAACGGGGACGGTCCAGCCCATGGTGTCCTCCAGCTTGCCCCATTGGATACCGGTGAGAGTATCGTAGAGCATCTGAGAAATGGGACCGATCACGCCGTTGTTCAGAGTCATAATCGTCTCGCCGTCGTTGAGTTCGCCGATGGGAGAGATGACCGCCGCGGTACCTGTGCCGAAGGCTTCGTTCAGCGTGCCGTTCTTGTAGGCATCCAGCACTTCGTCAATGGAGAGCTTGCGCTCTTCCACTTCGATGCCCTTGGACTTCAGCATTTCGATGCAGGAAGCGCGGGTAACGCCGGGCAGGATGTTGCCCTCGGAAAGTGCGGGGGTGATGACCTTGCCGTTGATCACGAAGAAGACGTTCATGGCACCCACTTCATCGATGTACTTGTGCTCTACACCGTCCAGCCAAAGCACCTGTGCGTAGCCCAGCTTCTCAGCCTTTTCCTGACCGATCAGGGAGGAGGCGTAGTTGCCGCCCACCTTGGCGAAGCCGGTTCCGCCTCTGACTGCACGGACATACTCCCGCTCGATAAAGATCTTCACGGGGTTGATGCCGGTAGCGTAGTATGCGGCAACGGGGCTGAGGATGATGGCGAACAGATAGGTCTTGGAGGGATGAACGCCCAGATGGACGTCGGTAGCGATGATGAAGGGACGGATGTAGAGTGACTTGCCCTCTTCCTTGGGGATCCAGTCCTTATCCATCTCCACAATGGCTTTGATCGCCTGCAGAGCGTCCTCGGGATTGATCTCGGGGATGCACATCCGGCGGTTGGTGTTGTTCATTCGCTCAATGTTCTTCTGGGGGCGGAAGAGTTGGATCTTGCCCTCGGGGGTGTAGTAGGCCTTCAGACCCTCGAACATTTCCTGCGCATAGTGGAAGACCATGGTGGCGGGGTCGAGGGAGAGGGGACCGTAAGGAACGATGCGTGCGTCATGCCAGCCGATGCCCTTGGTGTAGTTCATCAGGAACATATGGTCGGTGTAGTAATTACCGAAGCCCAGTTTATCATAATCGGGTTTCGTTTTGGCTGATTGGGTTCTTTCAATCTTGATATCCAGCATAATAGAAAACCTCCGTTGATGATTTTGAAATCTTTATTATTGTAGCACAGGAATGTGAATTTTTCAAGTGAATTTGATGATTTTTTCCGTGCTTCCGTATAATTTTTTGCAGGCGAGGCAAAATGAACTACGCAAGCATTATTTTCGGAGGTTTTGTTCATGAAGAAGTTTTTGCTTATCCCTATTCTTTGCGCGCTCCTGTTCACCCCTGCCGCGTCGGGAGCCTTCGCCGCCTCGTCTGATGTGGAGGCGGCTTCGCCCGTGGCGCTTCGTCTTTCCCCTGCACTGGATGTGCTGGCAACCGATCTGACTTTGACCAAAACGGGTCTGGTGTCTAAAGAGATTACCTTCTCCGCGCTGGATTTTGAGTCTTTGCTGGGAGTCGGTTATCTGTCCAGTATCACCGTGCTGACTCTGCCCGATCCCGCGGTGGGAACGCTCTATCTGGAGACTACGCCTGTGATGAAGAACCAGGTGATCTCCCGCGGTTCGCTGTCTGCGCTGAAGTTCGTTCCCGCCACCGCCGAGAGGGCAGATTGCACCTTCGTGTTCGGCACGGTGTCCACCTCTCAGCCGCTGGCGCTCTCCTGCACGCTTCGTCTGACCGACGGTCTGAATTTTGCACCCGAAGCAGAGCAGGGCAAGACTCAAACGGCATCCACCATTGCGGGCATTCCCGTTTGGGGCAGACTGACTGCCGCCGATCCCGAAGGGGACGCGGTCACCTATCGCATCACCGCTTATCCCGATAAAGGAACGCTTCGCATCACCGATCGCACGGCGGGCATCTATTGCTACACCCCTGTGGACGGCTTTTCGGGAACCGATCGCTTCACTTATATTGCCGTAGACGAGTACGGAAACGCCTCCGAAGAGGTGACGGTGTCGCTGACCGTGGAGGAGACCACCGCCGCAGTGTCCTACTGTGATATGGAAGGAAATCCTGCGCTCCTGCCCGCCATGCGGCTGGCGGAAAACGGCGTGATGATCGGCGAGACCATCGGTGCCTCCGCCTATTTCCATCCCGAACAGACGGTGACTCGTGCGGAGTTTTTGGCGATGACCCTCTGCGCCGCGGGGATAGATGTGCCCGAGAACCGCTCTGCCACCGCCTTTGCCGATGATGCGTCGATTCCCGATTATCTGCGCCGCTATGTCTGCTATGCCGCGGAAAAGGGCTATGTGACCGGAAATTCTGCCGACGGCACCGGCTATTTTGAGCCGAACCGTGCCGTCACCTATGCCGAAGCGGCGGTGATGCTCCAAAGCGTGTTGCATCTGACCGCGGAAGGCGTGACCTCGGTCTTTGCCGAGGAGGCGGATGTTCCTGCGTGGGCTGAATCGGCGGTTTGGGCGGTTGCTGAAGCAGGATTGTTCCCGGACGGCACCTTTGCCGCAGATTCGGTAGTCAACCGTGCGGATGCGGCGGTGATGCTGTCGGGTGTATTGGAGCGAGGCTGACATCCGATCTGAACGGATACAAAAAGAAAGAACGCTGAGGCGCAACCCTCAGCGTTCTTTTATGATTGCCGGAGAATAGAGGATGATGGGCATGAAACTCTGCCGACTATACTATCGAAGCGATTGATTCAGTTCTCCGCTATTTCATCTATGATATTCAAGAATGTTGGAGAAATGATTCTCTTTGCAAAATTTTTAACAAGGGAATCTCTTAAACTTAGTTCCCGTTATTGGTTTTTGCGATTCAATACCATTGTGGAAAATGCGATGAACAATATCGGCGACGGAGACATCGTTCTGATGCACGAGATCTACCAAAATTCGTACGAGGCATTCTTCGTCATTCTCGGCCGCCTGTATGAAGAAAGCTATGAGGTGGTCAGCGTGTCCGAACTGCTGGGGGACAAACTCCAAGCAGGGCAAAAATACAGTCAGCGCAAATAAAACAAACTCCCCGCACCTGTGCAGGCGCGGGGAATTATTTTATCCGAGGAAATACTCCAGGGCGTTCCGGATCTCCCGATCCCAGTAGAACCAACTGTGATCGCCGTCGGTTTCGGAATAGGAGAGGTCGTAGCCGTACTGCTCCAACAGCGCCTTGGCGCGGCGGGAGTCGGGGAGCAGACCGTCCTGCAGTCCGCACCAAAGGTAGACCTTCGGCAGGGGCGCACCGCTTTCTGCTGCTTCTTTGATCAGACTATAAACGTCGTTTTTCGAGCCGACGATGGTGTCGGGATCGCCGAAAATGTCGTTCCAGTAGCGATTGCCGAAGCGGTTGGGATCGGCTACGTTGATGGCACCGGAGAAGGAAGCAACGCCCGCATAGGAACCGGGATCGGACAGTGCCATCTTCAGCGCGCCGTAACCGCCCATGGAAAGCCCCGCCACGAAATTGTCCTCCCGACGGCCGCTCATACAGCGGAACATAGAGCGGCATACTGCGGGGACTTCCTTGGTGATGAAGGTCTGCCAGCGGTCGCCGTGGGCCATGTCAGTGTACCAGCTCTTGCCTGCGGCGGGCATGACAACAGCCAAATTTTTGTCCGCGGCGTAGCGCTCGATGGAGGTGCGTCTTTGCCAGATGGTGTGGTCGTCGGACAGACCGTGCAAGAGATAGAGCGTCTTGCAGGTGGAACCGCCCGTGGTGTTCATGCCGATGAGCGTGCTGGATTGTTGGGGCAGGATCACGTCCATGGATGCCGCCATTCCCAGCACGTCCGAATGAAAGTGTACGTGCAATAGTGCCATTGTGTGCCTCCTGATGATTTATCTGCGTATAGTATAGCAATCCCACATGAATTTGTCAAGTGCAAAGTGGGGAATTACGGGAATCGTTTGGATGAATTTTCAGCCATTTCCCGCTGATTTTTTGCAAAAACCACTTGAAACTATTTCCGAAATGTGCTATACTATACTGTATTCTTGTAAAAAGGACTGATCAAATGCTTAAACTGAAAAAACGCATCGCAGAGGCCCTTGCCATAGCGCTGGCATCGATGACGCCTGAGCCGACCCCCGCGGCGGACGAGCTGACCAATCTGCTGGAATATCCTCCTGACAGCACCATGGGCGATCTTGCGCTTCCTTGCTTCCGTTTTGCCAAGGTTATGCGCCGCGCGCCAAAGATGATCGCCGAGACCATCGCAGAACAGTTTACCTGCGAAGGCATCGCGTCTGTCAGCGCCGTCAACGGTTATTTGAATTTTAAGATATCCTCCGATTTCTACGCAAACGCCGTCCTGCCCGAAATTTTGGAAAAAGGCGCGGATTACGGCAAACTGAACATCGGTGAAGGGAAAACCGTCGTTCTCGACTACTCCTCCCCCAACATCTGCAAGCCCTTCCACATCGGACATCTGGGTACCACCGTCATCGGTCACTCCATCCGTCTGACCCACGAATTTATGGGTTACCACTGCATCGGCATCAATTATCTCGGCGATTGGGGAACCCAGTTCGGCAAGCTGATCACCGCCTATCGCAAGTGGGGCTCTAAGGAAGAAGTAGAGGCGGGCGGCATCGACTATCTGGTGGATATCTACGTTCGCTTCCACGCAGAGGCGGAGAATGATCCCACACTGAACGATCTGGCTCGCTACGAGTTCCACAAGCTGGAAGAGGGCGACGAGGAAAATCTCGCGCTCTGGAAGTGGTTCAAGGAAATCTCGCTGGAAGAGTATGAGAAGACCTACAAACAGCTGGGTATCACCTTTGATTCCTATCTGGGCGAGTCCTTCTATACCGACAAAATGCCCGCGCAGGTGCAGAAACTGCGGGAGATGAACCTTCTCAAGATCGACGACGGTGCGTCTATCGTGGATCTGTCCGAGTATAATCTCCCCCCCTGTCTGATTCTGAAGCGAGACGGCTCTACGCTGTATCCCACCCGTGACATTGCCGCCGCCGTCTATCGCCACGATACCTACGATTTCGACAAGTGCATTTATGTCACCGCCAACCAGCAGTCCCTGCACTTTGCCCAGTGGTTCAAAGTGGTGGAACTGATGGGTTACGATTGGTACGATAAACTGGTTCACGTTCCCTACGGTACCATCAGCGTGGAAGGCGTGAAGCTCTCCACTCGCCATGGCAATATGCTCCTGCTCCGCGACGTCTTTGCCGCCGCGATTGACAAGGTCAGCGAGATCATGGCGACCAAATCCCCCGATCTTCCTGACCGCGACAAGGTTGCCGAGGAAGTCGGCGTTGGCGCGGTGATCTTCTACTATCTCTTGGGCGGCATCAGCAAGGATTCCAGCTTCGTCATGAGCGATGCGCTCTCCTTTGAGGGCAACACAGGTCCCTATGTGCAGTACACCTACGCCCGCACCTGCTCCATTCTGGATCGTGCAGGCGACATCGGCGAGGGTGAAATCATGCTGACCGCTCCCGAGGAGTGCGAACTGCTGAAGACGCTCTCCCGCTTCTCCGAGTGCGTTCTGCGCGCCATGAAAGAGTACGAGCCTTCCAACATCACCCGCTTCATCCTCGATGTAGCCGCGGCATTCAACCGTTTCTACCATGAATGCCCCATCCTTTCGGCAGAGTCCGAGGCGGTGAAGAACACCCGTCTTCTGCTCACCAAGGCGACCAACACCGTGCTGGGAAATGCCCTGCCTCTGATTTGCCTGAAGACACCGAGAAAAATATAACCGAAGGCTTTTGCTTTTGGAAGCCCCTGCGACCAGTCGCATAAACTATTGAATAGATTGATAAATGAAGGAGTAATCATATGTCCGGACATAGCAAATGGAAAAATATCATGCACAAGAAAGAGAAGACCGATGCGCAGAAGGCTAAGGTCTTTACCAAGATCGGTAAGGAGATTGCCATCGCCGTTCGGGAAGGCGGTTCCGACCCCGCCGCCAACGGCAAACTGGCAACACTGATCGCCAAGGCAAAGTCTCTGAATGTACCCAACGACAATATCAAGAGAGCCATTGATAAGGCAAACACCGACGGCGTAGTCTACGAGGAGTACACCTACGAGGGCTACGGCCCCGCAGGCGTTGCAGTCATCGTGACTACCGCCACCGATAACAAGAACCGCACCGCAGGCAACGTGCGCCATTATTTTGACAAATTCGGCGGCAATCTGGGTACGCAGGGTTGTGTGTCCTTTATGTTCTCCGATCAGGGTCTGATCGTGATCAACAACGAAGAGGGTGACTATGACGAGGACACCGTGATGGAAGCCGCGCTGGAAGCAGGTGCATCCGACTTTCAGGTTGATGAGAACGTATTCGAGATCTACACCGAGCCGGAAGATCTGGAGACCGTCCGTGCCGCGCTGGAAGGTGCCTACACCATCGAGTCCGCCGAAGTGACCAAGATTCCCTCTTCCTATATCACTCTGGACGATCCCGCCGATGTGGAGAAGATGGAAAAATTGGTGGATGCCCTCGAAGATGATGACGATATTCAGGACGTCTACCACAACTGGGACGAGTAATCTTTGCATATTGAAAAAACGGGGCATCGCCCCGTTTTTTTGTGCCCTCAATGATCTACCCGAGTGAAATCCCCCAAGACAGGTGCATTGCACCTGCTTGGGGGGATGTTTGCGGCGTTTATTCAGCACTGTCGGAAGCGGAAAAGTCGATGGGTTTATTCGAGCCGATTTCCGCAGGCGTGGGTGCGCTCTTTCTGTTTGCAAAGCTCTTGAGCAGCTGGGTAATGTCCAAACCGGTTGCGTTCTTCACGGCATGGAAGATCTGGCTGGAGGAGTTGGTGACCTCCTGCATCAGTTTGGTGGTGTTGTCGCTGCCGTACATGGTGATGCTTTCCACATTGGCAAGAGGCTCTGCGATGTTCTTCGCCATTTCGGGCAGGACGGCAAGGAGCATTTCCAAAACCGATGCTTCGCTCATCTTTTGCTGAGCCAGTGCCTTCTTCTCGATGGCTTCTGCCTCTGCAAGACCCTTGGCGCGAATACCTGCGGCTTCCTGTTCCATGGCGTACTTGAGCGCGTCTGCTTCCGCTTTGCGGGCTTCGGCTTCTTTGATCGCCTCGTAAGCGGCGGCATCGGCTTCTCTCTGACGGCGAACCAGGTCTGCCTCCGCCATCTGCTGTGCCTCGTACTTCATGGCGTCAGCCTTTTTGCGGATTTCAGCGTCCAGCTTCTTTTCCTGCAACAGGATTTCTTTCTCGGCAAGCTCTGCTTCTTTCTCACGGCGAGCGATATTGGCATCAGCGGATGCAATTTCGATGGTCTTACGCTGTGCTTCCTTCTGAATGTCGTAAGCGGCGTCTGCTTCTGCGCGAGAGGTGTCTGCCTTCAGTTTCATGGACGATTGTTGCATGGACAGAGCGGCATTCTGCTCAGCGATTGCCTTTTCGCTGTCTACACGAACAGCGTTGGACTGCTGATTTGCTTCTGCTTCGGCGATGGCGATGTCACGCTGTGCGTTTGCCTTGGCGATGGCGGCAGATTTGCGGATCTGTTCCACGTTGTCAATACCCATGTTCTCGATGGTGCCTGCACTGTCCTTGAAATTCTGGATATTGAAGTTCACCACTTCGATGCCCAGTTTTTCCATGTCAGGGACGACATTCTCGGTGATTTTTTTGGCAACGCCCTGACGGTCCTGAACCATTTCCTTCAGACCTACGGAACCAACGATCTCACGCATATTGCCTTCCAATACTTGCGTAACCAAACGAACCAGTTCTTCCTGATGCATACCCAGCAAAGCCTCAGATGCCTTGGAAATGAGCGCAGGATCGGAAGAAATCTTGATGTTTGCCACACCGTCTACCATTACGTTGATAAACTCATTGGTAGGAACTGCCTCAGAGGTCTTGACATCTACCTGCATCACGCGCAGAGAGAGTTTGTCGATTCGCTCTAAGAAGGGGATGCGGAAGCCCGCGCGGCCAATCAGGATCTTCTTTTTCTTGCGGATACCGGAGATAATGTAAGCGGTGTCCGGGGGAGCCTTGACATAGCCTAAGCAGAGCATGGCAACGAATACGACGATTGCCACTACGATGAGAACAGTGATCGTGTCGGCAGGGTCGAATCCTGTGTCGGATAGAATGCGAACGAAGTTTTTCATTATTTTTCCTCCTATTTATTATGGTAATATAATTATAGCACGCGATCAAATGATTGTCAATAGGTATTTGGAAATTATTTCAAATTTTCAAAACAAACAATGAATATGGCAGTAGCCGTCGGGATTTTTTTGCAGATACTTCTGATGGTACTCCTCAGCAGGGCAAAATCCCTCCAGCGGTAAGATCTCCAATGCAGTCTTTGCGCCCAGATTGGCTTCCAGCCCATCGATCACAACCCGAATGATCGGCAGATCCGCCTCGTCCGTGAAGTAGATGCCCGTGCGGTACTGGATGCCCTCGTCCTCGCCCTGACGGTTGACCGACAGCGGGTCGATCACCGAAAGGAATGCCTCCAATAGTTTCGTCAGCGGCAGAGCATCCTGATCGAAGATCACGCGGCAGGTCTCTGCGTGTCCGCTGGCGTGTTTGACCTCTTCGTAAGAGACGGGATAGCGGGGACCGTTGGCGTAGCCGACCTCTGTTTCCATCACGCCCGGGATGGAGTCAATATAACGCTGGACGCCCCAAAAACAGCCTCCGGCAAGATAAACGGTATGGGAATGCATAGCAAACACCTCGATTCAATGGATTGGTTTCATTTTATCACAAATTGTGTCGAAATTCAAGTAGAGGCTTCCACATTGTCTGATTTTTCGGGACGGAGCGGGAATTTTTCGGGGAATGCTTGACTTTCCTGCACTTTGGCGATATAATAAGGGCGAACGATATTCAATAAGGGTATGAAAATCTATGAAACTGTATGCAAAAAAACTCCTTCTGTCGGAAGGATTTGTTAGTGAGCGTCTGGTGACCGTACAGGACGGTGCGATCGTGGCGATCGAGGCAGGCAGTGAAGCTTCTGCCGATCTGTGCCTGCCTATCCTTGCGCCCGGCTACTTTGACATCCATAATCACGGCGGGGAAGGGTACGATACTACCTCGCTCTCTTTGGTACTTCTGGAAAAATTTCTCGTCCGTCTGCGCCGCTCGGGGGTTACGGATATTCTGATCACCCTGCTCACCGGAAGCGGGGAGGTGATGGCAGAGGAACTGTCCTTTCTGCGCTCGGCGATGGAACTTCAGAAGGCTGGCAAATTGCCCGGTGCCCACATCGCAGGCGCGCATCTGGAAGGTCCCTTTCTCAACGGTGCCAAAAACGGCGCGCAGGATGCCGACAATATCCTGCTCCCCTCGGTGGAGACCTACGACCGCTATTTTGGCGAATACGGTGACGTGATCCGCATGGTGACCGTAGCTCCCGAAATGGAGGGTGCCATGGAACTGGCGGCACATCTGAATGCCCGCGGCATTCAGGTGCAGGCAGGACATAATCTCTGCGACTTTGAGACGGCAGAGCGCGCTTTTGCCAGCGGTTTTACCTCGGTTTGCCACACCTTCAACGCTTGCCCGCCCATCCATCACCGTGAGCCGGGGTTGGTCACCGCCGCGCTGGTAAATCCTGACGTTTACTGCGAGGCAATCTGCGATCTGGTTCATCTGCACGAGGGAATTCTGAAGCTGCTCTATCGCACCAAGGGTGCGGAGCGGATGGTGGTGATCTCCGATTCCACCATGCCCACCAACCTGCCCGACGGCAGATATTTCTACGCAGGACAATGGGCGAAGGTGGAAAACGGCGTCAAATCCACCCTCACGGGTGCGTTGAACGGCGGCATTTGCTATCAGGATCAGGAAGTGAAGAATTTGATTTCCATCGGCATCCCTGCCGTGGATGCTTTGCGGATGTGCTCCGCAACCCCCGCCCGGCGGATCGGTATCGAGGGACTCGGCGCGATCTCTGTGGGTGCTAACGCCCATTTGGTGGGACTTGCCGAGGATTACACGCCCATCGCCACGCTGATCGGCGACGATTTAGAAGTATACAACGATTGAGAGGAGAGTATCATGCGCGTTATTGTATGTGAGAATTACGAAGAAATGTCCAAGGCGGGAGCGAGGATCTTTGCGGCGCACATCCTGCTGTATCCCGAGGCGGTGCTGGGACTTGCCACCGGCTCTACTCCCGTGGGACTGTATCGGGAACTGGTGAAACTGTGCGAGGCTGGGGAGATCGATTTTTCCGGAATCACCACCTTTAATCTGGACGAGTATTACCCCATCTCTCCCGAAAATCCCCAATCCTATCGCTATTTTATGAACGAGAATCTGTTCGATCACGTGAATATCGACAAATCCCGCACCCATGTGCCCAACGGCATGGCGGCAGATTCCGTCGCCGAGTGTGCCGGATACGATCAGCAGATCAAGGCGGCAGGCGGCATTGATCTCCAGCTTTTGGGCATCGGGCTCAACGGTCACATCGGCTTCAACGAGCCGGACGGTATTCTGACCACGGGCACCCATGTGACCGAACTGACCGAGTCTACCATTGAGGCAAACTCCCGCTTCTTTGAAAGCCGCGAGGAGGTTCCCACCCGTGCCTTGACCATGGGCATGGAAACCATCCTACACGCCCGAAAGATCGTTCTTTTGGCAAACGGCGCTGCCAAGCATCCTGCGGTGAAGCAGCTGTTGGATCATACCATCACCACCCATATGCCCGCAACGCTTCTGAAGGTTCATCCCGATGTGACACTTATCTGCGACCGCGCGGCATACGAGGGATGAGATTATATTGGGGCTTTGCTCCGGAGCCGGGCAAAGCCCTGCAATGGAGCTACGCTCCCACCCACCAAGAACCTTTTGGAAAAAAGGTTCTTGGAACTCCAAAAACTTCTATGAAGGGCGGCAAATACTTGCCGCCCACAGAGTGTCGAAAAAGTCTTTCAGAAAATCGAGAGGAGGGCGAAA
>JBJDZI010000029.1:0-19509 GCA_051867925.1 Eubacteriales bacterium
GTCCCTCCGCCAGGAGATCGAAGATCTGAACGATCTCATCGGCTCCGAAGCGCGGCTGAAAACCTACATCTCCAAGCAACTCAAGGAGATCAAGAACAAATACGGCAAGGCGCGGATGACGCAGCTCATCTACGACGAGGATCTGGATGAATATGAGGAAGTGATGCAGGTAGATACCACTCCCGTCCGTCTGCTATTGACCAGAGAAGGCTATTTCAAGAAAATCTCCCAGCAGGCGCTGCGTACCTCGGGCGAGCAAAAGGTCAAAGAAGGTGACGCGATCATGCTGGTGGAAGACACCGACAACTCCGCTGAACTGCTCTTCTTCTCCGACGGCGCACAGTGTTACAAATCTAAAGTCAACGCCTTCGATACTACCAAGGCAGCACAGCTGGGCGACTACGTTGCCGGTAAGCTGGGCTTTGAAAAACAAGAGAAGACGGTCTTCATGAAGAGTCTGAAGAAGTATAAGCCCGACGAATACTTCATCTTCATTTTCGCCAACGGCAAGGGCGTAAAGGTTCCCGTCTCGGCATACGAGACCAAAGCCAATCGGAAAAAACTGTCGGGTGCTTATTCGAATGCCTCTCCGATCGTGGCAATCTTCCACGAGAAGGAACCCATCGATCTGCTGCTGATCTCGGACGCCCACAAAGCCATTCAGATCTCCAGCGCATTGATCCCCGTAAAGACCACCCGCGCGTCGCAAGGCGTTACACTGATGAGTCTCAAGGCAGGTCAGACGCTGACCGAAGCCGTACCTGCTGCATCGAGAGATACCTCCGGTACCAAGGGACTGCGCAAGATCAAGATCCCCGCAACAGGCGTGCCCTTCGATCGGTTTGATCCCATTGAGGATCAGATCTCGCTGATCTGATATGGAAATTCATTCCAATAGAAACAAACCTATTGCATTTTGCGAAAAAATCAGTTATAATAACAGTATTCATTTCATTATGGAGGATAACCGATGGGAAAGAAACCTGTCAACAGTGATTCGAGCAATAAGCTCTGGGTCAAGATCGTATGCGGGATCATGGGATTTATGATGATCTTCGGCGTATTGGTGATGATGATCTCCACGCTGCAGTCGGCGGCAGTCGAAAGCAATGATTCGCCTACCGTTACCGATCAACAGATCAGCGTCGGACTGTACTGCAACGAAAATGCAGTGCAGTCTTACGCCCTTTCTGCCGAATACGGCTTTCGGGTAAGCGTTGCCACGTCAGGACTGTCCGTTTCGCTGGACTCCTCTCAGATGATCGTTACAGTAGACGACAATCTCTATCGCGTAGGCGATACGCTTTCCACCACCAGCGGAGGAATCGCTACCGTGGGCGGTTATCATATAGAAATCAGCTATTTTACCTTTTCCAATTTAGGAATTGATACAGATCACGACAACCCTGTCTTTATCCGTCCGGGCGGTTCCGCAGGTTCCACCGACGGCTACTCTCCGTCCAATGTATACGAATACATCTCTCTGCTCGGCGATGACAGCACCTTCAAAGCCTTGGATCTGCCGACCTTCCCTTGCTATGTATCCGCGTCCAAATGCTATATCCGCGTTGGCAATTTCTTTACCAAAGCCGAAGCCGAGGAAGTACTGACCCAACTGCAACGCACCATGACGCTGAATGCGGAGATCGCAGGTCCCGATTCCAATACCGTTAGTGTTCTCGGCGAGGAATATACCATCCTTTGCGAATTCAGCGGCAAGGATAAGACTTATCAGGTCACCCCCTTGGAGGATGGAGTACTCCGCGATGAGGACGGGCGCTCGTTCAAAGGAATGATTACGCTGTCAGCCAATGCTACCCGTAGGGGTATCAATGTGTTGAACCGACTGTCGGTGGAGGAATACGTCAGCGTACTGCTCCCCACGGAGGTCTCTTCTCAATGGAACAGCAATCTTCTGAAGTCGATGGCAGTTCTGCTTCGCACCGAAATTACCGGAAAACTGGGCTGTCACGCCGATGACGGCTACGATCTGTGTGCCGAAAGCCACTGTCACGCTTACATAGGCGGAGCGGTTGCCACAGATGAGATATTGGATGCAGTTAAAGCGACTACAGGTCAAATCCTGACCTACGAGGGCGCGCCTATCTATACGCCCTATTCGTTGACCAACGGAACAGGTACTGTGTCCGCCAAAGATGCGTTCGGCAAAGACATCCCCTATCTTCCCGCGCTCTATACCCCTTGGGAAGAGCAGAGCGGCTGGACGGTGGAGTTTACCCCCTTTGAACTGTATCAGCTTCTGCAAAGTGCGGGATACAGCGAGATTGGCGGCAATATCGCTTCGGTCAAGGTCAATGCCTTAGCAGAAGGCTCCGACTACGTGACCTCCATTACCTTCACAGACCTGTTCGGCGGATCCGCGACGGTGGAGGGAAGTGAGACCATTCGTCTTCTCTTTGCCGGCAGATTGCCCTCCGCTTGCTTTATTGCAGGAATGTCAGGTGACAGCATTTCCGTTACCAAGCGAACGCTGTCGGGCAATGGATCTGAATATACTGAGACAACCGAAACAGTGGTGCTGGACGGCACTTACGGTTCCTTCGTCTTTGCAGGGAGCGGAAGCGGATGCGGAGTAGGATTCAGTGTAATGGGTGCCAAAGCACTCGCGGATCGGGGGGTTAATTACCGTCAGATTCTGAACGTCTATTTCCCGGGCGCAAAGTTGCCGGATGAGAATGATTCCTGACAAATAGCAGAGTTATAAGAAGTTCCGGTTGCAAAATACATAATGGAAAACCCAACCAAGAGCAAGTTTTTCACTTGCTTTCAGTTGGGTTTTGCTATTGTTCGAAGGTGATGTTTTCACTTCATTATTCGGGATTGGCGGCAGATTCTTTCTCGCCGAAATCCATATTGGCGAAGATCCGTTCCATCCGACTGTCGGGGAAGCGCTCGTCGATAAATTCCTCAAAAGCGGAATCGGCGGGAACACCATCCACCCGCTGAGACCAACGCGCTACGGCGACCACCGTAACGGCACAGTTGACGACCATGAATACCACCAGCACCCAAGTGACGATCTTGCCAACTCGATCCGGGATCTTAAGGATCAGTTTTGCCATCCGCGGATAAATGTTCTTGATCCAGAAAACGCCCAAAATTCCCCAGAAGATCGAGTAGACCAGACAAATTCGACCGTTGATGTTCAAAAATTTTCCGGTATAATCCCATGAGCGGGAGCCGAGGAATAACTCCTGCGCCCAGGAACAGACGTATTCCAGCACGCTGCCCACGATGAATGCGCCCACGAAGGAGAGCCAACCGCGGTGGTTTCTGAAGCGATAGAGTGCCAGCGTAAGCGCAACCGCGCCCGCTCCATAGAGCAGATTAAAAGGACCGTAGACCAAACCGGAGCGACTTTCTATGTATCCGTTTTTGGCAATGCACCATAAAAGTTCGATCACAACGCCTGCAAAACTGCCCACGAAGCAAATGAGAAACAGTTTATAAAAATTGAGTCCCTTGGCGAAATGTTTGGAGTTTTCTTCCTCCAGATCAATGGAGGAATTGGCAGGTGCCGCGGGGATCAGCCGTCGTTTCCGACGGCTGGCTTTTACGTCCCGAAAGCGCGCTGATAACTCGTCAGATGCCGCCAGAACTTTCATATTCGCGCGGGTCAGATTGGAGGAAGTGCGCCGCAGGGATGCAAGTTCTCGCTCAATGATCTCTTCTTTTGCCGCGGGATCGGGCATGGTGGCAAGATCCTTGTAATAATCGGACAGTTCGCGCTCCGCGTTTTCCAGATGTTCCAGGATCGCTTGGCTCTCGCTTTCCAATGCTGACGTCGTTTGTGCGTTGTTTTCAAATGTAAGGGTGCGTTCTTCTTTCATGTAGACCTCCCGGATCAAATATTCCGATGCCTCAAAGCGGCAGATGCTTCCGTTGTCATGTGGGTGAATGAACTATATAGGAGCGATAAGAGTGCTGAATTTCGGCGACTGGCTTATCTGCCGTCGGCATTTTGCAAAAGATAGGCTTCAGCATCTCGCAAAACGTGCAGATATGCGTCGTGCAGGAGTTTTTCTGCTTCCTGAAGGGTACACCACTTGGATACCAGCACTTCCTGGGAAGACAGCACAGGCGGGTGGGTGGATTTGGCTAAGAAGAGTATCACCGTTTTCATCCCGACACCGACGGAGTAGACAGCCTCTCCACGAAATCCCGGACGCAAATGCACTTGCATTCCCACTTCCTCCCGTACCTCCCGAAGCGCAGTCCCCTCTTCGCTTTCGCCCCGCTCCATGTGTCCTTTCGGAAAACTCCATGTGTGAGAGCCTCTCTGAAAAAGCAACAGATAGCGGATGCGATCCCGATCTCTGCGGTAGACGATGGCACCGCAGGAACGGTGGTAAAGGGGAATGATGCGTGTGCGGTAAAATTTCTCCTGAAAATGTACAGCCTCGGCGATCTCCGCTTGATGGATCAGCATCCCTGCAGGGGCGACCACCAATTTATCCTCCCGATCGTTGATGCGGCGCACGATGCCGATGACCACGCCCCGATATTCGGAAGTCACCTCGCTGACTCCTAACAGATAGGCGTCCTGCGGCTGGCCGTCGCCGCCGATCAGCCCGGGAACGAACCCGTAATGGACGGGATAGATCAGATCGGGGTAGCGTGGATGCCGACTGCCGATGGGGCGGTCGATGCGTACGGTGACGGTCTTGCCCAGCATATGTTGCAGAGAAAGTCTGCGCTCTGCCATATCGTCTATCCTCCGGAGTGAAATGATTTCTAAAAAACACGCCTTGAGGAAACTCAAAGCGAAAATGAAAGAGTAAACGGAAGGAGTATTCGCAATGCGAATACTCCTCGTTGTCGTGCGGTTGTACCGCTGGTCGGAGTAGCGCGATTCGAACGCGCGGCCTCATGGACCCGAACCATGCACTCTACCAAACTGAGCCATACCCCGATTCGTTGCAAGAGATCCGGTTGAACCTCTATTCTTAAATATTATAGCACAGCGGCAGGCTTTTGTCAACCTTTTTTTGAAAAAAACTTTAGGGAAGATGCGCACGCTCGTGATTTGACCATGCGCGTCTGACAATACATCCCATTTTTCTATTCATGTGGGTTCGATTTATTTAAGGATACTGCCACGCTCTCACAAACAGGCAATCCCCGAATGCGCACAATCAAAAGCGGTCAGCGTAAAAGCCAACCGCTTTTGGGAAATGTCAGATCGGAATTTGCTTTGTCTTTATGCCGAAGGGGAGGCTTTTGCCGAGCGCCGTCTGTACAGAAGCAGGGCAACACCCATAACGGCAGGGAAGATCAGCGCAATCAGCAGTCCTGTCTGTAATCTGCCGTCGGTGGCACCGGTGACCAAACCGACCAGCGCGGGACCGGAGGAGCAGCCGACATCGCCCGCCAGTGCTAAGACCGCAAAGAGAGCGGTTCCGCCCCCGGGACAGCGTTCTGCCGCCACGCTGTATGTGCCGGGCCACAGAATACCGCAGGAGAATCCGCAAAGGGCACAGCCGCAAAGGGCAACGATGGGGAGAGGACATAGTCCTGCCAGCAGATATCCTGCGATGGACAGTCCGCAACTACAGAGCATAAACGCCCGCAGGTTGATCTTCTTGCTGAAGAGAGAATAGGTGAGACGGGACAGTCCCATCATTGCGGCGAACAGACAAGGTCCTGCCAGATCGCCTACCGTTTTGCTGACCGAAAGTCCTGTTTCGGCAAAGGCAGACGCCCATTGGCTCATCGCCTGCTCGGCGGCACCCGCGCAAAGCATCAGCAGGATCAGGATCCAAAAGTCCGAGAGCCGAAAGATTCTGCGCAAAGGAACAGACTCTGCGGTACTTTCCTGTAATGTGCGGATGGGTACGAAGCAGAAATAGATGCCGTTAAACACGGGCAGAATCGCCCAAAGGAGTGCCAAAATCCTCCAATGTTCTACCCCTGCCAAAAAGAAGAAGAGTGTGGAGAGCAGAACGACTCCCACGTGTCCCCAACAGTAAAAGGAGTGGAGGAGGCTCATGTGAGCGGATTTGTTTTCGGTAGGAGCGGCTTCCACAATGGGACTGATCAACACTTCCAAAAGACCGCCGCCTGTGGCGTAAATGAGTACGGCGATCAGAACGCCCACATATGGATCGGCACAAACACCCGGCAGAATCGGAAGCAGGAGCAAACCCACGCCGGAAAAGATGTGGGCTGCAACCACACAGGTGCGATAGCCGATCCGATCGACGAAACGCGCGGACAGTATGTCAACGATCAGCTGAACGCCGAAATTGATGAATACCAGCAGGGAAAGCTGTCCCAGTGAGATTGCAAATTCCTTCTGAAAGGTTACGAAGAGAAGCGGTGCGAAATTGTTCACGACCGCTTGCACGATGTAACCGATGTAGCTTGCCAGCAGCGTGTGCTTGAAGTCAGAACGAATAGACATTCTGTTCCACCATCCATTTTTCCAGTCGTGCGATCAGCGGGAGAAAGCCCTGCAGATCGGTCTCGCTGAACCGCCCGACGCGCGGGCTGTCCAGATCCAGCAGTGCGCAGAAACCGCCTTCGGGGTCGTGAATGGGAATCACCAACTCACTGTTCGATGCAGAGTCACAGGCGATATGACCGGGAAAGGCGTGTACATCGGACACCACTTGGGGCAGATCGGTCTGCCATGCGGTGCCGCACACGCCCCTTCCCTTGGCGATGCGGTTGCAGGCAGGTTTGCCTTGAAAGGGGCCCAGTACCAACAAATCTCCCTTCACCCGATAGAAGCCCACCCAGTTCAGTTCAGAAACCAGATCATAGATCAGCGCAGACAGATTGGCGGTGGCAGAGACGGGATCGGTCTCGCCTTCCAGCAGTCCCTCTGCCATAAGGGCAAGCTGATCGTAAAGCTGATCGGATTCAATGCATGCGAAATTGGTATGAAACATAGAATAACCTCCGAAAACGGTTCACTGCTCAGTATAGCAGATCAGACGGCAGACGTGACAGAAATTGGGTCCGACTTAATCGGCGTAGGATAACGCTTTTTGAGTTTGTGGATAACGATATAGAATACGGGGATCAGCAAAATATCCGCGGCGATCCAGGCAAGGGGACCTGCAATACAAGCCGCCTCAAATCCGAAGACGGGAACTGCAAAGAGACCGATGAGGGCACGTGCCACCAGTTCAAACAGCCCGGCAGCCATTGCGGGAACGCCGTAGCCAAGCCCTTGTACGGCGTTGCGGTAGACAAAGAGGATGCCCAGCGCCCAATAGAAGACGCCCACGATCGAAAGCAATTTGTGAATGTCCCCGATCACCGAAATCTCGTTGGCGGAAACAAACAGAAGGGCAAGGTACTGACCGAACCCAAGAGATGCCACCGTTGCCACAGCAACATAGACCATGATCATAGAAAGTCCCTGATGAACGCCGCGGCGGGCGCGGTCAATCTTCCCTGCACCCAGATTCTGTCCGCAGAAGGTTGCCAGAGCGATTCCCATCGCCTCCATGGGTTGAGTCAGCATCATAGAGGTCTTGTTGCCTGCTCCCACCGCGCTGACGGCGGCGGTTCCCAAAGAGTTGACTGACTGTTGCAAAATCAGACCGCCTACTGCAGTGATGGAGAACTGCAATGCCATGGGCAGACCCAAATAGAGCAGTTTCTTCATGATGGCGAGAGAGGGCAACCAATCTTCCTTATGGAGGCGCAAAACGGTGGATTTTTTGATAATGTAAAAGAGGCACAGAAGTCCGGAAAGTGCCTGCGCCGCAACGGTGGCAACGCCTGCTCCTGCCACGCCCATTTCGCAAACGAGGATGAAGAAGAAATCCAGCCCGATGTTGATCACCGAGGCGATGATCAGAAAGATCAGCGGCGAGCGGCTGTCGCCCAGTGCCCGAAGCAATCCCGCCAAAATGTTGTAGAACATGGTCGCCGCCATTCCCAGGAAGATGACGATGATGTAACTGTATGCGTCATCGAAAATGTCGTCGGGTGTACCCAAAAGACGGAGAATATCGTCGGTGAAAAACGCGGTCAGCAAGGTCAGCAGAGCGGTGATGCCTACTGCAAGGTAGATCATATTGGTGACCGAACGGCGGAGATTGCGATAGTCTTTTGCGCCGAAAAACTGCGCAACCGGAATACAAAATCCGCTGGCAAGTCCCATCACAAAGCCGATAATCAGAAAGTTCAGCGAACCCGTGGAGCAGACGGCACCCAGCGCGTTGGTTC
Organism: Eubacteriales bacterium; assembly: GCA_051867925.1. Taxonomy (GTDB): domain Bacteria; phylum Bacillota; class Clostridia; order Oscillospirales; family CAG-272; genus CAKSQF01. The sequence goes on from JBJDZI010000029.1 coordinate 8,206, forward strand.
CCAGCGTCTTGCCGACAATCATACTGTCAGCCATATTGTAGAACTGCTGGAACAGATTTCCCACCATCAGCGGAAGAGCGAAAAATAGTATTTGTTTGGCAGAATTTCCAACGGTCATATCCTTGACCATAGAATCAACCCCTTTACTTTGTGCAAAATCGGATGCCTGCGGCATCCTCCAATTTAGCAGTATAGCAGATTTTTCGGATTTTGTAAACAGTTGAATTGCACAAATTTCAAAAAAGGTATTGTGATTCCAGATTTTCCCGACTTTTGATCATCGTATACCAACTAAAAAGGGGGCTGTCGTAAATAGATTTTGGAGAATGACTCATTGCTATAACTAAATAGAAATAAACAAAAAGCACTTGCCACAACAAATGTTTGCAAGTGTTTTTAGTTCAGATAGCCGGTTCGATAGATATTATTTCTATACTTGAGACAGACCCCTGTTTTTTATTAGAACTGCCGAAGCCAAGGAATAGGGTGGAGAGTCTGATGAGGAGTGTAGCAACCGCGTTGCGATTGCTATGAAAACTTCGGTGCCCCCCGATGTTTTTTTCCTCCTCTCAGAAACGAATGGTTAGAACAATATAAGACTGTATCGGAGCGTATCGGATTGCGTGCGAAGAATTTGAACAAAGAAACACTCTATCGGTGAGCCTTGGGAGCGTGATATCAATTGTATTCGTATAGAGGCTTTTGCGACAGCCCGATTTTCATAAAAGTTTTTGGAGTGCCAAGAACCTTTTTTCAAAAAGGTTCTTGGCAGGGTTTGAGGCGAAGCCCCAATGCATTCCAATTCAAATCGAGCCGTACAGAGCGGAGACGCCGAGGCAATGTTCGATGCGGAGCAGACGGTTGTATTTGCAGACCCGCTCGCTTCTGGCGGGGGCACCTGTTTTGATCTGACCTGCGCCGGTAGCCACGGCAAGATCGGCGATGGTGGTGTCCTCGGTCTCTCCGCTTCGATGGGAGACGATGGCACGGTAGCCGTGGGTGGCGGCAAGTTGCATGGCATTGAGGGTTTCGGTCAACGTGCCGATCTGATTGGGTTTGATCAGAATGGCATTGGCGGCACCTTGCTCGATCCCCATTCGCAAGCGATCTGTATTGGTGACGAACAGATCGTCCCCCACGATCTGCAGTTTGGGGTGCGCCGCTGTAAAGCGGGCGAACGCTGACCAATCGTCCTCGGCGAAAGGATCCTCGATGGAGGCGATGGGGAATTGCTTCAGCAGTTTTTCGTAGTACGCCGCAAGCTCGTCGGCAGTCAGAGACTTTCCGCTCTTGGGCAGAAGGTATTTTCCGTTTTCAAACCACTCGCTGGAGGCAATGTCCAGCGCGATCTTCACGTCCTCACCGGGCAGATACCCTGCGCTCTCCACGGCGCGGAGGATATAATCCAGTGCTTCTTCATCTCCAGCAAGATTGGGGGCAAAACCGCCCTCGTCCCCCACCGATACGCTCAGTCCGTCAGATTTCAACAGCTTTTTCAGCGCACCGTAGATTTCCGTACCCATCTGCATGGCTTCTGCAAAACTCTTGGCGCCGACGGGCATGATCATAAACTCCTGCACATCCAGATTGTTGGAAGCGTGCGCCCCGCCATTGAGAATGTTCATCATTGGCACGGGCAGAATGCGGGCGTTACTGCCGCCCAGATAGCGGTAGAGCGGAAGCCCGTAATGCTTGGCAGATGCCTTGGCGGTGGCAAGGGATACGGCGAGAATGGCGTTTGCACCCAGCGCGGATTTATTGTCGGTTCCGTCTGATTTGCAAAGCAGGCGGTCAATACAGTCCTGACAGTCGGCGCGTTTGCCCACGATGGCCTTACGGATGGTGCCGTTCACCGACTCCACCGCTTTGGTCACGCCCTTGCCGTCATAGGCAAAGCCGCCGTCCCGCAGTTCAACCGCTTCGTGTTCGCCGGTAGACGCTCCCGAAGGAACCGCCGCCGATGCGGCTTCGCCGCTTTCCAAAAGAACGGTTGCCTCCACGGTGGGAACGCCACGGGAATCGAAAATCTGTCTTGCGCTGACACCGACGATTTTGCAATCTGACATAAGTTTCATAAGATCATCCTTTGCTTGTTTTTTGATAGTATTTCCAAGAAAACAATCCTTTCATACGGTATGGAAAAGATTTCTCTTTACAAATCTCAGAAAATGTAGTACACTACTATAAAATCATAAATCATTGATCGGAGGGACGTATGTCTCAAAAAATCAAGCAAACCGCAGTCCTTGTACTGACTGCGGTCTGGATGTTCGTGATCTTTCAGTTTTCTGCAAATCCGGTGGAGGAGTCTCTGCAAACCAGCGACCGGCTGGTGAAGCAGATCATCCGCATTTTTGTGCCTGACTTTAACGGTCTGTCGCCGGAGCGACAGGAGAGCATTGCGCACACGCTGTCAATGGTCGTCCGTAAAGGCGCGCATATGACGGAGTACGCCGTGCTGACCGTTCTCTTGTTCACCGCGCTGTCTCAATGGCACCTGCCGCTTGAACGTTTTCGGCGTGCAGCCATTGCATGGGGCGGCGCGACCCTCTACGCCGTAACCGACGAGCTGCATCAGCGTTTCGTTCCCGGACGCTCGGGCGTGCCGATAGATGTGCTGATCGACAGCATCGGTGCCATCATCGGTGGATTGATCGCGGTCGGGGTGGCGTATCTGCTTGCCCGACGAAAACTGCGCAAAGCGGTTTCGTGAGCTGCTTGTCACGCGCAGAGTGTGCGGTCAGTCGATGATGCGCACCCGATAGCTTACCGTGTAGCACTCGCCGGGTTCAGTGGAGCGGAGGAAGGGCTTTTTCGAAAACTCAGCCTCTTCATTGGAAAATGCGTTGATTCCGTTCCACGGTTCCAGACAGAGGAAGGGAGCCTGCTTGCCGGGAGGAGTCCAGATGCCCAACGCGTCAAATCCTTCAAATTCCATTCCAACACCGCATCCGTTTTTGTCCAGCAGAGAAACTTTGCGAGAGCGAAGCCCGGAGAGCATCAGCGCGTCGTCGTCGAACAAATCATAGGTGAGAGGCAAACGGTCTGCGCCGTCCAGATAGTCCTTTTGACCCTCTGCATCCTCGATAATCTGCCCACCCACGGCGATGTAGCGGGTAACATTACATTCGGGATGCTCAAAGATCAACGTATGATCCTCAAACTTCGCCCACTCTGAGAAGGGAAGCAGAAAGCCGGTATGCGCACCGATCATAAACGGCATGGTGCGCACATCGCGGTTTTCTACACGGTAAGCGGTTTCAAAGCCGTCTTCGGTCAGCGTATGGGTGATCTGCAGAGCAAAGCGGAAGGGAAATCCCAGGCGGGTCTCTTCATTATCGGACATTTCCAGCGTGATGGAATTGTCCGAACTGCTGACCACCGCAAACTCGCTTTTGCGCGCGTAACCGTGTTTGGGAATGGCGTGGGACGTTCCGTTAAAGCAGGTCTTGCCGTCTTTCAAAAATCCGATGACGGGGAACAGCGTGGGGTTGTGTCCGTTCCAGTAGTTTGCATCGCCCGTCCAGATATATTCGTTACCGTCTTTTTGCAGAGAGATCAGTTCGGCACCGGTGGATGCCACAGTAGCGGTGAGATTGCCGCAGTGCAGGGAATAGGTCATTGTAAAAACCTCCAAAAGTAAGTATATCAAAATAGCCGATTGTAAAAGTAGACAAATTATAAATCAAATCGTTTTTTCGGCGGCTTTGCCGTCGCAAAAACGCCTCTAAGACGAGCAAAGCGAGTCCACGCGCCGAGGGGAGCTGCCAAAATCGTAGATTTTGGCAAGCGGCGATAAGCGCGTGCTTACCGCGCTCCGAGCGGTCCGATTGTAAACTGCGTTTTACAATCGCCTATAAGTATATCAAAAGAAAAAAGCAACCGAACAGTTGCTTTTTTCCGGGGTGCCGATAAACGGCTCAAGTTCGGAAAACGATTATTCGGCATCCTCAACGGGGCACTCGTCCTCGTCGCAGAAAGCACAATCCTCGTCGTCACAATCACAATCGCAGTCACAGGAGCAATCGTCAATTGCGGTTTCTTCAGCAGCATTCAACGCCTTCTTGCAGCGGAGCTTCTTCACGATAAGCAAAGCACCGGCTACAGCAGCAGTAACTGCAACAATGATTGCAAGTACCGTCAAAATAGTCTTCAGAACGCTTCCGTTTTTCTCTTCCATATTTGCTACCTCCTTGGAACTTGGTAATAATAGTATAACAGAGACAGAACAGATTCTTGTGAACATTTAATGAACAATATGTTAATATTTATGAACTTGCACAAAAATTCATCCGGAACGAAAAAATTTAACTTTTGATTTGTTGCATTTTCTTTGCCATCATGCTATAATAAAGAATCAATTACGCGCAAAACGATTACGGAAGGGGAAAAATGATGGAAACGCGGGCAGATCTCTTATCCATGACTTCATCAAAGCTCAAGGAATTCGTCAAAGAACTGGGCGAACCCGCGTTCCGTGCAGGACAGATCTTGCAATGGATCTGCAAAGGGGCGGAGTTTTCCGAAATGACCAATCTGTCTGCCGCCCTGAGGGACAAACTATCCCATTCTGCCGAACTCCGTTACCCGGTGATTGAGGCGCGTTATGCTTCCAAGCTGGACGCAACGGTCAAGTATCTCTTTCGTCTGCCCGACGGGCAACTGATCGAAAGCGTGCTGATGGAGTACGAACACGGGCTTTCCATTTGCGTGTCTTCCCAGGCGGGCTGTCGGATGGGATGCCGCTTCTGCGCCTCTACCTTGGGCGGAAAAGTACGGGATCTGCTCCCCTCTGAGATACTCGGGCAGATTATCATTGCCCAAAAGGATGCCGGGAAGCGCATCTCCAACATCGTGATGATGGGGATCGGTGAGCCGCTGGACAACTACGATAACGTGATCCGATTCCTGCGCTTGGTGTCGGCTCCCGAGGGGCTGAACATCGGGTGCCGTCACATCTCTCTGTCTACCTGCGGATTGGTGCCCGGCATCTATCGGCTGGCAAAAGAGGAGCTTCCCATTACGCTGTCCATCTCGCTCCACGCCTACGACGACGAGAAGCGGTCGGAGATCATGCCGGTGAACCGCGCGTACAATATCGACCGTCTGCTCACTGCTTGTCGGGACTATTTCGATCAGACGGGAAGGCGGATCTCCTTTGAATACACCCTTATCTCCGGCGAAAACGACAGTACCGACGGTGCCGTCCTCCTCGCTGCACTGCTGAAGCGGTATCTGGAAAAGCGTCCGTTCCACGTGAATCTGATCCCGGTCAATCCGGTCAAAGAGCGGGGATACGAAGCCTCCGGCAAGCGGCGTGTCCGTGCGTTTTGCGAAACGCTGGAGAAGTCGGGTGTCAACGCCACCGTCCGCCGTACGCTGGGTGAGGATATCAACGCGGCTTGCGGTCAACTCCGCCACACAGCAGATCAAACCAATCATTCACTTCGGCAATAAACCGACTTTCATTTAGGATTTTACATCTTTTCGGGGGATACTATGCAGTACAGTGCATATACCAATGTAGGAAGAATCAGAAATCAGAACGAAGACTGCTATATGGCAGAAGAACTGAGCGATTCCGTTTGCCTCTTTACCGTCTGTGACGGTATGGGCGGCGCCAGCGCGGGAGAAACAGCCAGTGCAACTGCTTGCTCGGTCTATCACTCTGCCTTAACCGCGGCACTGCAACCGCATCTGACTTCTGCCCATCTGCTGACACCGCTGAGTGCCAAACTATGCAAGCGTCTGATGTTGGACGCGCTGAACGAAGCCAACGCCGCCGTCTATCAATTGTCGAAGACGGATCCCGCTCTGGAAGGGATGGGAACCACGCTTGTGTCCATCCTTTTGGTGAATAAGACTGCATATATCGTAAATGTCGGCGACAGTCGGGCATACTATTACAAAGACGGTCAGCTGTGCCAGATCACCAAAGATCATTCCTATGTCCAGTATTTGATCGACAATGGACTGATCCAGCCCGACGAGGCAGAGAGCCACCCCCACAAGAATCTGATCACCCGCAGCGTAGGTACTTCTGCAGAGATCACCCCTGATCTCTTTGCGCTGGACACCCGCCGAACCGATCTCATCCTACTGTGTTCGGACGGTCTGACCAATATGGTCAACGAAGCGGAAATTGCCGACGTTCTCGGAAACGATGAAGTGGAATTTCCCCACAAAGCAGAGCGTTTGGTTGCAAAGGCAAACAGCCACGGCGGAACCGATAATATCACCGCGCTGGTGGTCAGTTCCCGTTTGAAATAACTGATTGAGGAAAAATATGGATTCCATTGAAAACACTAAATATATAGGCAAGACGCTGGATGATCGGTATCGGATCAAGAGTATCGTCGGAAGCGGGGGAATGTCCCGCGTATTTCTGGTAGATGATCTGGTGCTTCATCGCGAACTTGCGCTGAAAATGCTTCGGGAGGATATTTCCAAAGACGAAGCCGCCGTGCGCCGTTTTATTCACGAGTCCAAAGCGGTTTCCATGCTCTCCCATCCCAATATCGTATCGGTTTACGACGTGTCGGTCACGTCGGACGTGAAATATATCGTTCTGGAGTACGCCGAAGGCATCACGCTGAAGGAGTATATGCAGGAACACGGTCCGCTCCCCTCTGAGGAGATCATTCATATCGCCGTGCAGATCCTGTCAGGTCTTCAGCACGCCCATTCCCGCGGGATCATTCATCGGGATATCAAGCCCCAGAACATTATCATTGCCCCTGACGGTTCCATTAAAGTCACCGACTTCGGCATTGCCAAGATTCCCAACAGCGAGACCATCACCATGGCAGATAAAGCCATCGGTTCGGTTCACTATATCTCCCCCGAGCAGGCCAGCGGTCTGCGGGTGGATGTGCGTAGTGATCTGTATTCGCTGGGCATTATCCTTTACGAAATGATCTGCAACCGCGTTCCCTTCGAAGCGGAGAACGCTGTTGCCGTTGCTTGTATGCAGATCAGTTCCCGCGCCGTTCCGCCTTCAGAGATCGTTCCGGGAGTCCCCAAGGGACTGGAACAGATCGTGATGAAGGCGATCAGCAAGCGTCCTGCCGACCGTTTTGAGAACGCCACGCAGATGCTGACTTGTCTGCAACGACTGGAGACTACGCCCGACGCCGTATTCGATTTTGTTACCGTTGACGAGGACAGCGGGGAAGACGTGATTCCCGCGACAGGTGTCCGTGCCGCCACGGATCAGAATGTGGAAATGCAGGTAGTCAAGCCATCAAGATCCAAGAAAAAGAAAAAAGAAAAAAAAGCAAAAATCAAGCCCATCGTAGAGAAAGAGTACGTTTACAAGAAGCCACACGCCACGATGTTCCCCATCATTTTCGGAATGCTATGCGCATTTGGCGCAGTCGTGCTGGTGGTACTGTTCTACCTGTTGCAGAATTACTTCTTTTCAGATCCCAACAGTTCTCACGTTCTGGTCGTGGGAGACTTCGTCGATCAAATGTATTCCGAAGAGATGAAGGCAGAACTGGAGAACAGCGGTTATACGATCACCGTGGAATGGGTTTCCAGCAGTGATTATCTTGCCAATACCATTATTTCACAGCAACCGGAGAAAGGCGCGCGCCGTCAACTCAATCGTGAAAATCCCACCTGCAAGCTCACTCTTTTGGTCAGTAGCGGTGAAAAACTGATAACGCTTCCCGACTATACGGGTATGGAATACCGCGAAGCCACGATTCAGTTGCAGAAAAATAAGATAAACTATACAATTGAAAAAGTTTATAACAATGCCGTCGAAGAAGGACTGGTAATCTCCACGTACCCCACAGCTGGCACTGTCATGGGAAGCGGAACCGAGATCATTCTGTACGTCAGCAAGGGCGGCGAAAGCACCTATATTACCATTCCCGATTTGAAGGGAATGACTGCAGCGCAACTCAGCGCTACGCTGAAATCGCTGGATATTCGTTTGGGGAAGGTCTCTTACACTTATTCGGACACCGTTGCGCCCGGTCTGATCATCAGCCAGAGTCTGGTAGCGGGAACTACCGTGAAGGCAGGGATCACATCCATCGACATCGTGGTCAGCCTTGGACCGAAGATCGTGATTCCCAGTGAACCTGAGCCCGAACCCGAGCCTGAACCCGATCCGGAAGAGACCGAAAAGCCGTCTGACTCTGATACGCCCGAATCCGGTAGCGAAACCGAGCCGGATGTCCCCAATGAACCCAATGACCCGAATGAACCAGCCGAAGAATAAGTATCCCCTTTTGTGAGGTCAACTTGAATGACAAAACGTGAAAACATTCGCAATTTTTCCATTATCGCCCATATTGACCACGGTAAATCCACGCTGGCAGATCGTCTTTTGGAAAAGACACAGGCCGTCTCCCAACGTGAGATGGAAGAACAGCTTTTAGATAATATGGATCTGGAGCGGGAGCGCGGGATCACCATCAAAGCCCGCGCGGTAAAGCTGGAATACAACGCTCCCGACGGAGAAGTGTACACCCTGAACCTCATCGATACCCCCGGTCACGTGGACTTCGGTTACGAGGTCTCCCGCTCGCTGAACGCTTGCGAGGGTGCTCTGCTGGTCATTGATGCCAGTCAGGGAATCGAAGCCCAAACGCTTGCCAACGCATATCTGGCAGTAGATTCCAATCTGGAGATCGTGCCGGTCATCAATAAGATCGACCTTCCCTCCGCCGATGTGGATCGTTGCCGCCGCGAGGTGGAGGACATCATCGGCATTCCTGCCGAAGGATGCCCTGCCGTTTCCGCTAAGGCGGGGCTCCATATCGAGGACGTGCTGGAAGCGGTGGTGCGCGAAATCCCCGCACCACAAGGCGATCCCGATGCGCCGCTGAAGGCACTGATCTTTGACTCCTACTATGACCCCTATTTGGGCGTAGTGGTTTACATCCGCGTAATGGACGGAACGCTCCGCGCCGGTCAGCGGATCCGCATGATGCACGCAGGTTCCGAATTTGATGTGGTTGAGGTGGGAACCCTGACCGCCTTCGGTCTGCATAAGGAAGACAGCCTCTCTGCAGGCGAAGTCGGCTATATCACCGCCAGCATCAAGACGGTTGCCGACACGCGCGTGGGCGATACCGTCACGCTGGCGGCCAATCCCACGGACGAGCCTCTGCCAGGCTTCAAAAAAGCCCTTCCCATGGTCTTTTCGGGTATTTATCCTGCCGACGGCTCCCGCTACGGCGATCTCCGCGATGCGCTGGAAAAACTCCAACTCAACGATGCTTCTCTCTCGTTTGAACCCGAAACCTCCGCGGCGCTGGGCTTCGGTTTCCGATGCGGATTTCTCGGTCTGCTCCATATGGAGATCATCCAGGAGCGCATCGAGCGCGAATTTAATCTGGACATTATCACTACTGCGCCCAGCGTAATCTACAAGATCACCCGCCGAGACGGACAGGTGGTCTATATCGACAATCCGACCGGCTATCCCTCTCCCGATGAGATCGAGGAGGCGGCAGAGCCGATGATTCACGCCAATATCATCACGCCCGTCGAATTTGTGGGCGGAATTATGGATTTGTGTCAAGATCGCCGCGGTGTGTTCCAAGATATGAAATATCTGGATTCCACCCGCACCGAACTTCACTATGAGATGCCGTTGAACGAGATCATCTACGATTTCTTCGACGCGCTGAAATCCCGTAGTAAGGGCTACGCTTCGCTGGATTACGAGTTCTCCGAATACAAAAAGAGCAAACTGGTGAAGCTGGATATCCTCCTCAACGGCGATGTGGTGGATGCACTCTCCTTCATTGTTCACGAGGAAAAGGCGTACGGACGCGCCCGCAAGATCTGCGAAAAACTGAAAGAAAACATTCCGCGCCAGCTCTTCGAGATTCCGATCCAAGCCGCCGTCGGCGGGAAAGTGATCGCCCGTGAAACGGTCAAGGCAATGCGCAAGGACGTTTTGGCGAAGTGCTACGGCGGTGACATTACCCGTAAGAAGAAACTGCTGGAAAAACAGAAGGAAGGCAAGAAGAAGATGCGTCAGCTGGGCAGTGTCCAGGTGACTCCCGAAGCCTTCATGGCTGTACTGAAAATGGACGACGACAACTGATGAAGCGAATCGGATTATACGTTCATATCCCATTCTGCCTGCAAAAGTGTGCCTATTGCGATTTCTACTCCATTCCGGGCAGAGACGATGCACTGCAAAAACGGTATATTCACGCGCTGACGCTCCATATGAAGACCCTGTCCGCCACTATGGAGGACAGGGTTTTCGATACCGTTTATATCGGAGGCGGCACTCCCGGTCTGCTGACGGCAGAAATGCTTACTGCGCTGATGAACGGGATCAGGGAGAACTTTCATCTCACTGAGGATGCCGAGATCACCCTCGAAACCAACCCCGCAGTAGCAGCTGAGGAAAAATTCCGCGTAATGCGTGCGCTTGGAATCACCCGCCTTTCCATGGGAATGCAATCGTCGGAAGATGCGGTGCTGAAGACCCTCGGACGACTGCACAGCTATGATCAGTTCGTCGAAACCTTTCATGAGGCACGGAGGGCAGGCTTTGCAAATCTCAGCGCAGATGTGATGTACGCACTTCCGGGGCAGACTGTGGAAGGACTGTTTCACACGCTCCGGGGGCTGGTCACACTGGCACCCGAACACATTTCGATGTACGGTCTCAAGGTGGAGGAAAACACGCCCTTCGGCAAAATGGGGAACCTACTGACACTTCCGGATGAAGACGCCCAATGCGAGATGTATGAGCGCGCCTGCGATCTGCTGGAATCAGAGGGCTATCACCGCTACGAGATCAGCAACTTTGCGAAAGCGGGGTTCGAATCCCGCCACAATCTCCGCTATTGGAAGCGGGAGGAGTATCTGGGACTGGGACCCGCAGCTCATTCCTTCGTGGACGGTGTGCGGTACAGTTATCCCCGTAGTGTGGAGGCTTACATTACCGCTTTGGAGCAGGGCAGACTACCTGAGCCCGATAGTGTTGTGCCGATCACTCCCGCTGAGGCAAAGGATGAGGAGATCATGCTGGGACTTCGGCTCTCCGAGGGAATCGTAGCTACCGACGATCTGCTTGCAAAGTGCGCCGATTATCTCCGCTACGGCTTTATGGAGCGATGTGGGGATCGGATTGCGTTCACCACCAAGGGATTTTTGGTCAGCAACACGATTTTGGCTGAACTGCTGGAATCATAGAATTGAAAAGGCGCTGTAAAAAAGTCACCGACAAAAAGAAAGAGAACGGAAAATATCATCTCGGCGCGGACGTGCGGTATTTTGGCGGCGAGCCCGAGCTTGCCATCGACGATTTCAACGCCGTCG
>JBJDZI010000030.1:0-66298 GCA_051867925.1 Eubacteriales bacterium
CTAAATTTATAGTTTATCGACAGACAGACAGAGACTATGACGAAGGTCATAGTCTCTGTTTTTGATGGGACTATCTCCCGATGAATTATTTCTTCGTACTCACGACCGTGTCTTTCTTCAGCGTAAAGGTGAACTCACAGTATTCACCCTGTTTACTGCTGACCGAGATGGTCTCTCCGTGAGCATCGATGATCGTCTTGGCAATATACATTCCCAGACCAACGCCCGATTTATCCAGACTGCGGCTCTTGTCGCTCTTGTAGAAACGGTCGAAGATGTGAGGCAGATCCTCCGCAGGAATCCCCTGCCCTTCGTTGTAGACGGAAACATAGACCTTTCGGTTCATTTCCCGCAGATTGATGCGGTAAGCACCACCTTCGCGGGAGAACTTCACGGCGTTGTCGCAGATGTTGTACAGAATCTGATGAATGGCATCGCGGTCTGCTACTACCATCATCCGTTCATCTTCACAGTCAAACGAAACATCCAGATGCTTCTCGTCGATCCGTTGTTCAAAGGAAATCAGCACCTGACGCGCCAATTCGCAAATATCAAAGGATGCCATGGTGAATTTGCGTTCCCCTGCCTGAATTCGGGTGATATCCAGCAAAGAGGTCACCAGACGGGACAATCTGCGAACTTCGGAGGCGATGATGTTCAGATAATACTCTTGTTTTTCGGGCGGGATGGTGCCTGCGAGGATGTTGTCAATATATCCCGCGATGGTAGTCATGGGCGTGCGCAAATCGTGGGAAACATTGGCAAGGAAGGTGCGGCGGGTGTCCTCCAGCGTTGCCAGACTGGACGCCATATTGTTGAACGCCATACCAAGTTCTGCGATCTCATCGTTTCCACGGACTTCCACACGAACGTCCAGTTGCCCTGCGGCAAAGGATTTGGCGGCACGGGACAGATTGCGGAGCGGGCGAACGGTGCGCTCGCTGATGAAATAACTGGCGATGATGGCGGCACACATCACCCACATACAAGCGAGTACGATCATTTTGATCATGGTCTCCATCAGATAAGCCGCCGCTTCCGAGGACTTACAGGTGAACAAATATCCGATGATCTCTCCGTTGTCCGACATGATCTGATAGGCATACGCATAATGCTTGGCAGGCAGACTGCCCATCAGATCCGATTGGCTCATCAGACTTCCGTCAGAGGAAACTTTATCCAGTACCTCGGCAGGAAACAGCGTGGAGATCAAATCCATCGGCGTAGAGTCATCACAAACCAGAACCTGACCTTGGTCATCGGTAATGACGGTGAACATCTCGCCCGAATAGCGGGTAATAGCAGTCAGACTGCGCTGGATCGACTCGTGATCGTCCTGAATGTACTCCGCAAAACCTTCGTATTCTCCGTCATCGTACTCGGTTTGCAAATAGGTTTTCACCGAGATCGCCACGCGTTGCAGTTCTTCCTGCTTCTGATTGTTGCTGTAATTCTGTACCAAGGAGGTGATGATCAACGCCAGAATCAGAAAACTCAGCAGGATGATCATCATAAACGCCACCATATAGCGGGCAAACACGCTTTTGAAAAGCATAATATCTCCTTTATCTGTCAATCGACGGTAGCGGTGACTGGCGCGCGGTCATCAAACATTGAAACGGAAGAGGACGACATCGCCGTCTTTCATCACATATTCTTTTCCCTCAGAGCGATAAAGTCCCTTCTCTTTCGCGGCGCTAACAGAACCGCACTCCTTCAGATCGTCGAATGCGACCACCTCTGCACGGATGAATCCGCGTTCGAAATCGGTATGAATTTTTCCTGCGGCTTGGGGTGCTTTGGTGCCGCGGCGGATAGTCCATGCACGTACTTCGGTAACACCTGCGGTCAGGAAACTGATGAGTCCCAACAGACTGTAGCTTGCTTTGATGAGCTTGTCCAGACCGCTCTCGGTAATGCCCAGATCAGCGATGAACATGGCTTTTTCTTCTTCATCCAGTTCGGCGATCTCCGCCTCGATCCCTGCGCAGATCGGTACCACCTCTGCGCCTTCCTTGGCGGCATACGCGGCAAGCGCTTGATAGTGGGGATTGTTCTCGTAACTGCCGTCAACCTCATCCTCGCCGATATTGGCGGCGTAGATGACCGATTTGTCAGAAAGCAGACCCATAGAAGTCATAAGTTTCTGCTCGTCCTCGGTATAAGTCAAAGAGCGGGCGGACCGACCTTCGGAAAGTGCAATGTAGACCTTCTCCATCAGTTCCAGTTCGGGAACAAGAGATTTGTCGTTCTTCGCCAGTTTGCGCAGACGGTCCAGACGGCGTTCCACCTGCTCCAGATCGGAAAGCACCAGTTCCATATTGATGGTTTCCACATCGCGGAGCGGATCAACCGAGCCGTCTACATGGACGATGTTTGCATTTTCAAAGCAACGGACGACATGAACGATGGCGTCAACCTCGCGGATGTGACCCAAGAACTTGTTGCCCAGTCCTTCGCCTTTGGACGCACCCTTAACCAGTCCTGCGATGTCAACGAACTCGATGACGGCGGGGGTGTATTTCTCTGCGTGATACAGATCGTTAAGCCAGTCCAGACGCTTGTCCGGCACGGCCACGACGCCTACATTCGGCTCAATGGTGCAGAACGGATAGTTGGCAGACTCTGCGCCTACATTAGTGATTGCGTTAAACAGTGTGCTCTTCCCGACATTGGGAAGACCTACGATACCCAGTTTCATGGATGGAACCTCATTTCAGTAATTCTTTTCAGATGCCTTCATTATACTATATCTCCCCACAAAATGCAAGTTATTTTCAAAATTTCCCCGAAAGTTTGCAAGATGTCACATAACGTTCACAATTATTTCATTTGTACGCCACAACTGGATGCTATAATTCAATTGTGAACATTGATACAAAATTAACTATGTTAACAATTTAACAGAGTTACAAATATATATATGCTATGGAGGAAGTAAAATGGCTGTAAAATTATTGATTGTGGACGACGAGCCCAGCATTTGTGAATCCCTTCGTCTGTATCTGGAAAACGAAGGCTACGAGGTCAAGATCGCAAACGATGGCGTAGAAGGCGTCAGTGCTTTCAAAATGTACGAACCCGACATCGTTCTGCTGGATATTATGATGCCCCGCAAAGACGGCTGGCAGGTCTGCCGCGAAATTCGTGAGGTCTCTTCCCGCCCCATTATTATGCTCACCGCAAAGGGTGAGATCTTCGACAAGGTTTTGGGGCTGGAACTGGGCGCGGATGATTTCGTCGTGAAGCCTTTCGATATGAAGGAACTGTCCGCTCGTATCAAGGCAGTGCTTCGTCGTTACAGCAGTCATGACAGTGCCGGCGATGACGAGGTCGTCAAGTTTGACAACATTGAGGTCAGCCGTCAGAAGTACGAACTGAAGATCTGCGGCAAGAGCGTGGACATCCCCCCCAAGGAACTGGAACTGCTCTATTTTCTGGCGTCCAATTACAACCGCGTCTTTACCCGCGACCAGCTTCTCGATAAGGTCTGGGGCTTCGACTATCTGGGCGATTCCCGCACCGTGGACGTACACGTGAAGCGTCTGCGTGAAAAGCTGGAGGGCGTTTCGGATAAGTGGGTGCTGAAAACCGTTTGGGGTATCGGCTACAAATTCGAACTTTTACAGTAATTCCCTATAATCAATAAAGGAACCGCAGCCTGCGGTTCCTTTATTTTTGCTCATTGAGTTGAACGGTCTGTGTCGACACCTGACAGTCCCTCCTCTGTCTTTGTACGAAACAGCTCGTCGATGGTCACGCCGTACAGATCGGCGATAGCGGGCAAAAGCGCGATGTCCGGGAGATTTCTCCCCGTCTCCCATTTGGACACTGCCTGCACCGTGAGCGAGAGTGATTTTGCGACCTCGCCCTGCGTCAGCCCTTTTCGGCATCGCAGCAACCGAAGCCGCGCGGCAAAATGATTGTTCAAGCAATACTCCTTCCAAGGGATGCAGATGATACCACCTGCATCCCCCGCTCCGGTCTTTCGACCTTAGGTGGATATTACTCGCCTGTCGGGGCGAGCAACATTGTCTTCATCAACATTCGATCGCCTCCTCCATTTCAGATTTCGCATTCCTGCGATGATATCATTATAACAGGTTTTTCCTGAAAATCAATAACGCAATGGTTGAATTTTGGATAAATTTGCGGGTTTATAGGAAATTCGGTGTAATTCTATACTTCAATAGAACATAAAAGCTGTCGCAATAAGCACCATGTGATCATGCAACTGATATTCCGCGCCCCAAGGTGCACCGATAGAGTGTTTCTTTATGCAAATTCTTCGTTTTTAGGGAAGGGCGAAACCATCTCAGACGCCGAAGTATTCGTCCTCCCCTTCGCAGCCGCCGCATAGCGGCGTCTGCTACCCCACTTCCTTGGCACTTGGCTCTGCGGAAACAAGTCGGGCGGCAATGACTTGCCGCCCTGTTCCGAAAGTTCTTGGAGGTTCGGAACCTTCTTAGGGGAAGGTTCCGAGATAGTATCCATACAGATTATTCTTCGTCGAAGGTTTCGTCTTCCGACTCAATCATCTCATCGCCAAGAGCCTCTGCTTCATCTTCGTCCATGAAGAGATCGTCATCTTCATCCACTTCATCTTCGTCGTCCGGCGCAGGCTCAGACTTCTTCTCGACATGAGGGATGCGGTGCGCCTCCAGCTCAGCCAGAGGATCTGCACCTACGCGATCCACTTCGATGTTGCGGTAGCGTTCCATACCGGTACCGGCAGGAATCAGTTTACCGATCAGTACGTTCTCCTTCAGACCCAGCAGGTGATCCTTCTTACCGCTGATAGCGGCTTCGGTCAGCACCTTGGTGGTCTCCTGGAAGGATGCTGCGGACAGGAAGGATTCGGTCATCAGAGCTGCCTTGGTGATACCCAGCAGAACGGGAGAACTCTTGGCAAGGCAGAGATCGCGCTCGCCTGCATCGATGCGAGCCTGAATAATCTCATTCTCACGGCGGAACTCGTTGACGTCTACCAGAGAACCGATCAGCAGATTGGTATCTCCGCCGTCTTCGATTCTGCACTTGCGAGTCATCTGCCGGGCGATTACTTCGACGTGCTTGTCATTGATCTCAACCGACTGGATACGGTAGGTCTTCTGAATTTCCTTGATGATATAGTCGTAAGCGGCGTCCAGACCGTTGATCCGGGTAATGTCAGCCAGAGACATATGACCTTCGGTGATGGCATCGCCGCGGCTGACATAGTCGCCTTCGCTTACAACGATATGCGTGCCGAAAGGAATGGGGTAAACTGTGGTTTCCTTAGTGCCTTCGTTGGTAACGGTTACGTTGCGGGCACGCTTGGTGTCTGCAATGGAAATCACACCGGACTGCTCTGCAATCACGGCAGTCTTCTTGGGACGGCGAGCCTCGAAGATTTCTTCGACACGGGGCAGACCTTGGGTAATATCGTTACCTGCAACGCCACCGGTGTGGAAATTTCTCATGGTCAGCTGCGTACCGGGCTCACCGATGGACTGTGCGGCAATGATACCGACAGCCTCGCCTACATTGACCTTCTTGGTGGTGGCAAGGTCCATACCGTAACAGTGAGAGCAGATACCGTATCGGCATTCACACTCCAGAACGGTGCGGATGTTTACTTCCTTGATGCCTGCGTCGACGATCTTCTTGACCTCTGCCTCGCTCAGCATGGTGTCATCCTTAGCCAGAACGTCGCCCTTAGCAATATGCTTTTCGGGAACATCGTTCGGTGCAATAACATCGCCAATGACATATCTGCCCAGCAGACGGTCGGAGAGTTTCTCCAGAACGTCATTGCCTTCTCTGATCTCCCGCACCAGCATACCGTGACGGGTTCCGCAGTTCTCTTCTCTGATAATGACCTCCTGAGAGACATCTACCAGACGACGGGTCAGATAACCGGAGTCAGCGGTCTTCAGAGCGGTATCGGACAGAGACTTACGCGCACCACGGGCGGCGATGAAGTATTCCAAAATGTTCAGACCTTCACGGAAGTTGGACTTAACGGGCAGCTCCATAGTCTTACCGTTTGCAGCGAACATCAGACCACGCATACCTGCCAGCTGACGCATCTGCGTCATGTTACCACGGGCGCCGGAGTCTGCCATCATCTTGATAGGATTGTAGCGGTCAAAGCCTGCCTGCAGTGCGGCAACGACGTCTTTGGTTGCTTTTTCCCAAATTGCGATAACGGAGGTGTAGCGTTCTTCGTCGGTAAGTTCACCGCGCAGGAAGTGCTTGTGGATCACTTCAACGTCCTTCTCTGCCTGTCTGACGATCTCGTACTTGGCTTCGGGAACGTCTACGTCGGAGACGGAAATGGAAATGGATGCGATGGTGGAGTATTTATAGCCCATGGACTTGATGGCGTCCAGAACTTCAGCTGTCTTTTCAGGGCCGTGGATCTTGATGGTACGGTCAACAATCTCACCCAGCTGCTTCTTACCGCAGGTAAAGTGGATTTCCAGATCCAGCAGATGCTCGGGATTGGTACGGTCAACATAGCCCAGATCCTGAGGGATCGCCTGGTTGAAGATCAGACGACCGTAGGTCGCGTCGATAATGGCACTGTGCACCTCGCCGTCGATCTCCTTGGTCACGCGAACCTTGATGGGGGTGTGCATCTCAATGATGCCGTTCTCGTAAGCCATGGTGGCTTCGTTGAAGTCGCGGAAGATTTTGCCTTCGCCTTTCTCACCTTCGCGGTCGATGGTCAGATAGTAGGAACCCAGTACCATATCCTGAGAAGGAACGGCTACGGCTTTACCGTCGGCGGGCTTCAGCAGGTTGTTGGCGGACAGCATCAGGAAGCGTGCCTCAGCCTGTGCCTCTGCGGACAGCGGAACGTGTACAGGCATCTGGTCGCCGTCGAAGTCGGCGTTGAACGCAGTACAAACCAGAGGATGGAGCTTAATGGCTCTGCCTTCAACCAGAATTGGCTCGAATGCCTGGATGGACAGTCTGTGCAAAGTAGGAGCACGGTTCAGAAGGACGGGATGCTCTTTGATCACGTTCTCCAGTGCGTCCCAAACATCGTCGTTGACCTTTTCAACCTTCTTCTTTGCGTCCTTGATGTTGGTGGCTTTCTGAGTCTCCACCAGCCGCTTCATCACGAAGGGCTTGAAGAGTTCCAGTGCCATTTCTTTAGGCAGACCGCACTGATAGATTTTCAGTTCGGGGCCAACGACGATAACCGAACGACCTGAGTAGTCAACACGCTTACCCAGCAGATTCTGACGGAAACGGCCCTGCTTACCGCGGAGCATTTCGGACAGAGACTTGAAGGGACGGTTAGAAGGACCGGTGATGGGCTTGCCGCGGCGACCGTTGTCGATCAGCGCGTCCACAGCCTCCTGGAGCATTCTGCGCTCGTTACGGATGATGATCTCGGGCGAGCGAAGCTCCATCAGTCTCTTCAGACGGTTGTTACGGTTGATGACTCTGCGGTACAGATCGTTCAGGTCGGAGGATGCAAAGCGTCCGCCGTCCAGCTGTACCATGGAGCGGATATCGGGGGGAATTACGGGAAGTACATCCAGAATCATCCATTCGGGCTTGTTACCGCTCTTGCGGAATGCTTCGACGACTTCCAGTCGCTTGATGAGGCGAGCCTTCTTCTGACCGGATGCGGTCAGAAGCTCAGCCTTCAGTTTTTCGGAAAGTTCGGGGATGTTCAGCTCTGCCAGCAATTCCTTGATGGCACCTGCGCCCATGCCGACCCTGAAGTCGTCCTCGTAGGTTTCCTTGTATTTTTTGTATTCAGTCTCAGACAGAAGCTGATACTTGGACAGAGGGGTGTCACCGGGATCGATAACAATATACTCTGCGTAGTATAGCACCTTCTCCAGCATTCTGGGGGAGATGTCCAGCAGGGTTCCCATACGGGAGGGGATGGCACGGAAGTACCAGATGTGAGATACGGGGCAGGCCAGTTCGATGTGACCCATGCGTTCCCGGCGCACCTTTTTGGTGGTAACCTCCACGCCGCACTTTTCGCAGACTTTGCCTTTATAGCGAACTCTCTTATATTTGCCGCAGGCGCACTCCCAGTCCTTGGTCGGACCAAAGATACGCTCGCAGAACAGACCGTCCCGCTCTGCTTTGAGGGTACGGTAGTTGATGGTTTCGGGCTTCTTAACCTCGCCGAAAGACCAACTGCGGATCATTTCGGGGGACGCAAGACCAATTTCAATTGAATCAAATACGCGTTCTTCCATTATTCTGCATCTCCTTTCAATTAAAACTCGTCATCGGAATCGACGTCATCAACGTCATCCATCATTTCGGTAAACAGTTCGTCTTCGCCGTATTCGTCTACGCCGTCGCCGTTGTCAGAATGTCCGGTGAAGGTCTCTTCAAAGAAGCCTTCGCCCATTTCTTTGGTCACAATATTGGAGCCGATCTCTTCTTCGGTAAAGGTGGGAGCAGACAGCTCGTCTTCATCGTCCAGCGTTGCCAGATCGATCTCGTCGCCGTTCTTGTTCAGCACCTTGACATTCAGCGCCAGCGACTGCAGTTCCTTCACCAGCACCTTGAATGCCGCGGGCACGCCGGGAGTGGGGATGTTCTCGCCCTTGACGATCGCCTCGTATGCCTTCACACGACCGGTCACATCGTCGGACTTGATGGTCAGAATTTCCTGCAGAGTGTATGCGGCACCGTATGCTTCCAGTGCCCAAACTTCCATCTCACCGAAACGCTGACCGCCGAACTGCGCTTTACCGCCCAAAGGCTGCTGCGTAACCAGCGAGTAAGGACCGGTAGAACGAGCGTGGATCTTATCATCAACCAGATGGTGGAGTTTGAGGTAGTACATGATACCCACGGTGACGGGGTTATCGAAGCGGCGACCGGTTCTGCCATCGTACAGGATGGACTTGCCGTCGATGATTTTGAGCTTATGCTCTTCCATCATCTCCAGCAGCTCTGCTCTGGTATACTTGGAAACATCGAACTCGGGATAAGTCTTTTCGCCGGTCTCTTCGTTGACCTCTTCCAGATAGATAGTCTTGCCGTCCAGTTTGTCGGAAGGAAGTACATCACGGTACATTCCTGCCATCTTCATGCACTCAGCGATGTCTTTCTCGTTGGCACCGTCGAATACGGGAGTCATGACCTTCCAGCCCAACTTGCGAGCCGCAATGCCGAGGTGAACCTCCAGCACCTGACCGATGTTCATTCGGGAAGGCACGCCCAGAGGGTTCAGCACGATATCCAGAGGAGTACCGTCTGCCAGGAAAGGCATATCTTCGGGAGGCAGAATACGGGATACGACACCCTTGTTACCATGGCGGCCTGCCATCTTGTCGCCCACGGAAATCTTTCTCTTCTGGGCGATGTATACGCGGACCACTTTATTCACGCCGGGACCCAGTTCATCGCTGTTCTCGCGGGAGAATACTTTGACGTCAACAACGATACCCGACTCACCGTGGGGCAAACGCATGGAAGTGTCACGCACTTCTCTTGCCTTCTCGCCGAAGATCGCGCGGAGCAGACGCTCCTCTGCGGTCAGTTCAGTCTCTCCCTTGGGAGTGACCTTACCAACCAGAATGTCGCCGGAGCGAACCTCGGTACCCTTGCGGATGATACCCTCTGCGTTCAGATCCTTCAGCGCGTCTTCGCCGACGTTGGGAATCTCGCGGGTAATTTCTTCCGGTCCCAGTTTGGTATCGCGGGCTTCATGGGTATATTCTTCGATGTGGATGGAGGTGTACACATCGTCACGAACCAGACGCTCGTTCAGCAGAACGGCGTCCTCGTAGTTGTAACCTTCCCAAGTCATGAAGCCGATCAGAGGGTTCTTACCCAAGGAGATCTCGCCGTGGTCGGTCGCAGGGCCGTCTGCGATAACCCGACCGGCGTCGATATATTCGCCCTCGTTGATGATGGGGCGCTGGTTTACGCAGGTGCCCTGGTTGGAGCGCTTGAACTTCAGAAGGTGATAGGTGTCCTTCGTACCTGCATCGGTGCGAATGACGATCTCATCAGCGGTTACGCGCTCTGCAACGCCGGAATTCTTGGCGCAGATGACGACGCCGGAGTCAATTGCCGCCTTGTACTCCATGCCGGTACCGACGATAGGAGCCTGGCTGACCATCAGCGGCACTGCCTGCTTCTGCATGTTGGAACCCATCAGCGCACGGGAGTTGTCATCGTTTTCCAGGAAGGGGATGAAGGAGGTGGCAACCGAAACGACCATCTTGGGCGATACGTCCATGTAGTCTGCTTCGGAAGCGTTTACTTCCAGAATCTCGGAGCGGCGACGAACGGAAACCTTCTGATTGACGAAACGGAAGTTTTCGTCCAGAGGCTCGTTTGCCTGCGCTACGGTATAGTTATCTTCTACGTCAGCGGTCATGTAGTCCACTTCGTTGGTAACGATGGACTCAACGTACTTGCCGTTTTCATCGTAGATCTTCTTGATCTTACGGTAGGGTGCTTCGATGAAGCCGTATTCGTTGACCTTTGCGTAGGTGGAAAGGTAAGAGATCAGACCGATGTTAGGACCTTCGGGAGTCTCGATAGGACACATACGACCGTAGTGGGTGTAGTGTACGTCACGGACATCGAAGGAGGCACGGTCACGGGACAGACCGCCGGGGCCCAGTGCGGACAGACGGCGCTTGTGGGTGACTTCTGCCAGAGGGTTATTCTGGTCCATGAACTGGGACAGAGGAGAAGAGCCGAAGAAGTCGCGGATCGCCGTCACGATGGGACGGATGTTGATCAGCGTTTCGGGAGTCAGGCTCTCGCTGTCCTGCACGGTCATTCTCTCCTTGACGATCTTATCCATACGGGAGAAACCGATGCGGAACTGGTTCTGCAACAGTTCACCGACGCTTCTCAGACGGCGGTTGCCCAGATGGTCGATATCGTCCACTGTGCCGCAATCGTGGGACAGGCAGATCAGATAGTTGACCGATGCGAAAATGTCAGCCTTGGTGATGTGCTTGGGACAAAGAAGTGCATTGCGCTCGCGGCAAGCCTTGATGAAGGTAGCGCGATCCTGGATGCCAACCTCTTCGATCAGATCGGAGAGTGCCTTAAAATCCACCTTCTCCTTGATTCCTGCTTCACGCAGATCAAAGCCCAATACAGCCTCAGGGTAAACAGTACCGTTGGAAATGACCTTGATCTCGGTCGCAGCAGCATCGTCGGGGTGACGAACGTAAACTTCGTTCACGCCTGCCATTTCCAACGCATTGGCGATCTCAGCGGTCAGATAGGTTCCCTCGTCGTACAAGAACTCACCGGTGATGGGAGAGATGGCGGGACGGGTCAGAATGCGACCTTCCACGCGCTTGCCGATGGCAACCTTCTTATTGTACTTGTAACGACCTACGGGAGCCAGATCGTAACGCTTGGGATCGAAGAACATATTGTTGATCAGAACCTGTGCGCTGTCAACCAGAGGAGGCTCGCCGGGACGGAGCTTGCGATAGATTTCCTTCAGCGATTCTTCTTCGGCGGTAGTGCCGTTTTTCTGCGCCTCTGCGTTCATGCCATCCTTTTCGATGGTCGCCATGATCTTGACGTCCTCACCGAATACGGCGGTAATGTCGCTGTCATTGCAAAGCCCCAGTGCGCGGAGCAGAACGGTCACGGGAATCTTACGGTTTTTGTCGATTCGGACAGAGAAAACGTCGTTGGCATCGGTCTCGTACTCCAGCCATGCGCCGCGATAAGGGATGATCTGTGAGGTGTAGACCTTCTTGCCGGACTTGTCGATCTGGCTGTCGTAGTACATACCGGGGGAGCGGACGATCTGAGAAACGATGACGCGCTCTGCACCGTTGATGATGAAAGTGCCGTTGTCGGTCATCAGAGGGAAATCGCCCACATAAATGACACGGTCAATGACCTCTTCGGTATTCTTATTGTAGAGACGAACCTTTACACGCAGGGGTGCGGCAAAGTTGACGTCGCGATCCTTGCACTCCTCTTCGGGGTACTTGGGCGTGTCGTCCAAGGTATAGTCGATGAATTCGATGTAAATGTTGCCCGAGTAGTCAACGATCGGGGATACATCGCGCAGAACCTCCTGCAGGCCCTCGTCCAAAAACCACTGATAAGATTTCTTCTGGACTTCCAGCAGATTGGGCATTTCCAGAACTTCGTCAATTTTGGAGAAGCTCATCCGCTCGGTGGTGCCGAGCATTTGGGATTTGACCATATACAATCCTCCGTTTCAAAATAAATAGACCATACTTTATCATCCGTTTTTTCGTTCACAAAAAATTTAATCATTTTACCCCTGCGGCATTCTGGTTAAAGCCGAATCTTAAGCCAAACGATAAAGTTCAGTGAGCGAAAGCGTGAAAATAAGGCATGACCTCATTTTTTACCTCAATATTTGTCGACTTTTGTCGTTTTTTTGACCAAAGTCATTCCACACGGTTATTTAAACGCATTCTAACCGATTTTATTGGATGCTAACATAATACCACATTTGCTGGTATTTGTCAAGATATTTTTTCAAAAAAATGAAAAAATTTTTCAAAAAGGGCTTGCTTTTTTCGAAAATATGTGCTATGATACTGGAGTAATGGTTTGAGCCGACCGGCTCAACGAGAATTCATCGATTTCTGACCCTCACACCGGGCAGAAAAATCGCTACGAGGAGGTGTACCCCATGCCGAATATCAAATCCGCTAAAAAGCGCGTGCTTGTCACCGAAACCAAGACCCTGCAGAACAAAATGTTCAAGTCCTCTTATAAGACCGCTGTCAAGAAGTACGAAAGTGCTGTTGAAGCAGGCGATAAGGAGGCTGCAATCGCTCTCTACAAGGCTGTTGTCAAGAAGGTTGACCAGGCTGCTGCTCGTGGAATCATCCACGCTAACGCTGCTGCAAGAAAGAAGAGCCAGTTCACTCTGATGCTCAACAAAATCGGCGCGTAAGTCATTCCGGAATGTCAGGATCTGCAATGCAAGTCCCAAGCATTCCGGTTTGTTTTTTTGTTTTTGGACGCTCCCCTGCAATATTCCGCAGAGTATTGCAGGGGAGATTTTTTCGGTGACTGACGGAATTTCTTGCCGATGAAACTATTCCTCGTTACTGATAAACTCCCGCACCCGAAGGGTGACACCGCACTCTGCGGCGATCTCACGGCAACGCTCGATCTCCTCGGGCGAAATGGTGGTGTCCACCACGGAGAGGACTACCTTGGGAACATAGCGGACGGCGGCTTTGGCAAAGTCCAGCAAACCCTCGTATGCCGCCTCGCCAAAGCGGCTGTGGCAAATCTTCTGATAAGAAGCCGCGTCGGCAGTATTCAGCGAAACCGACAGCACGTCAATGAGTCCTGCCAGTTTGGGGGTAATATCGTAGCCTGCAATCAGACTTCCCTGCCCGTTGGTATTGATGCGAATGGGAAGCATCGTGCGCTCCTTCACTCTGCGGGCAACCTCCAAAATATCGTCTATGCGTTCGGTGGGTTCACCAAAGCCGCAGAAGACCAGTTCGGTGTATTTGGTCAGATCCCGGGCAAAGATGCTTTCGCAGATCTCGTCCACGGTAGGTTCGCGCTTCAGCCACAGATCGCCGTAATAGGATTCCACGGTGGAGCGGACGCAAAATTCACAGGCATTGGAGCAACGGTTGGTGGAGTTGACGTAAAGTCCGCTGCCGACCTCATAAGTGACGGTCATATTCATCCTCGATTCCAAATAGTTTGCAGGCGTTGGCGTGGGTCTGCCGCACGAAGGCTTCCACGTCCTCGCCGCGCAGTTCTGCCGCTTTTGCGGCGGTATAGCAGAGATTGCCCGAATGGTTGGTCTTGCCGCGCATAGGGACGGGCGAAAGGTAAGGGCAATCGGTCTCGATAAGAATCTGCTCTGCGGGAACGATCTTCACCGCTTCGGGCGCCCGCGCCGCGTTTTTATAGGTGATCACCCCCGAAAAAGAGATGTACCAGCCGCGCCTTGCCAGTTGGCTCACCATTTCGGGGGAGCAGGAGCAGGAGTGGAGTACGCCGCGGACATTCGGATGAGCCGTCAGCGCGTCGAACACGTCGCCGTGGGCTTCCCTGTCGTGGATCACCACGGGATAGCCGGTCTCCTCCGCCAGCGTCAGCTGGGCATGGAGCCACTCCTTTTGCATTTCGCGGGGCGGATTTTCCTCCCAGTAATAATCCAGCCCGATCTCGCCGATTGCAACGACCTTGGGATGCTCCAGCATCTTGCGCAGGATTTCCATCGTGTCGGAAAGATCGCCTTCCTGAAGCTGATCATAGATGTTGCCGGGATGGATGCCCACGGCGGCATAGTAATGCGAATAGTGCTCGCAAAGAGCGATATGTTCCCGGGCATCTGCTGTGGTGGTCGCCGCACCGACGATACAGGTGACGTCCTCGGCAAACAGGCGATCCAGCAGCTGATCCCGCTGACCGTCAAAGCGACGGTCGTTGTAGTGGGAGTGGGTATCAAAATAACGTAGTTTTTCCATAATTTTTTGTGCCGCAGTTTTAACCGCCGCGTGCTTCCAGTTTTTGCAGAAGCGCGGTAAAATAGTCGGGCAGATCACTTTCAAAGAACATTTCTTTGCCCGTAATTGGGTGGATAAAGCCTATGGTGCGGGCGTGGAGGCATTGTCCTGCCATCATCGATGCCATTTGCTTCTCCAGCGGCGAGTTTCCTCCTCCGTAGACGGGATCGCAAAAGAGCGGATGTCCGATGGAAGACAGGTGAACGCGGATCTGGTGGGTGCGCCCGGTTTCCAGCACGCATTTCACATGGGTGTAACCTGCATACTGCCGTAATACCGACCAATGGGTGACAGCGTCTCTGCCGTCCGGGACGATCGCCATTTTTTTGCGATCAGTGGGATGTCTTCCGATGGACGCGTGGACGGTTCCTTTCTCCTCCCGAAAACGTCCCACCGCTATGGCTTCGTAGGAGCGCAGAAAGCTGTGGGTGCTGATCTGTTCTGCCAGCGAGAGATGGGCTTTGTCGTTTTTGGCGACGATCAGCAGTCCGCTGGTGTCCTTGTCGATGCGATGGACGATTCCGGGGCGGATCACGCCGTTGATGCCCGACAGCGAGTCGCCGCAATGATAGAGGAGCGCATTGACCAGCGTTCCCGTATAATTGCCGGGAGCGGGATGCACCACCATGCCCTTGGGCTTGTTGACCACCAGCAGATCGCCGTCCTCGTAAACGATCTCGATGGGGATGTTTTCGGGCAGGGCTTCGGTGGGTTCGGGGTCGGGGATGGTGATCTCAATCAGATCTTCCGCCTTCAGTTTCTCGTTTTTGACCGCAATTTTCCCGCAACGCAGGACATTGCCGTCCTCACAGAGTTTTTGAACGGCGGAGCGGGTCAATTCGCAGGCATCGGACAGGTACTGATCCAGCCGACGACCCGCATCCTCAGGAGAGACGGTGATCGTTCGTGTCATGGTTTTCATCCTCGGATGGGGGAACATCCGTCTCGGGGGCGGAGGTTTGGGAAGGGGCGATCTCAGGCGCGGATGCCGGCTCCCCTTGGGATGCGGCGGGTGCGACTTGCACCGCTTTTTTACGGCGGGCTTCCTTCACCTCATCGATGATTACCGCAAGGACGATGAGTCCTGCGCCAACACAGACTGCCGCATCGGCTATGTTGAAGATCCACGACCACAGATTCGGAAAGGCGCAGAAATCAATGAAATCAATCACCGCGCCGTCACCGAAGGTCTCTCCGTTCCAGAGACGGTCGATCATATTACCCACACCGCCGCCTACCACCATCGCCAGCGCGATGCCGTAGAGGGTGCCGATCTTTTTGGAGCGCAGCACCAGACAGGTGCCGATTCCCAAAACGGCAACGGTGGAGAGGACGATAAAGATCCAGCGATGATCGGAAAGCATACCGAATGCCGCACCTTCGTTCAGGATATAGGTGAAGTGCAACACACCCTCGATGAGAGGCTTGCTTTCCTTCAGCGCAAAATTGTTTACGATAAGCAGTTTGGTAATCTGATCCAGTAAAACCACCAGAAGCAGCACCCCGATATAGAGTGCTGCTTTTCTGACGTTTACTGCAATCACAGACTCGTCTTTTACAGACCGAGAATGGTTTTGCATCTCTTGCATAAGAATCCTTCCCCGTCGCTGATCCCCTCGGTGGAGTAAGACCAGCAACGGTCACATTTTTGTCCGTCGGCAGTTTCAACCAGTACCGCCAGCGTTCCTTCTTCATTCTGATATGCGCCATCCGGTGCAGGGGCATCGGTGACGATAACGCCGGACACGATGAAGATCGAGGGAAGTTCATCCCCAAAGCTGTCCAGCAGAGCCTTGACATTTCCCTGTGCGTAGATAGTCAGTTTTGCGTCCAGCGACTTACCGATGGTCTTCTCGGCACGCGCCAGCTCCAGCGCCTTCATCACGCTGTCGCGGAGATCGAATAGTGCGTTGTACTTCTCTTCCAGATCGGCAAACGCCAGCGCCTCGTCGTAGGCGGGCATAGCGTTGAGCATGACGTGAGTCGCATCCTCGTCTGCGGTGTGAGGCATTGCCTCCCACAGTTCGTTGGTGGTAAAGCTGAGGATGGGTGCCATCAGGCGGGTCATTGCGCTCAGCACAATGAACATGGCAGACTGTGCGGAACGGCGCGCCCGGGAGGTCTTGTTTTCCACGTACACGCGATCCTTGGTGATGTCAACGTACAGCTTGGACAGATCGTTGGTGCAGAAATTGTTCAGCGCCTGGCAGATCACATGGAACTCGTACCGATCGTAGGACTCGCGCACCTGCTTGGTGAAGCGGTTCAGACGGGCGAGAATCCAGCGATCGATGTCCTGCATCTCGGAAACGGGAACGAGGTCGGTCTTGGGATCGAAATCGTCTCCCAAATTCGCCAGCAGGATACGGGCGGTATTACGGAATTTGCGGTAAGACTCGGACAGCTGTTTGAAAATTGCATCAGAGCAACGAACGTCTACGCGATAATCGGAAGAGGCTACCCACAGACGAACCAGTTCTGCGCCGTACTTTTTGATCATATCCTCGGGGTATACCGAGTTGCCCTTGGATTTGTGCATTGCCTCGCCCTTGCCGTCTACTACCCAGCCGTGGGTGAGAATCTGGCGATAGGGCGCGCCCTCGCCCTTGGCACCGACGGCGCAAAGGAGTGAAGACTGGAACCAGCCGCGATATTGGTCAGCACCCTCCAGATAGAGGTCTGCAGGCCACTTCATTTCGGGATTATTCTCCAGCACCGCAAAGTGAGAGGAGCCGGAATCGAACCAACCATCCAGCGTGTTGGTCTCTTTGGTGAACTCGGACTTGCCGCAAGAGGGGCAGGTAAAGCCTTCGGGAAGCAGTTCCTTTGCTTCATGTAAAAACCATGCGTTGGAGCCTTCCTTGGCGAAAATCTCGGAAACGCGGTCGATAGTCTCGTGGGTGCAGATTTCCTTGCCGCAGTCGGCACAGTAGAACACAGGAATGGGCAGACCCCAATGACGCTGACGGGAAATACACCAGTCTGCACGATCCCGGATCATCTGGGCGATCCGATCACCGCCCCATGCGGGGAGCCAGTCTACATCCTTGCAGGCTTCCACGGCAGCATCCTTGAAGGCGTCTACCGAGCAGAACCACTGGGGAGTTGCACGGAAGATGATGGGATGCTTGCAACGCCAACAGTGAGGATACTGGTGCACGATCTCCTCGGAAGCGAAGAGTGCGCCGGTTTCCTTCAGATCTTCCAGAATGGCGTCGGAAGAGACATCGTAACGCATTCCTGCGAACTTGCCCGCGTCAGCGGTCTGGAAGCCGCGATCGTCTACGGGAACGATGACGTCGATGTTGTAACGGCGGGAGGTAACGTAGTCGTCTGCACCGAAGCCGCCTGCGGTGTGAACGCATCCCGTACCGCTGTCCATGGTAACGTAATCGGCGTTCGCCACCAGAGAGGTTCTGTCCAAGAAGGGATGCTTGGCGGTCATGTATTCAAAGGTCTTGCCGGGGAAGGTGGCAACCACCTCAAAGGTCTCGATGCCTGCTTTTGCCAGCGCATTCGGAGCCAATGCGTGTGCCATGATGTAAAACTCTTCCCCTGCTTTGATCACGTCGTAATCCTCAACGGGGTTCAGGGCGATTGCCTGGTTGCCGGGCAGAGTCCATGCAGTGGTAGTCCAGATGACGAAATAGGTCTTGGACAGATCGCAAATATCCTTCAGAATGCCCTTATCGTCTGCTACGGCGAACTTGACGAAGATAGAGGTACACTTGTCCTCCTGATACTCGATCTCAGCCTCTGCCAGCGCAGTTTCGTCAGTGGGGCACCAATAAACGGGTTTCATGCCCTTGTAGATATAGCCCTTGGTGAACATTTCGCCGAAGACCTTGACCTCGCGCGCCTCGAAGGAGGGAGCCATGGTGGTATAGGGATGTTCCCAATCTGCCAGCACGCCCAAACGCTTGAAGGACTCCATCTGAATGTGAACGTATTTATCGGCAAACGCCTCGCAGGCTGAGCGGAATTCGGGAATGGACATCTTCTTGCGATCCAGCTTGTTCTGCTTGATGATGGCAGATTCAATGGGCATACCGTGGTTATCCCAACCGGGAATGATCGGTACGCGATAGCCGCTCATCATCTTACTGCGGTTGATAAAATCCTTGACGATCTTATTCAGAGCAGTTCCCATGTGGATGTTGCCGTTGGAGAAAGGAGGACCGTCGTGCAGGACGAAAGTGGGATGTCCCTCATTCTTTTTGTTGATGGTGCGGTAGAGATCAATCTTCTTCCAGCTCTCCAGCATCTTGGGTTCTCTTTCGGGAAGCCCTGCCCGCATGGGGAAATCGGTTTTGGGCAGGTTCAGGGTTTGGGTGTAGTCTTTTGCCATTTTAGCCTCCAGTGGTTTCACTATCTATATTGATCTGATTTTTTCACGAGTTGGGTCTGCGGAACACGACGGTGTTTTCGCTGTCCGCTTCTACGGACAGGCTCGGATCGTCCCGTTTGGCGCTTGCGCGTTTGATGTCGGACAGATTGACCGAGCGGGTGTCTGCAAAGGTTGCCGACGGATCGGCAGAGGGTCTTGGCTTGTCCGCGCTTCCGGGCTTTGCGATCTTGACGTCGCTGTCGGGATCGTCGTTTTTGCCCGCAGACATCAGACTTTCCAGCGTTTCGTCGTCTATCTTGATCTTGGGCGTGTCAACGATCCCCTCGGAGGGAGACGCTTCTTCTGCGGCATCCACATCCAGCACCACCTGTCCGATGACGTTGGATACGTATTCCTCGGGAGCCAGCTGCCATTCACCCCCGTCCTCGCCCTCGGGCGAGATCGCCTCCAGAAACTCGATATGCTTCTGATAAAGGTTGAACATCCGCGATTTGAACTCGAACACCTGAGTTTTCAATGCCTGCAGCGTGTCCTGCTTCTGCTGGATTTCGGCTTCAAAGTCGGCAAGCATCTGCTTGCAGTTGTCTTTGGTGCTTTCGAGGATCAGCTGGGATCTGTCGCCTGCCTCCCGCATGATGCGGGTGCCTGCGTTTTGTGCGTTGACCAGTGCCCGGCGGATAGCGTCCTCGTTTTTGCGGTAACGCTCCAGCTCCGCCTCCGAAGAAGCAAGCCGCCGCTCCAGATCGTTGTACGCACGGTATAACTCGGTGTATTGATTGATCACGAACTCAAGATGCTCGTCCACCTCGCTAATGTTATAGCCCTTGAGCGCCGTTTTGAAGGGTTTATTTTGGAGTTCGTAGGGAGGAAGCATTGCATCCTCTCCTTTCTGTATATTCTCATAGGCGATTATAAAACTACGTTTTACAATCGAACCGCGCAGAGCGCGGTAAGCACGCGCTTATCGCCGCTTGCCAAAATCTGCGATTTTGGCAGCTCCCCTCGGCGCGTGGACTCGCTTTGCTCGTCTTAGAGGAGTTTGTTCATCGGCAAAGCCGTCGAAAAAACGATTGAATTTATAATTTGCCGACTTTTACAATCGGTTAGTATATTCTCACGATACAGGAGCCGTCAGACGTAGCGCTTGGCTTCGATACGGATCCTGTCTTTTTGTGTCGTCCTGAGGGAAACGATGGAAAACTTCCCCGCTCCGCGCACCGAGATCACGTCCGACTCGGCAAACGGAGCATCGGGGCGTTTTTCCTCCCGATAATTGTGGGTTACCTGCCCCGACAGGATCAGTGCCTTCGCCTTCTCCCGGGAAACACGGGCAAAAGAGCTGACGGCGCAATCCAGCCGCGTGGATGCGACCACGTCGGTAAATGGCTCAAAGGCGCGCTGATATGCGGCAATCGCCGGGAGCATGGCAGGATAACCCTCCGCGCTGCGCACTTCTACCTTATCCGCTCCCACCCGCTCCAGCGGAGAGGGGGAGGTCAGCAGAAAGTCCGCAATGGCGGGCGTAACAAAAACCGCCGCACCGAAAGGGAGGGGCAAAATGTCTCCCATCGCGCTGCGGTCGATCCCGAGGGCGGTCAGCGCGCCCAAAAAGGATCGGTGGGACAGATCGACGTAGCCGCTGGTAAGGATCGCCACCGGCACGAAATAATCGTCCCAATTTATATAGGATGGTTCCAGATAATCCGGAAGCAGAAGGAGCATCGTCCGCTCTGCCTCTTCATAGCCGCCGAAAGCGGCGTAGCGGACAGAGACGCGCGAAAGATACTCCTGTGCCTCTGCCCTCTCATCCGGTGAGAGAAAGGCAGTGGGCGCAGGAATCCCCCGCTCCGCCATCCGTGCAAGATCGGAAAGTCTTGCCTCCAGCCCCTTACCGATCATAGATACACCGTAGGCAGTAACATCTGAATCACTGACAGCAGGATCACGGCGACGAGAAAGGGGATGTCTATGGGCAGATCCCGGATGGATTCAAACCGATCCAGCAGTTTTCGGATCGGGATGATGAGCGGTTCGGTCACGGCATAGAGAAAGTTCATGACAGGACCGTCTTCAGCCATAAACAGCCAGGACAGGATTGCCCGGAACAGAAACAGCAGTTCTTCGACGGTCAGAAACAGCCGAACGATGACGACGAGCAGGTAGATCAGCAGATCCAAAATGGGTTCCCCGCGTCTTAGAAGTTATCGAAAGAGTCCCGATCGCCGGGCTTGGATGCCGCCTTTGCACCGGTCAGCATCTCACCGGAAACAGATACGTTATTGGGCGTAATGATGTAGGTGCTGTTGGTGACCGATTTGATCTGTCCGTCGATGGCGTAAGCAACGCCGTTCAAAAAGTCAACGATGCGCAGAGCGGTGTCCTTGCTGGTGGCTTCCAGATTCAGGACTACGGTGCAGTGATTGAGCAGGTAATCGGCAATCTGTCCCACGGAATTGAAGCTCTCGGGGCGGACTACCTTCAGTTCGATGGCGTTGGAGCCGGTCTTGGGTGCTGCGGTGCGTGCGGCTTCTGCTCTGTTTTCGGTGTAAGTCATAGGT
This sequence comes from Eubacteriales bacterium, assembly GCA_051867925.1. Taxonomy (GTDB): domain Bacteria; phylum Bacillota; class Clostridia; order Oscillospirales; family CAG-272; genus CAKSQF01. The sequence goes on from JBJDZI010000030.1 coordinate 21,393, forward strand.
TTTTCCTCCGTTTTTATCTCTTTTTTAATCTCTTTTTCTTTTTTCTCAACGAGAACCTCTTCTTCTTCCTCGAAGCTCTCGTCTTCCTCTTCTTCGGTATTGAAGAGTCCGTTGATGATACCTTTGATAGACATTTTATTTCCTCCCAAGATTAGATTTGTTATTGTAAAATGATACACATTTATTTGAATGGTTTTGCGGCTTTTCAGTTTGCAGGCGCGTCAATTGTGCCAAACATATTGATATTGTACATAGACTTTAGCATATTATTAATAGCAATTAATTGTTCAGGAGTGGCATTCTCAATCATAGCCTTATTTAGTGTAAATGCTGGATAAACATCTTGATTTTTAAATGGTATTAAATACTGAAAATATTCGGGAAGTTCTTTCATTATTTGATATGATTTGATATGTCATTTTGTATTTTTCCAATCCAAAAGCCTTTAAAACTGCCTCATATTCTTCTGCGGGAACGAGTAAACTAGATAAAGTTGAATTTTGATTGTTATGTATGATCGAGTCTATGTTGTAATTTAGTCTTATACTATATGCACTTTTTAGTGTGTCTATATTGTCATTGTAATATGGTGCATTTTCAAATGTCAACCAAGGATGTTCAGGGGTAACATTCTCAAATGGAACCGATATTATGTTTTCTCGATTCTCGTTTGAAGAATAAATTATTCTTGGTCTAAAACTTATAAATTCTGTTTTAATATTATAAACATCTTTGATAATTCCTCCTGTAAAAAGACTCATGCAGGCAAGGTCGTATGTAAATTCCTCAATATTCTTTAGAACAGCCTCGGCAGTAATGTTATCTTCCTCAATACTTAAATCAGCAGTAGGCGTGTATGGCGGTATTGGTTTTTTTGTCGTCGTCTCTGGTCCGGTTGTTGTCCCTGGATTGTTTGCATCACAGTTTTGCCGGTGGTTGGTTCTTTTACATTTGGGTCGTCTGGGCCACCAGAAACATAAGTTTCATCCCCATCTACTACTATTATTTGTCCTTGGTCGTCTACATAAGTCTTTAACTTGTACTTAAGTCTTTAACTTGTACTTATCTTCGTCGCAACCTGTTAGCATTGTGCCTGCAATAAGTGCTGTTGCTATTCCCATGGCAACCAGTTTGGGAGCTATCGTTTTCATACGCTTTGTCTCCAATCTGTATTGTGTATTGTTAAAAATTTGCACCTTTCTGTACCCCCGCCGTCAGGGATAGTTTCTGTGTCCGAAGATGGCACTGCCCAGACGTACCTGCCCGGAACCGCATCGGATGGCTGTCTCAAAGCTGTCCGACATCCCCATGGACAATAACAGAGGCTCTCTTATATTATGGTGCTTTTTTTGCTGAATGTCAAGGAAAATTTGAAAACTTTCCGAAAAATATTTTTCGGGACGGTCATTTTCGGCAATTTTCGGCGGGATCACCATGATTCCGGCAAAGCGAATGCCTCCAAGCGGCAGGATGGCGTCCAAAAATGCATCCAGTTCTTCGGGAAGAATGCCGCCTTTGCTCTCTTCCCTGCCGATATTGACCTCCACCAAGATGTCCATGACCTTGCCGATCTTCATCGCCCGATTGCTGATCTCCTCTGCCAGCCGCAGGCTGTCTACCGACTCGATCATATCCACCTTATCGACGATATACTTGACCTTGTTGGTCTGCAAGCGTCCGATAAAATGAATTTCTACATTTTCTTTATGCAGGGCGTCGTATTTCGACAGCAGCTCCTGCACACGGTTTTCCCCGATGAGGGTAAGCCCTAAATGATCAATGGCGTAATTGATCCGCTCCGGGGACACTGTCTTGGTCGCCGCTAATATGCGCACATCTCTGCCGTCGGCGGCATCTGCCACCCGGCGCGTGACCTCCTGCCAGCGGGCGGTCAGCACTTCCATCTCATTTTCATTTTCATGGTTGAATGATTTTTCCCACATACAAATCCTTGCCTCTGACAATCACCGTATCGTAATACCTGAGCATCTTGCCTTCGCCGGTTGGCTCGGCGTCCGCATCCACCAGCACCGCGCCGTCTGCCAGCAGTACGGGCGAAACTTCACGAAATTCCACCACGCTGCCCCGCAAAATGTAAACGCCGGTGATGCCGTCCAAATTGCGGAGCGCGCCAACGGGAATCCGATAGCCGTTTGTCTCCCCCCACGCGATGGATATGCTTTGATAGCGGGTGTAGGAGAAATCGGCGGGCATCCTGTCGCAGGAGAAGATGAGGATCGCCGTTTCGCTTCCGTATTCGATGATCATGCGATCCAGTCGCATTTCCACCTTCACGTCACCCGCTTCGGCGAAGTTCACCGTGTAGGTGTTCCCCTGCATCAGTTTGCGGGCAGAGACCACGGGAATTTCCGTGACGGCGCACCAAGTGTAGTCTGTCACGATCTTCCCCGCGGTAGCATCCACCGCCTCGGGAGTCATCTCCCGATTCAGCAGTGCCCGCAGATCCTCCGGGGCGGCTTCGTCCAGCGCGTCGATGCCGAGAAAACTCTCGTAGCCGTCACACGCCGAGAAATAGTAGCCTGCGCGGTCGCTTCTCACGGAAGACAGCGCGCCGCCCACTTCCTCCTGCAGCCGGGTAATCTCCTGTTCGATGGCTTCCCGCACGCCCGACAGATCGTTGCCAACCTTTAATTCTCTGATGTAGAGCATCATCTGCAACGAATCGGAAAGAGCGGACAGCCCTGTGGTTTCGCCTTTGGCGGTGAGGGCGTCGATCTCGCTCTTCAGTCGGGCGATCTCTTTGTCCACGGTGCCCGAGGAATAGGAGTTTTTCTTGGAGATGGCTTTTTCCAGAAGATTTTGGCGAGCCAGCGCACTCGACAGGCGATCCAGTTTCTCGGACTGCCCCTCTGTGCCGCTATACACCTCGGCGACCTTGTCGCCCGCACTGACGCGGGTGCCATCGGTAACGGTATGAGTCAGCAAGCCGTCGGAGGTAAATTCTATGGGCACCTCGTCCCGCACGATGTAACAGCCTGCGGTGACGCTCAGATCCTCCTGCACCAGTGAGACAGGGAGCGTTTCCACGGAGCTGACGATCGAGCCGCCCAGCTGATAGGCAATATCCACGATGAGGATCACCGCCGCCAGCGCAAGGGCGATATAGCCTGCGATACGCAGCAGATATTTTTTATCCATTGACCTTTCCCGTCCCTTCTCGTAGATTGTTGCAAGTTTTGCGCCCGCAGATCCGCATTTTTTTGCAGCAGATACGGCACGACAGATTATTTTATATTATAACACATAATTTGACTTTTCGAACGTTTCTGCCACAAAATTTACAATATTTTCAAAGTTCGGGAAGTCGGATACGTCCAGCATAGTAAACCCTTGTTGATGGGAGAACCAAGTGAGTTGCCGTTTGGCATAGCGGCGGCTTGCCATCTGAATCTGTGCAACGGTTTCGTCCAGAGTCTGCTCACCGCGAAGACAAGCCAGCATCTCCTTGTAGCCGATGGCTTGCCCTGCCGTGGTGGCGGGATCGGGATTTAGCGCGCGGACTTCCTCAAACAGTCCCGCCCTCACCATCTCCACCACGCGTCGGTCGATGCGGGCGTACAGCGCCTCCCGTGGGGCGGTCAGGCAGAGGAGAAGCGCGTCGGAGCGGTATTCCTCGGAGGGGGTCTTCCGATCCCATTGGCTTTTGGGGATCCCCGACAGGCGGTAGATCTCCAACGCACGAATGACTCTGCGGCGGTTGTTTGGGTGGATTGCCGCCGCGCTCTCGGGATCACAGAGCGACAGTTCCCGATAGTTTTCGGCGGGATCCCGCGCTTCCAGCATCGCACGCAGTTCGGGATCGCCGGGAGGGGAGGAGACAGGGGTGTCACAGAGGGCTTGTCTGAGATAGAGTCCCGTACCGCCGCAGAAAATGGGGGTCTTTCCCCGGGACAGAATCCCATCCACACAGCGGCGGGCATCGGCAGCGTAATCGGCGCAGGAATACTCTTCGGAGGGGTCGCGGATGTCAATCAGATGATGCGCCACCGCCGCGCGCTCGGCGGCGGTGGCTTTGGCGGTACCGATGTCCATTCCGCGATAGATCTGCATACTGTCAGCGGAAATTACCTCTCCGTTCAGCCGTTTGGCAAGTGCCAAAGCCAGTGCGCTTTTCCCCACCGCGGTAGGTCCTGCAATCACGATAATCTTCTTCATGCGGCTCCCCCTTTCCCTATCATTTCACAGAATGATTTATTATAACACATCTCTTCTCAAAATTCAAGATTATTCTTGACAATTTCCGAAAATATGCTACAATTATATATTATATAAACTGCCATGGAGGATCAGGATGAACGAGATCTGCATTTGCCCTGTGTGCCGGCGAAAATACGGGAAACAGGTGCGTCTGAAGCGAGAGACGAAACGCTACGTCTGCCCGGAGGGGCACAGTTTTGATATTTCCGCAAAGGGATACGTGAATCTGCTCTCGCCCTCTGCAGGCTCCCATGGAGACAACCGCGACATGGTACGGGCGCGGCGCGATCTGCTGGACGGCGGTATCTATGCGCCCTTCCGAACAGGACTTGCCGAGATGCTGGTTACCCTGCCCGTGGGTGCCACCGTCTGGGACAGCGGATGCGGTGAGGGCTATTACACCTGTGCCGCTATTGAATGTGACCGCGGCTTTGCCGTCTACGGCTCCGATCTGTCCACCGACGCGCTGGCAGAGGCGCACAAACGGTCGCCGAAGCTCTCTCTGATCGCCGCCAGCTCCTATGCACTCCCTGCGGACGACGAGATCTGCGACGCTCTGCTCTGTCTGTTTGCCCCCGAAGCGACCGAAGAATTTCTTCGGGTGCTGAAGCCGGGCGGTTCGCTGATCCTTGGCGTGCCCGGCAGACGGCATCTGTTCGGACTCAAAGAGGTGCTGTACGATACCCCTTACGAAAACGAGCTCCGCGATCCCACCCTGCCCGGGTTTTCGCTGATCGAAAATCGGGAGATCTACTACACCGTCACGCTGAACGATCCAGCCCTGATCCGCAGTTTGTTTGAGATGACGCCCTACGCCTATCGCACCGGTGCCAAGGGGAAAGAGCGGCTCTTTGCCGCAGACGCTTTGCAGACCGAACTTCACTTTCATTTGCTTCACTATCAAAAATTACGGAATAATTAAAATATTTAACAAATATTTCTGCCCTGCCGCCGCGAAGCCCCACAGCAGGAAAAAATATTTGCTAAATTTGTGTTAACTTTGAGCAAAAGCCTTGACATCGACCCAAAAATCATATATAATGAACATACCAAAATTTTTTATTAGGAGTGAATACCTATGAAACGCAAACTCTTGTCTCTGTTGCTTTGCGCCGCTACCGCAATGGGTTCTTTAGCCCTGCTGGCAAGCTGCGCTGAAAACCCTGCCGAGACCACCAAGAAATCCGATGATAACGGTATTGTTGAAGACGAGCACTTCCTCGCTAAGTTGCCTTCGGATCTGAACTTCGCAAACGAAGGTCTGGACGAAGAGGATCTGATCCTTTACGTTGCTTATGTGGAAGGTTCTAACGGCTCCTTCACCCAGCGTTCTCTGAAGGCTGACCCTCTGGACGAGTCCGCCGTTGACCAGAAGACTCTGGAGCGCGACAACCGTATGAAAGATCGCCTCGGTCTCGAACTCGAGATCGAACTGGTCTCCCCCTCCATCACCGGTATGGAAAGTGCCATCGGTACTTCTCTGGCTGCCGGTAACCCCGACTACGATATCATTGCCGGCTACCAGTATTTCGGTATCGGTATGGCTACCAAGGGTTACCTGCTGAACCTGACTAATCTGGCTCAGGACGATGCGGATTACATCGATCTGGAAGCTGACTACTGGGGCAAGGCATACAATGACAATATGTCTTACCAGGGCGCATACTACTGGATCACCGGTGACATCGCTCTCCGTTACATCGGCGGTATGTACTGCACTTTCGTTAACTCCGCTCTCTACAACGATTACCTGAGCGACTACGGCTCCATCTACTCCATCGCAAGAGACGGCAAGTGGACCATCGACCTGATGACCGAGATGGCAGGTAAGATCTACGAAGACACCGGCACAGTTGCTAACGAACCCGACGCAGACGACACCTTCGGTTTCGGCTACGAGACGACCGACATGATCGACGGCATCGCAATCGGTTGCGGCGTACAGTTCACCTACCGTGATCCTTCCACCGGCGAGATCATGCTGACCTTCAACAACAACCACACCTTCGAGATCTCCGACAAGATCCATGCACTGTCCATTCAGAGCTCTACCTTCAAGTTTGAAGATGGCGACTCCGCTAACGTTATGCAGGCTTTCGCTAACGGTACCGTTGCATTCACCGTTAACAAGCTGTTCCAAGCTGAGGCTTACCTCGATGACTTCGATGATTTCTATATCATCCCCGCTCCTAAGTTCGACGAAACTCAGGAAAACTACATCACCGGTCTGCACGATGGTTGCACCATCTTCGGTATCACCTACTGCACCGGCAAGATCCGTCAGGCTGCTGCCGCTCTGGAATTCCTGTGCGCTTACAGCTCCAAGGACGTTATGCCTCTGTACTATGAGGGTGCTCTGAAGAAGCAGTTCACTCGTGACGCTGAAGCTCCCGAAATGGTTGACCTGATCCACAGCAACATCACCACCGACTTCGCTGTTGCATGGGGCGCATCCATCGACAACCTGTCTCAGATCTTCAGAAGCTGCGCTAAGATCACCAACTCTACCATCAAGCGTGACGTTTCCAAGTGGGAAGAAGCTCTTGCTGAGTTGGGCGAGAAGCTCCTCCAGCACAAGGACGGCGGCGCTGAGGCTTAATCGATTCACAAATCGATCATTACTCATCTAACCAAAACCCTCCGATGCAAATCGGAGGGTTTTCTTCGTGGAGCGGAAGACATTGCAATAAAGTGACAGCGGCATGGCGTGGTGAAAACCATTGGACTATAAGAGGTATCTCCTTCCCTTGCATCTGCAATTTTACACACGAAATCCCCAAATTCCCCGGAATACACCGGGAAATTTGGGGATTAGAAACCAATCAGTTCAGTCCCTTGCGCAGGTCTGCGCAAAGTTCAAAGGGATCGACGGCGCTCGTGCGGATCGGTTTGATCCGTACGGTATGTGCGAAGGTACGTTCGCTGAGTCGGTACTCCTCGGCAAGCGCAGGGCCGCAGGAGTTGGAGCCTACACCGCTCTGCTTGTAGTCGACGGTCAGATAGGTGCGGCTGTCGGGAATCAGCTGGTAATCGTGAGGCGTTTGATCCAGCATTTGGGCGGAGTAATGCTGTGCGTTGAAGGAGAAGCTGCCGTCTGCGGTGACGAACAGTCCCTGCCCTGCATCGGTTGCCAGCAGGCACCATTCGGTTCCCCAATGGGAGGAATTTTCCTGGGGACGGACATAATGCTCAAAGTTGTCGGTAACGGTTGTACCAAAGCGATCGAGGCGGCAGGAACGGTGCTTATCCCAATAACTTTCGTGGGGACCATAGCCGAAGTAGTCCACCTTTTCAAAGCCCGCAGTCAGAACGAAATGCAATCCGTAGCGAGGCAGGAAGGGGAACCGATCCTCGTAGGCGTGAACCTCTACCTTCTGCGAGATGGTCAGCACGCCATCGGCAGTAACGGTATAGTCGATTGCGGCGGTGAGGATAGGCTTGCGCGTATAGCCGCCCAAAGAAAGGACGGTGCTGTAAGTCACGCTTGCAGGAGACTGCTCTCTGACCGACGCCCGAACCAATCTGGTATCGGTACGATGGAAGGCAAAGTCCTGCCACTTCCAACGGATGTTCCGATCGTTGTCGGTAGGCGCGCGCCATACGGTGGGCTTGACGGGAGCATCCAGCATCTCTTTACCGGATTCCTTGATACTGACCAGCGTTCCGTGGAAGGTGTCGAAGGTATATACGACGTTTCCTGTGGCGATCGTCAGCGATTTTGCCGTCTCGGAAACGGTCACGGGTGCGGTCAGGGGAGCAATAGTTGCCTCGCGCTTTTGGGAAGCGAGAACATACTGGACATTTGTCACCTCATAGCCGGGTTCAGCCCAGGGCGTGGCGTTTTTCTGCACCACAGAGAAATCAACGGTAGCAAATCCCACAAGTGTTTGGGGGACGGTGACGGTTATCTCTTCGGTCGACTGCGGTGCGGCGGAAAGTGCCACGCGCTGGGTGGACAGCGTCACCCCGTCTGCCTTTACGGTAGCGATCACTTCCAAATCAGAGAGATCGGCAAAAAATCTGCGACTATGCACGACATAGCGGGCAGAATCTTCGGTGGCTTCGATGGCAAGGGGCGCGATGACCGCCTTCAGCTCCAAAAGACCGGTGTGAGGTCTGCGGTCGGGGTAAACCAGTCCGTCTACGCAAAAGTTTCCGTCGTTGGGATGGTCGCCGAAATCGCCGCCGTAGGTATAGCCTTTCTTGCCGTTGACGTCGATGGACACAGAGTGATCAATAAATTCCCAAACGCATCCGCCAAGGAAGTTATCGTGAGACCAGATCACATCCCAATACTCCTTCAGATCGCCGGGACCGTTGCCCATTGCGTGGGAGTATTCGCACAGGAAGAAGGGGAGTTTATAGCCTTCATCCTCGCAATATTGCTTGCAGTAATTCGGATCGGGGTACATACGGCTTTCGAGATCGAGATACTTGACTTCCTGCTCGTAGCCTTTCCAGCCTGCATTACAGCCCTCGTAGTGTACGAGTCTGCTCTTGTCGCGGGACTTGATGTACATGGACATTGCGCGGTGGTTGTCGCCGTAGAAGGCCTCGTTGCCCAGCGACCAAATGAGAATCGAGGGATGGTTTTTGTCCCGCTCTACCATTCGCTTGGCACGATCCAGATAGGCCTCCCGCCAAGAAGGATCGTGGCTGAGATAATTCTGATTGCCGTAAGCCCACATTCCGTGCGCTTCCAGATCCGCCTCGTCCACCACAAAGAAGCCGTATTGATCGCACAGTTCGGTAAAGCGCGGATCGTTGGGATAGTGGGAGGTGCGGATAGCATTGACATTGTGGCGCTTCATGATCATCAGATCGCGGATCATGTGATCCAAAGGTGTGGCGTGTCCCAGTTCTGGATGACTGTCGTGGCGGTTGACGCCCCGCAGTTTGATCTTTTCTCCGTTGACATAGACAACCTTGTTCTTGACTTCAATCTTGCGCACGCCAACACGCTGGGCGATTACTTCTCCGCCGCACATCAGCACGAGAGTGTACAAATAAGGGATCTCGTCCGACCACAGATGGGGGGCATCCAGAGCGATACTCGGTTCACCGCTTCCCTGCGCCAGCAGGTCGCCTTCAGCAGAATAGAATTTCCAAGTCGGGAGCGTGTCGCCGACGAAGGACAGATCCGCTTTGACTGTAGCAGACTGATTATCGTAAGCCACATCGGTATGTACGAAATAGTCGGTGATGCGGTTTTCGGAGCGATACAGGAGATATACCTCCCGGAAAATGCCCGACATCCGCCACATATCCTGATCTTCCAGATAAGAGCCGTCGCACCATTTGAAGACCAGTACCTTCAGATCGTTCTCTCCTGCGGTCAGATAAGGGGTGATGTCGATCTCGCTGGTCATATGGCTGACCTGACTGTACGCCGCAAAACGGTTGTTGACATAGAGGTAGAAGCAGGAGTCTACACCCTCGAAATTGATGAAGACCTTTTTTCCTTCCATACCGGGGCGAAGCGTGAAGGTGCGGTGATACAAGCCGCAGGGGTTATCGTCGGGAGTGTGGGGCGGATCGCAGGGATAAGGGTAGTTTAGATTGGTATAGTTGGGAACGTCATACCCTCTGCCCAGCGCCATCTGCCAGTTCATGGGAACGGTCAGATCGTCCCAATCGGTTGCAAAATCTGGTGCGGTAAAGTCAGGAAGATCGGCAGGCGTTGCGTAGAAATGAAAGTCCCAAGTGCCGCAGAGATTTTGGAAGAGAGTGCTCTCATCCCGCACGCCGCGGATGGCAGTCGTCTCGTCGGTATGCGGCACGAAATAGGCACGCGGCTCTTCACAGCCCTTGTGCAATACCTCCAGCGACTTGTGATAGGTGAACTGTCTGTACATGAATTATCTCCTTTCGGATCGCGTAACGTCTGTACGTTACGATTATTTCATCGTTTCCTGCTTGACCTTGTGATCCACCACATGGCGGGATGCAAGTTCGGCGCGAATGTCGTTGAGCGAAATACCCATTTCCACCATCAGCACCATCACATGATAAGCCAGATCGGCAATCTCATAGACCGTCTCTTCTCTGCTGTTCTTGGCGCCGATGATCACCTCGGTAGACTCCTCGCCCACCTTTTTCAGAATCTTATCCAGTCCCTTTTCAAACAGATAGGTGGTGTAACTGCCCTCTTTCTTCTCGGTTTTTCTGCCTTCGATCAAGCGGTAAAGCGCATCCATAGAGAAGGGATTTTGCTTGTCGCTGATGAAGAGGTATTCAGAGAAGCAGGACTCTGTGCCGGTATGGCAGGCGGGACCGTCCTTGATTACCTTTACCACAAGGGCGTCTCTGTCACAATCGGCTTCGATGGAAACGATGTGCTGATAGTTGCCGGAGGTCGCGCCCTTCAGCCACAGTTCCTGACGGGAGCGGGAGAAGAAGCAGGTCAGTTCTTTGTCCACGCTGATCTCCAGACTTTCGCGGCTCATATAAGCAAGCGTCAACACTTCGCGGGTATAATAATCCTGCACAACTGCAGGAATCAGTCCTTTTTCGTCAAATTTCAGTTCGTTGATGGAAATCATCACAGACTCCTTACTATTCAATAGATTTGCGTGCAAGATTTTCTTGCATTACAGGCGCATTTCGATGCCTGACGCACGAAGTTGTTCTTTCAGATCTCGGATTGAGACCTCGCCGAAGTGGAAAATGGAGGCGGCAAGTCCTGCATCCACGCGGGGGAGCGCTCGGAAGAGCGTGGTAAAATGTTCGATACAGCCTGCGCCGCCCGATGCGATGACGGGGATGGACACGGCATCCGAAATCGCGCGGAGCATCTCCAGATCAAAGCCGCCCTTCACGCCGTCGGTGTCGATGCTGTTGACCACGATCTCCCCTGCCCCCCGCTCCTGCCCTTCTCTTGCCCATTCCACGGCTTCACGGAACGTGCGCTCTCTGCCGCCCTTGGAGTAGACGGCAAACCGTCCGTCTGGATCGCGCTTGACATCCATGGAGAGAACGACACATTGGTCGCCGTACTTCTTGGCGGCAAGACCGATGAGGTCTGGATTGCGGAGCGCGCCCGAATTGACGCTGACCTTGTCCGCGCCCGCGTTCAGCACGCGGTCGAAATCCTCCACGGTGTTGATGCCGCCCCCGACGGTAAGCGGAACGAAGATGCGGGAAGCCACCTGCATCAAAATGTCGGTAAACAGTTTTCTTCCTTCGAAGGAAGCGGTAATGTCGTAGAAGACCAGTTCGTCTGCGCCTGCATCGCTGTACATTGCCGCCAGTTCCACGGGATCGCAGACTTCGCGCACACCTTCAAAATTGGTTCCCTTTACAACCTTGCTGTCCCGAATGTCCAAACAAGGAATGATTCGTTTCGTGGTCACAGGATTTCCCCTCTTTCTCCGATAGCGATGGCACGGGACAGATCCAGTTTTCCCATATAGAGTGCTTTGCCGAGGATCGCACCGTGGAGATTCATCTCACGAAGCGTAGCGATCTCATGCTCAAAGGTAATGCCGCCCGATGCGATGATCGTCAGTCCTTCGATGGCGGACAGTTTGCGATAGATCTCCAGATTGGTACCCGAAAGGGTGCCGTCTTTGGAAATATCGGTATAAATCACGGTAGAAACGCCGCTTTTTGCCAGTTTTGCGCAGAAATCCAGCGAATCCACGTCGGTCACGGTTTTCCAGCCGTGGATGGCGACCTTTCCGTCGGACGCGTCCACGCCGACCGCGATGGCATAGCCGTATTTTTCAGCCATTTCGGCGGCAAAACCGGGATTTTCAATGGCAGCAGAGCCGAGGATCACGCGCTTCACGCCCGCATCCAGATAAGCCTTGATCCGCATCTCGTCACGGATACCGCCGCCCACTTCCACGAACAGATCCTCCGCGGCGAGCTTGGAAATGATCTCGTAATTGCAGAGTTTTCCGTCCTTGGCACCGTCCAGATCGACGACGTGCAGATGGGTGGCTCCCGCTTTGCGGAAACTGCGGGCAATCTCGGTGGGATCGGAAGAGTAGACCTCCATCCGATCGTAATCGCCTTTGGTGAGTCGGACGACTTTTCCGTCTTTGAGATCAATTGCAGGATAGATGTACATCGGTAGCCCTCCTTACAGCTCTGCAAAGGCGGCGAGAATGGAAAGTCCCACTTTGCCGCTTTTCTCGGGATGGAATTGGGTGCCGTAGATCTTGCCTTTTCCCACTGCGCCCGTAACGGTCACCCCATACTCGGAGGTGGCGATGGTGTCCGCCGCGCAATCCTTTGCGTAAAAGGAGTGAACGTAGTAAACAAAGTCACCCTCCTTCACATAGCAAAACAGAGGATCGGGGCGGGCGAGGTGAAGCGCATTCCAGCCCATGTGGGGGACTTTCAGCGGCTCTTTCAGGTCTGCGGTAATGGGAGCAACGGTGCCGTGGATCAGCCCCAGCCCTTCGTGAGTGCCGTATTCCAGACTCTTGTCGAAGAGCAGTTGCATCCCAAGACATATACCCAACAGAGGCTTCCCCGCCTCGGCTTCGAACTTGATCAGCGGGATCAGCCCGGTCGCCTCCAATTTTTCTTTGGCATCGGCAAATGCGCCCACGCCGGGAAGGATGATGCGGTCTGCCGCTTGGATTTCTTTGGGATCGGCGGTCACGACGGCATCCAGTCCAAGATAGGCGAGGGAACTTTTCAGTGAAAACAGATTGCCCACGCCGTAGTTGATAATTGCGATCATAACGACTCCAAACTCTTACAAACTGCCTTTGGTGGATGGGATCTGATCGGCGTTCTGCGCATCAATGGCAACCGCCGCTTTCAGACTGCGGGCGAAGGATTTGAAGGTTCCTTCGATGATGTGATGGGTATTTTTGCCCGCCATCTGCTTAATGTGCAGAGTCATCTCAGCCGAGCGGGTGAGAGCAGCGAAAAACTCCTCCACCAGTTCGGTGTCAAAGGTACCGACCTTTTGTGCGGGCAATTCCAGTTCACAGCAGAGGGTGGAGCGTCCCGACAGATCGAGAGAGGTGAGGATCAGCGCTTCATCCATGGGAAGGATGTAAAAGCCGTAGCGATGGATGCCGCGCTTGTCGCCGAGGGCGGCAGTCAGCGCTTTGCCAAGGCAGATGCCGATGTCCTCTACGGTGTGATGATCGTCCACATAGGTGTCCCCCTTGCAGGTGAGGGACAGGTCAAAGCCGCCGTGCTTGGCAAAAAGGGTGAGCATATGATCCAAAAAACCGCATCCGCTGGCAACGGAAGCGGTGCCGCTTCCGTCAAGATTCAAGGTCAGCGAAATATCGGTTTCGGCTGTTTTTCTGGTAACGGTGGTCTGTCTCATGTCAGATCCTCCAGTATTTCTTGGATTTTTTGAAGCATTGTTTCCATTTGCTTCCGAGTGCCGATGGTGATCCGGATTGAGTCGGCGATGCGTGCATCGCTGAGATGGCGAACCAGCACTCCCTTGGCTTTCAGCCGCTCATACAGCTTTCTGCCGCTCATCCGGTCGGTATGCGCCAGCAGGAAGTTCGACATGGATGCAGGATAGGTGAAGCCCAGCTTCGTGAGGGCATCGGCAGTAAACGAACGCGTCTCTGCTACCTTGCGGGTACACTCGGTAAAATAGGCTTCGTCCTGCATGGCTTCCACTGCCGCCGCCATGGAAAGGCGATTGACATTGTAAGGATTGAAGGAATACTTCACGCGGTTGAGGTCAGCGATCAAATCGGCGCATCCGACAGCAAAGCCCACTCTGGCTCCCGCTAAATTGCGGGATTTGGAGAAGGTCTGCACCACCAAAAGATTGTCGTAGCAATCGGTGAGGGAAATCGCCGTCTCGCCGCCGAAGTCAATATAAGCTTCGTCTACGATGACCACGCGGTCGCAGTTTTGCCTTACCAGTTCCTCGATCTTGGAGAGCGGCAGATAGGTGCCGGTCTGGGCGTTGGGATTGGCAATGACCACAGTAGAGTCGATGTCCTTATAATCCTCCACACGAATAGTGAAGGTATCATCCAGCGGAACGGTGGTATAGGGGATGCCGAACAGATTGGCAAACACGGGGTAGAAGCCGTAGGTCACGTCGGGGAAGACGAGGCTCTTACCGTTTCCGAAGGCATCAAACGCGAACGCCAGCACCTCGTCGGAGCCGTTGGATGCGATGACACGGTCTGCGGTGATGCCGTAATGTGCGGCGATCGCCTCGTGGAGCGCATGGCAGGTGGGATCGCTATATAGATTCAGTTTGGATGCTTCCCCACTCTCGATCACCGAAATCACTTTCGGAGAAGGAGGATAGGGAGATTCATTGGTATTCAGTTTAATGTACTGCATATCCCGCGGCTGTTCACCGGGGGTGTACGGTTCCAGTGCCGACAGTTTTTCAGAGAAGAATCTGCTCATTGGTCGCCCTCTCCTTCAAAGCGGACTTCCATCGCCCGTGCATGTGCATCCAGCCCTTCGCTTCTTGCAAATGCCGCAACATCCTTGTAGATGGCATTCAGCTGATCCTCGGGATAGTAGATATACTGGGTCTTTTTGACGAAATCGTCTACCGAAAGGGGTGAGGAGAAACGGGCAGAACCGCCTGTGGGGAGAGTGTGATTGGGCCCTGCAAAGTAATCGCCCAGCGGCTCGGGAGCGTATCTGCCCATGAAGATCGAGCCTGCGTTTTGCACTTTATCCAGCCACTTGAAGGGATCGGCAACCGCCAACTCCAGATGCTCGGGAGCGATAAGGTTCGCTGTTTCGATGGCCTCTTCCAGCGAATCTACCAGAATGATCTTGCCGTTGGCATCCAGCGATGCACCTGCAATCTCGCTTCTGGGCAACTTTGCAAGCTGCTCTGCAAGTTCCGTCTGCACACCCTCGGCAAGAGACAGACTATCGGTGACCAGCACCGCTGACGCCAGTCGGTCGTGTTCTGCCTGAGAAAGCAGATCTGCCGCCACGTGGGAGGGAGATGCGCTGTCATCGGCAACCACCAAAATCTCGGAAGGACCCGCGATCATCTCGATGCCCACCATACCGAAGACCTCTTTCTTGGCAAGGGCAACGAAGATATTGCCGGGGCCTGTGATTTTGTCCACCTTCGGTACGCTCTCAGTACCGTTTGCCAGCGCTGCGATGGCTTGCGCGCCGCCGGATTTGACGACGGTTTTGACTCCGCACAGGCTTGCCGCCACCAGCATTTCCGCCTTGATCTTGCCGTTTTTGGCAGGCGGAGTTGCCATCACGATCTGCTTGACTCCTGCGATCTTGGCGGGAATGGCGTTCATCAGAACGGTGGAGGTGAGGGGCGCCGTGCCGCCGGGGACGTAAAGTCCCGCCTTTTCGATGGGTGTGACCTTCTGCCCCAGCACGATGCCGTTTTCTTTTTTGATCACAAAGCCATCGCGCTTTTGCCTCTCGTGGAAGGCGATGATATTGTCTCTCGCCTGTTCGAGGATGGCGATGTATTCGGGGGAGACCTGTTGAAAGGCTTCTTCAAATTCCGCTTCGGTAACCAGAAGCTCATCCAGCACTACACCGTCGAACTGCTTGGCGTAATCGCGGAGTGCCTCGTCTCCTCTTGCCTCCACATCGGCGATGATGGCTCTCACCTTCTGCTCGTATTCGGGATAAGCGACGATGGCGCGGTTCAAAATCTCGCTTTGCTCAATCTCGCTCAGTTTGAGTATTTTCATCGGATTTACCTTCTTTCAGCTTGGCAACGATTTGCCCGATCTCTTCCGCTTTGAACTTGGAGGAGGCTTTATTGGCGATCAGTCGGGCGCTGATGGGGACGATTTCTTCCCACACCCGCAGATTGTTCTCGCGCAGGGTCGTTCCCGTCTCCACGATGTCCACGATCACGTCGGAAAGCCCCACCAGCGGAGCAATCTCGATGGAGCCGCTGAGTTTGATAATTTCGATCTCGCGGTTCGTGGATTCGTAGTAGCGGCGGGCGATATGAACGAACTTGGTCGCCACCTTCACGGGGCGATCGGGATCTTCTCTGTAATCGTTGGGGGCCGCCACGCACATCCGACATTTTCCAAATCTCAGATCCAGCAGTTCGTACAGTTCCGGCTCCTGCTCCAGCAGAATGTCCTTTCCGACCACGCCGATGTCAGCGGCTCCCTTCTCCACGTAAATCGCCACGTCGGAAGGTTTCACCAGAAAATAGCGAACGCCGTTTTCGGCATTCTCGAAGATCAGTTTGCGGTTATCTTCAAGGATTTCGGGGCATTCGTAGCCGATAGCCGCCAGCATATCGTAGACCTTCATGCCCAGTCTGCCTTTCGGCAATGCAACATTCAACATCACTCAGCCCTCCTCTCTCAGATCGATCACCGTTTTAGCGGTAAATTCGCGGGGCGCGGCGGTAGCAAGCCGCACGCGCTTTCCCTCTGCCCGCAGGGATGCTGCCCTGGAAAGAACCTGTTTCACATCCGTCTCGGGGGAGTACAGAAGCAGAACGTCCGCATCGCAGTCGGGACGGTTGGGATAGCAGGAGTTCAAATCGCCCAGCGACAGCGCAAAGCCGACTGCCGAAAGATTTTTACGGAATTTGGTCAGCAGGCGGTCGTATCTGCCGCCGGTCAGCAGGATTCCGGGGTATTTTTCCACATATCCCTGCATCAGCACGCCGTTATAGTAAGAAAGATCGTTCTGCATGGTGAAATCCAGCCGAACGCCCTCTGCCATATCCAGTGCCGCAAGGGTATTGCCGATGACTTCCAGTTCATCCAGTGCTTCGGTCATGGATTCGTTCACGGCGATCTTGCGGGCAAGGGACAGGGTTTCGGCAAAGGATCCCTGAGATGCCAGCACAGCGGACAGTCCCTCCATCCATTCCGCGGAGGGAACGGAGTCTCCCAGCAGATCCCGCAGATCGTGGGTGTTCTGGGAAGCGATGCAGGACAGCACGCGGACTCTGACATCGGCGGACGTGACTTGACAAGCACTCAGCAATCCCTCCACAAAGCCCATATGGGAAAGGCAAAGGATGGAGTGTTCGTCGATGAGCGCAAGGCTCTCCTTTGCCATCTGAATGATTTCCAGCGTAGCCGGCGTATCCACCTGCCCGATCAATTCCACGCCCGCTTGGGGAATTTCGCGGAACTCCTTGGTATGGCGATCCATACGGTAGACGTTTTCGCGGTAGAACACTTTATCGGTGTTGCCCACATCGGCGCGGGTGTTCTTGACGATGGACAGCGTGACATCGGGGCGAAGCGCCATCAGTTTGCCGTCGGGAGAGTGAAACGTCAGCACATATTCGCTGGTCAGAAAGGATTTGTACTCTTCGTACAGTGAATACTGCTCAAATTTGCGCATTTTGAATTTGCGAAAGCCGTAGGACTCAAACAGTCCTTCCAGCGAAAGATAGACCTGCTCGTCTTTGGTCAGAGTCTTGGGAACTGCGTTCATTGATTATCTTCCTTCGTTGATTGAATGTAGTCGCGGAGCAGACGGCTATACCCCTCTCCGTGCTGCAGGGCGCGGGACACCCGACTGAGCGTAACGGTTGAAATCCCCGTTTCCTCGCACACCTGCGTATAAGTTTTTCCTTCCATCAGAAGTACCGCACTTCGGATACGCTGATCCATCTGTTCGATCTCCTTGACAGTGCAGAGATCCTCCAGCAGGAGGGCGATCTCTGCGGGATTCTGCAAACTGGCAAGCATATTGCACAGTAATTCGTGTTTTTGATGTTCATCGTGAGCAGTCATAGACTTGCCTCCCATTTTTTGATGCTTCTATTATACACCATCACTTTAGTTTTGTAAAGTGATTTGATCAAAATTTCTTCCGACAATATTCCAAAAGATTTGCTCTGATTTTTGTGCAATTTGACAGATGAATATGAAAAAGCCCAAGACGCCGATTGGCTCCTTGGGCTCTTGAACTTTTATTTCGCGCAGTCCGTTGATTCGATCAGGGTGCGCAAACAGATTTCGATACCGCGGGCAATATCCGAAGTCACCATGGCAAACATCGGAAGAGATTTGCTCCTCACTTGTTCCACCGAATATGGGACGTGAATGAATCCGCCTTTGACCGACGGATATGCGGTATGAATCTGATGGAGCAACTGATACATCAGACAGTTGCAGACATATGTTCCCGCGCTATACGAGACGAAGCCGGGCAGTCCTTCTTTCCGGAGGGCAGAAACCATCTGCCGCACGGGCAGATTGGTAAAATAGGCGGCAGGGCCGTCGGCGATCACGGGCTGATCAGCATAGCAGACACCGGAATTATCCGGCATCGCACCGTGCTTTAAGTTGATGGCAACATATTCGGGCGTAATTGCCGTTCTTCCCCCTGCCTGTCCGACGCATACCACCGCATCGGGGCGGTAATGATCGACCATCCAAGTCAGCAAAGACGGACTCGCATCGTAACTGACCGGCATCTCCCGCTTGATCAGTTGATGCCCGTCTAAATAATCGGGGAGTAGTTTGATCGCCTCGTAGGACGGATTGATTGGCTCTCCGCCAAAGGGCGCAAAGCCGGTAAGCAGGATTTTCATATAGCCTCCTATGGAGCAGGGCAATTCTCCGCTTAGACATCTGAGATAGGCTGGCTCCCATATTGGTCAGTCGCCGGGAGAATGCAGGGATCGTTATTTGCAGGCAAGGCGATAGATCGCCTCGGCGTCTGCTTCCTTCAGATGGACGAAACCGCCTGTCTCGCCGCCGCAAAGCCCCAGCGTCTTGACAAAATAGGGGATGTCTTCTTCCTTCGCGCCCAATTCCGCCATAGTGGTGGGCATACCGATGGAACGGAGGAAACTGCGGAACGCTTCGATGCCTGCCATTGCCGTAGCGCGGGGATTGGCAAAATCCATAGGACAGCCCCAAACGCGGGTCGCCACCTGCGCAAAGCGCATCACGTCGTGATCAACCACATACTCCATCCAAGCGGGCATGATCACCGCAAGTCCTGCACCGTGGGCACAGTCGTTGACCGCCGAGATCTCATGCTCCAGCCAATGGGAGTTCCAGTCCTGCTCACGACCGACGCCGCAGATATCGTTGTGCGCAACCATTCCCGCCCACATGATGTTGGCGCGGGCTTCGTAATCGTTGGGCTCTGCAATGACTTTGGGAACCTCGTGGATCATTGCCATCAGCACCGCTTCGCAAAGGCGGTCGGTGGTCTCGACGTGTGTGGTGTTAGTGAAATAACGCTCGAACACGTGCGCCATAATATCGGTGGCACCGCTGGCGGTCTGATATGGAGGAAGCGTCTGTGTCAGAGCGGGATTCAAAATGGAGAATTTGGGGCGCAGGCAATCACCGCCGGTGGCGCGCTTGAGCATTCCCTCTTCCTTGGTGATGACGCTGTCTCCGCTTCCCTCACTGCCTGCAGCGGCGATGGTCAGCACTACGCCCACAGGGAGCGCGGTCGCAGATGCGGTGCGGGTGCGGTCTTCGTAGAAGTCCCAGAAGTCGCCGTCATAACAGCTGCCAAGCGCGATGGCTTTGGAGGAGTCGATGACCGATCCGCCACCCACTGCCAGAATGAAGTCCACTTTTTCCTGCTTGCACAGTTTGATGCCTTCATAAACCAGTCCACTGCGGGGATTGGGCATTACGCCGCCCAGCTTTACAAAGGAGATTCCTGCATCGGTCAGAGACTGTTCCACGCGGGCAAGCAAACCGGAGCGGACAACGCTTCCGCCGCCGTAGTGGATCAGAACGCGGCTTCCGCCGAATTTGCGGACATAGTCGCCCGCTTGGCACTCGGTATCTTTACCAAACACGAAGTATGTGGGAGAATAAAACGTAAAATTCAGCATAACTGTTTCCTTTTCTGTTGAGATAAATTACGATTTCATTATATCATAACTTCTCGTAAATTGCAACCGTCCCGTCCAATTTTACTCCAGAATTTTACGCGTTTTCTTTTGCAATCTTGCATTTTGCGAAAATGTGCGCTATAATAACGATAAACTTTGATTGGGGGTCTATTATGAAACGCACAAAACCATTGGCATTCTTATTATCCGCTCTGCTTCTCGTCTCCTGCACCCACACCGAAGGGGCAGGGGTGGCTGAATCATCCTCCGTCACCACTGATGGGACAAGCACGCCCACTGTCTCGGACGAGGATATTCCTTCCACCACGCCGATCGGAGAGGAGCGCGATGCCGTTGCCAATCTGTTGGGCACCATCCATGACGGAAACGGTCTGCTCTGGTATCAGTTTGAGGAAAAAGCGGGCGCGACCAAGCTCTACTCTTCCCTGTCTCAAGCCAGAGACAGCATCGAGGTGAAGGCAACGCTTTCGCCCGATGAGGGCGTTGAGGGCGGAGCCATCTCTTTTGATGGTATCGACGATCGCGTGAAACTCAACAATGACTTTGCAAACGTCAGTCAGATCACCTCCGGCACCTTCCTGCATCCCTCCTTCACTACCCTTTCGATAGCCTTCTACTTTATGCCCGAACGGCTGGAGGGCGATCAGCTTCTGTACGAACAGGGCGATGAGGGCGCAGGGCTTGCCATCGGCATCGTGGGAGGGAAACTGACCGCCGCAGTCAGTGCAGGCAGATCTGCCACCGCCACCGGCAAAGCCAAAGTCGTGGGCGAATATGCTCTGCGTGCAGACGACCTGCAACAATGGATCCACGTTGCCGTCACCTTTGACGGAAACGAAAACGGCGGTACCGCTCGCCTGTTCGTCAACGGTGAGATGGTTGCCCAGCGGAGCACGCTGGGAGCAGTCATTCCCCAAACATTGGATGCTGCCGGGCTGGGCGCTGCCTACTACGGCACCAACGCGCTGGGACTTGCCGATTCATATTTTGCAGGAAAGATGGACGATCTGCGGATCTACTCCACCGCCATCCAGCCAATGGGCAAACTGGAGGAGAATGTGGTCTATCTCCAGTCTGCCGCCGCCAAGAACGCTTATCTGAAGGGTTCTTTCGCGTCTCTGACCTGTGATTACAGCGTGGAGCCTGCTTTGCGGGGTTGGATCATTACCGACGGACTGGCGGGATCGGGCGTTTCTCTGCGGCTGACCGGCACCGATCAATACATCGTCGCGGAGAACGGCGGGCTGTCGGTACGAAAAATTTCCACCGATGCGGACAAAGCCGCCGCTACCTTTACGGCACACGAACCACTGGCAGTTCCCTCCTGGGGCGAGGCTACCCGCTCGGACTTCGTTTCTTTTCAGTCCGCTGACGGCAAATACATCGCCGCCGTAGACGGTAAGGTATCGCTACTGGAGGCGGACATCGCGCCTTTGTCTGCCACCTTCAAGCAAACCGACGATCAAACCTCCGTCATCGACGGGCTGAAGGGTGCGGTCTACTATCCCTCCTACGCGCTGAACGCGCCGCAGTTCTGGAAATGGTACGATCATCAGCTGATCGATATGGAGATGGGCTACGCCGAGCGGCTTGGCATCAACGCCTTCCGCATTTGGGTCAGCTACGAATATTGGCTGGAGGATCCCGATCACCTTGAAGCAGGATTCAAGGACTTTTTGGAACTTGCGGATGCCCACGGCATCAAGATCATGGTCTCTCTGTTCGAGGGATGCGGAGACGCTTACGATTACGACAGCGTGCATACTTGGAGCCGCGTATACACCGGTAACTCCTGCGGCTGGGCGATTACTTCCCCCTGTGCCGCTATCTACAACAACAAATCCCGCTGGGACGAGCCGAAAGCCTTCGTCACGCGATTCCTTCAGCTGTTCGGTGACGATGACAGACTGATGTCCATCGAACTGTACAACGAGCCTTGGGGCAACAACCGTGCCTCGCTGGCGAAGTATCTGTGCGAGTACGCAGTCACGATTCAAGGAAGCGTTCCGCTGATCGCAGGCACCGCCCCCGCCGATGCGTTCAATCTCAGAGACACCGTGAAACTGGGCATGGATCAGCTTCAGTATCACGATAACTTCCCCGGCAGTACTGCCGCATTCAAGAACAACGCAAACGGCAAGATTGAGCAAGCGCGGCTTGCCAATCTTCCCGTCTACTGCACGGAAGTACAATGGGTGGGCGGTCCTTCGGGCATCAACTATCCCGTCTATTCCAATCTTGCCCCTACCTGCAACGAGCTGATGGAGAGCGGAAAATGGGCACCCTTCTACTGGACGCTGATGGTTCACCCCTGCTATCTCAATTCTTACCGCAACAACTTCCAAATGTACAACGGTCTGGTCAACGAGGACGGAACGGTCAATTCTTTGGCGAGTGCAAAGGCATGGGCAAACGGTGTGATGGATTTTACCGAAAGCGCGGTTTCGCCTTATAGCAAGGGACACTATACCTATACCGTGGGCTTCTCCGAATCCTTTATGCAGGATAATCTTTATAAATGGAGCGCACTCTCGGGCACTTGGTCAACCACTGACGAGGTGCTGAACGGTGCAGGCGTGATCCTTGCCAATGACACGGAGTTTGGCTCTTTCACCGCCACCTTTGACGTGATTCTTAGTGGCGGCATTGGCGGTCTGGTGATAGGTTACGACGGCGGCTCTTATCTGGTCGCCCGCCTGTCCGACGAGAGCAATGTGATCGAACTGGTCTCGGTGGACGGCAGTCAAACTGCCGTCCTTGCAAGCGCGCCTTGTGTCATTGACGCAGGCGGTCTGCAAAGCGTGACGGTGACGGCGAAGAACGGAAAACTGTCCCTTTCCTGCAATTGCACCGAGGTCAGCGTAGAGGTCGGTCTAACGGTAGGACAGATCGGCTTTACTGCCGAGGGGAGCGCAAAGTTTGATAATCTGCGCGTGAATGCCCGGTAGTTAATCCAGCATCACTCTCAGTGAGTCTATGCAAAAAATAAGCCTACAATCATCGCCCCGCTTCAGCGGGGCGATTCAGTTTGTCGAAAAAGCCCCATACCATACCGAGGGTAGGAGAAAACCATCGGAGTGCCGAAGTTTTCGTAGCAACCGCAACGCGGTTGCTACACTCCTCATCGAGCTCTCTACCCACTTCCTTGGCCGGCGGCACTCGAAATTTATAGTTTATCGACAGTCTGCATCGCCCCGCTTCGGCGGGGCGATTCCTTGTCTTCAACATTTGCGATTTTTTCGGCAAATCTCTTGCAATATGCTCGGAAATATGGTATAATATTGATGATTATGGATCGGAGGTCGCTATGGAGCCGCACAAGATTTTGAATCTCGCCGTTCTCGCTCACGTGGATGCGGGCAAAACTACCCTCACCGAGCAGTTTCTCTATCATAGCGGCTCTATCCGCCGCGCAGGGAGCGTGGACGATGGCTCTGCCCAGACCGACCGTGCGGATCAATCTGATCGACACGCCCGGTCACAGCGATTTTGCAGGAGAGGTGGAGCGGGCTCTGCTGGCTCCTGATGCGGCACTACTGATCGTCTCGGCGGTAGAGGGAGTGCAATCCCACACCGAGCGGCTGTGGAACGCTCTGCGAAAACTGCACATCCCCACCGTAATTTTCCTGAACAAAATCGACCGCGCAGGCAGTCGAACGAGGGACATCCTTGCCGAACTGCCCGAGCGTCTATCCATGGGGGGCGTAACCCTTCTGCCGATGGTGGAGGCGATCCACGAGGGGCTGGACGGCTTTGCGATAGAGCCGCCCGCCGATCTTGTCGATCGGACGGTGGAAGCGGCGGCAGAACTTTCAGACGATATCGCACTCGCCTATCTGGAAGGGGAGCGCATCGATCCCGCTCTGCTGGAATCAACCCTTCGCCGTGGGGTTCGGGATCAAAAAATCGTTCCCGTCTACTGCGGCGCGGCGCAAAAAGGGCTGGGCGTTGCGGAGGTGCTGGGCGGATTGCTGCGCTTTCTGCCCCGCGCCTCCGAGCGAGTTACCGACGATCTGTCGGGGCTGGTATTTGCCATCGAGCATGACAAAACCATGGGCAAGATCGCCCATGTTCGTCTGTTCGGCGGAACGCTCGCCTCCCGCGATGGGCTGGCACTTGACGGCGGTGTGCTGAATCTGTCGGAGAACGGCGAGAAGATCTCCCAAATCCGCATGGCAGAAGGGGCGCGCTTTCGGGACAGCGGCATGGCAGGTGCAGGTGAGATCGCCGCGCTTTGCGGGCTGTCCACGGCAAAGGTCTATCAGACCATCGGCTCCTATCGGCTTCCCGATCGGCTGAAACTGGCACTTCCCTATTTGCAGGTCAAGGCTACCCCCGAAACAGAAGAGCAGTTGCCCGCGCTGTTGAAGGCACTGAACCAGCTCTCCGACGAAGACCCGCTCCTTGCCTGCCGTTTTTCCAAAGCGGAGCGCGAGATTTTGCTTTCCATCACAGGTAAGATTCAGCTGGAAGTGCTGACCTCCCTGCTATGGGAACGGTATCGGCTTCGGGCAAACTTCTCCGCGCCCACCATCATTTACAAAGAAACGCCTACGAAGTCCGGTTACGGATTCGATGCCTATACTATGCCAAAGCCCTGCTGGGCGGTGGTGAAATTCCTCATCGAACCGCTTCCCAGGGGAAGCGGCGTGGTCTACAATAGTGGAAACGTGCCGAACAACAAGCTGTTCTACCGCTACCAGTCCCACATCGAACAGTCGGTAAAGGCATCCCTCTCCCAAGGAATGCTGGGCTGGGAGGTTACCGATCTCAAGATCACTCTGGCAGACGGCGAGCATCACACCATCCATACCCATCCGCTGGACTTTTTCGTCGCCACTCCCATGGCGCTGATGGACGGTCTGCGCAACACGGGAACTACCCTGCTGGAGCCGATCCTTCGGGTCAAAATTCGCGCAGGCGAGGAGTTTTTGGGAAAGATTCTGGGCGACATTACCCGAATGCGCGGGGAATTCGACAGTCCCGTGATTTCGGGCAGTGCCTTTACCTTGGAAGCCCTGATTCCCGCGGCAACCTCGCTGGAATATCCCCTCCGGCTGGCTTCTCTCACTCACGGAACCGCGCTCTATTCCTCCGATCTGTCATACTACAAGCCCTGCCCCTTGGAACTGGGCGCGACGACGCCGAGACGCGGACCCAACCCTTTGGATCGCTCCAAGTGGATTCTCTATGCACGGGGCGCGATGACCGACGAAAACTATCAGTTGATGTAAACATTGCAAATACTATTCTTGGAAAGCAAAATGCAAGATCGCGGCTGGTCAATCTGCTTCGATCAACGGGAGATTCATATGGCAAATTCCAATTCATTTTTATTCAAAGAACTTGACGAGGCGGTACTGGCAGGGCTGATCCGTGACTATACAGGCTCCGACCTTGCACAGTACGCTCTGCAATCCGGCGGTCTGTTCAACACCACCTACAAGCTGACTCTGACCGACGGACGGAAGATGATCCTGCGGGTGGGACCCATCCATCCCGAACTGCTAATGTACTACGAAAAGGACATGATGGCGGCAGAAGCCTTTCTCTTTGGGGCATTTGAGGAGGCAGGAATTCCCTGCTCCCACGTGGTTGCCGTGGGCAAGGTGGAGGAGCGGGATTTTATGCTGGTAGACTACATTGACTCTCTCCCTCTGTCCGCAGTATCTCTCTCAGAGGAAGATCACAAGCGGGTTATGACCGAGGTCACGGATGCCCTCTCCCGAATGCATCAGATGACCGGTCCTGCTTACGGACGGGTCTCTGAAGTCCTCTGCGGGCACGGACACCCCGACTGGTACAGTCATATCGAACACGAAGTCAAGACCATCACGGATCAGGGACGGGCGTGCGGCTCTTTCACCGCCGCCGAGTCGGAGCATATTCTCGCCGCCATCCGCCACTCCAGGGACGCGCTGTCCGAGATCGACCGACCAACCCTCTGCCACGGCGATCTGTGGGGCGGCAACATTCTGGTGAAAGAAGCCGAAGACGGCTGGCATCTTGCCGCCATCATCGACCTCGACCGTGCAGTCTGGGGCGATATCGACTTTGACCTACGCTGTATATGGTTCATTTGCGAAGACAATTTCATCAAGCCCCGGAACAATCGGGCGCGCGCCATCCGAAGTGCCGTTTATGCAATGCTTTACTTCATCTACGAGGCGCACGTCTGGTATCTGCAATACAACAACAAAACTCACGCCGACAACACCCGTAGAATCGTTTTGCAAAAAGCCACCGAGATTTTGCGGGATGAAATCCAGTAAACGAAAGGAATCAATCCTATGATCAGACATGTTGTCATGTTCAAATTCAAAGAAGAAGCCGAGGGGCGCACCAAGGCGGAAAACCTTGCCATCACCAAGCAGATGCTGGAGGCACTCCCTGCAAAGATCAACCGGATCCGCGCATCTGCCGTCCATCTCAACTCTCCCGATGCGGATCAGACCAACTACGATCTCTGCCTGATCTGCGATTTTGACACATGGGAGGATCTTGCCGCCTATATCGTTCACCCCGATCACAAGGCTGTGGGAGTTTTTATGCGCCCGGTGAGACTTGATCGCGCTTGCGTGGACTACGAAATCTGATCCCGCGCCGAAACCGCGAAAGATGCAGGGGCTTCGCGCCTATATCCTGCTGACAAAGGTAATCGCACTGTCGTTTTCACCAATACACCAAGTACATTCATGCACTTCATGCATTGACCTTTCTTCAAAAGGCGGCGCGGATGGGCGCAGGCTGAGGACTTCGCCCATATGTGATTTATTAAAAATATTTGATATAAACGAAGGAGAAATCACTATGCAGTACAGAAAAATGGGGAAACTGGGGATTGATGTATCCGCATTCGGTATCGGATGTATGCGTTTCCCGATGAAAGAAGATGCCGACGGCAAGCGCGTCGTTGATCAGGAGCTTGCCAACAAGATCATTCATACCGCCATCGAGAACGGCGTAAACTACATTGATACCGCTTACGTTTATTCCGAGAAACAGGCGGAAAAGGTGCTTGGCAAGGCACTGGCAGGCGGCTGGCGTGAAAAGGTCTACGTTGCCACCAAGCTCCCCATCTGGGATTGCCACACTCCCGAGGATCTGCCCCGCCTTTACGAGGAACAGCGCACCAATCTGGGAGTCGATTGCATCGACTTCTATCTGGTTCACGCCCTCAACCGCGATGCTTGGCACAAGATGCGCGATCTGGGCGTGCGGGAGTTTCTCACCGATCTGAAGGCACAGGGCAAGATCAAATACGCTTGCTTCTCCTTCCACGATAACTATGATGCGTTCGAGGAGATTCTCAACGATTACGACTGGGATATGTGCCAGATCCAGTTCAATTACATGGACGTGAACAATCAGGCGACCATCAAGGGCGTTGAACTGGCAGGACAGAAGAACATCCCCATCGTGATCATGGAAGGTCTGCTGGGCGGCAGACTGGCAAGCGTGCCCGACACCGTGCAGGCGGTGTTTGACAGCTATCCCGAACAGCGTTCCGCTGTGGAATGGGCGTTCCGTTGGCTCTGCAATTTCCCGCAGGTGGCGACCGTTCTGTCAGGTGTGACCAATATGGAGCAGACCATGGACAATCTCGCCATCTTCGACCGTACCGGCGTAGGCATCATGTCCGACGAGGAGCTTGCCATCGTGGATCGGGCGCGGGAAGAATATCTGCGCCGCACCAAGGTGGGTTGCACCGG
The DNA here is from genome assembly GCA_051867925.1 of Eubacteriales bacterium. Lineage (GTDB taxonomy): Bacteria > Bacillota > Clostridia > Oscillospirales > CAG-272 > CAKSQF01. Next base: position 49,092 of record JBJDZI010000030.1, read on the forward strand.
TTGCCGTTACTGTATGCCCTGCCCCTGCAATGTGGATATCCCCGCCATCTTCAGTACTTGGAACGAAGCGTTCAAGTACAACACCGACATTTCGAAAAATGGTCGCTACCGCCGTATGGTCAGCGAAGGCAAGGGAGCCGATCAGTGCGTGGAATGCGGTGCTTGCATGGAAAAATGTCCCCAGAGCCTGCACATTCCCGAACTGCTGAAAGTCGCTTCCGCTGAACTGAACTAATGAAAACACACTATCAAGCCGATCTGGATGCGCTCCTTCCAACGCTTGAGGGGAAGCCGCGGCTCCTGCTCCACTCCTGTTGCGGTCCCTGCTCCACTTATGTGCTGGAATATCTGTCACAGTATTTTAACATCACGCTCTTCTACTACAATCCCAACATCTATCCCAATGAGGAGTATCAGCACCGACTGGAAACCCAAAAAGAAGTGTTGGAGCGCACGGGTTGGGCAAGGCTGGAAGAAGGTTCGTATCTCCATGCCGACTTCCTTTCTGCGGTTCGTGGCTATGAGTCCGAGCCGGAGGGAGGTGCTCGGTGCGAGTTCTGCTTACGCCTTCGAATGGAAAAGGCGGCAAAGCTGGCGCAGAAGGGCGGCTACGATTATTTTGCCACAACGCTGTCTGTATCCCCGCATAAAGATGCGGCTTTGCTGGGCAGGATCGGCGAAGAATTGGAAGCGCGCTACGGTGTAAAGCACCTTCCCTCTGATTTCAAGAAGCGGGAGGGCTACAAGCGTTCGGTGGCACTTTCCAATGCGTTCGGACTGTACAGACAAGACTACTGCGGATGCGAGTTTTCGCTCCGCGACTCCAAAAATCCAAATCAAAAGGAATTTCCATGAAACACATCAAAGCAGGTTATGTATATCACTACGAACTGAAGAATTTTACCGCCGAGGACGCAAACCGTCTGGACGTGATCAACATCGCTTTCGGACTGGTCAAGGACGGCGCGGTCTGCTTTCCTCATCCCGATGCGCTCTGCGAGCTTCCCCGCATTCGGGAGGCGAATTCCGCTCTGCGGATCGTCATTTCGGTAGGCGGATGGGGTGCGGGCGGATTCTCTCCCGCCGCCGCTACGAAGGAGGGACGGATGAAATTCGCCGACTCCTGTCTGGCTCTTGCCGAGGAGTGGAAGCTGGACGGCATCGACATCGATTGGGAGTATCCCGGTCTGGACTGGGCAGGGATCGAAGCATCCCCCGATGATAAGGCGAACTACACCGCTCTCTTGCAGGCGGTGCGCGACGCCTTCGACCGCGCAGGTCACACCGATTGGATGCTTACCGTTGCGGTTGGCTGTGACCGCTATTTCATTGAGCACACCGAGATGGACAAGGTCGCGGGGATCCTCGATTACGTTTCGCTGATGACCTACGATATGCGGGGTTGCGGCGAACCCTTTACCGGACATCACACCAATCTCCTGCCCTACACCGACTGCGATCAAAATCCCCGGGGGCAGCGGTCTGTTCTGCACACCGTCCGGATCTTTGAGGAAGCGGGCGTTCCCCGCCAGAAGCTGGTGATCGGCATCGCCTTCTACTCCCGTATGTGGAAGGATGTAGAAGAGGCGGGTTCCGGACACGGTCTGCGCGCCAAGGCGGGACCCGGAGATTACGGTCCCGGCTACAGCGACATTCTGCGCGACTACATGGGAAAAGGCAAGTTCGTGGAATACTGGGATGACGATTGCAAAGCTCCCTACCTCAGCGACGGCAAAACCTTTCTTTCCTACGATAACGTGCGCTCCATCGGCGAAAAGTGCAGATTCGTGAAGGAAAACGGTCTGCTGGGTCTGATGTATTGGGAGCATTCCTGCGACGCTACCAGAACGCTCCTCAAGGCGCTGGATGACGGTATGAAGGAAGAATAAAATTAATGGGGCTCTGCCCCAACCCCCGGCAGGAACCTTCTTGAAAGAAGGTTCCTCAGTCTGTCGATAAACTATAAATTTAGAGTGTCGCCAGCCAAGGAATGGGTTGGAGGTCTGGAGGAAGGGGAAAAACTTCGGCGTATGAGATGGTTTTCCCCTTCCTCCAGTATTCTCGTTAACTTTTTCGACACTCTGAGGAACCTTCTCGAAAAAAGTTCCTGCACCTCCAAGAACTTCTGTAAAGGGCGGCAAATGCTTGCCGTCCTGCTTTATCAAAAAACTGCCGCAGATGATCTTCTCACTTGCGGCAGTCCTTTTCTATACAATGCTTATCCGATATACCCGATCAGCACCTTCAGCGTGTTCAGCACGCCGTCGCGGTGGGAGCGCTCGTAGCCGTGGGAGGCGTACACGCCCGCACCGATGAGTCCGTGTCTGATGTCCCAGCCGGCGCGAAGGGTGGCTTCCACGTCAGAGCCGTAGTAGGGGTAGATATCCACCGCAAAGTCGGCTTCCATCTTCTCTGCCGCACTGATGAGTCCGCTGACCACTTCGTAGTTGTAAGGGCCCCCGCTGTCCTTTGCGCAGATGGAGACCTGCCGCTCGGTGCAGGAGAGCGATCCACCCACACAACCCATATCCACCGACAGACCTTCGGTAACGCCTGCGGGTACCGAAGCCGAGCCGCCGTGTCCGATCTCCTCGTAAACGGTAATATGACCGTATACGCGGCGGTCGGGAGCAATGCCCTCGTCCTTCAGATACTTGGCGTAGCCCAACAGGATGGCAACCGAGAGTTTATCGTCCAAAAAGCGGCTCTTGATATAGCCCGAATCGGTGATCTTCAGTCGAGGCTCCACACAAACGATATCGCCTACGCGGATGCCCAATTTAGCGACATCCGATGCCGAGTTCACGTCCTCATCCAGAACGACCTCCACGGAATCAAAGGTACGGGAAGTGGAGTTGTAACTGCCGTTGACATGAACCGATGCGTTGGCAAGCTGAACGGTTCCCTCCACGATTTTCCCGCTGCGGGTGACGATGCGAACATCCTCGGTTTCGATGTTGTTGGCGGATAGTCCGCCCAGGGGAGTCATCTTCAGTCTGCCGTTGCCCTTGACCTCGGAAACCATTGCGCCCAGGGTATCAAGATGCGTTTCCACCAAAATGCCGTTTTCGGGTTTGCCGCCCAGATCGACGATCACACCGCCCTTGACGGTGCGGGTGGGCGCATAGCCGAGGCGAGTCAGTTCTTCCACCACGGTAGCCGCCGCCCGTTCGGTATAGCCTGTGGGCGAGTCGACCGCGATAATGGCGCGCAGTTGATCGAGTATGTAATCAACATAAGTATTCAGTTTGGTATTGTCCATTTTGTTCTCCTTGAGGGTGTTTTTTTCATTGTAGCACAGTTCTCGGGAAAATGCAAGTGATTTTGCAAGGTTGCGCAGTTTATTCTCTCGGTTGCCTGCAATTTGTGAGTTGGCGTATGCGGCGCTCTGACTCTCTTTCGGAGCTGTACTTTATTTGTGCAAAGATCCCGTTGCCCCTTGCCTTTTTGCATTTTTTGTGATATAATCGTAGATACTACAAAGAAAAAAGGAATTTTATAGTATGGTTAATCCGCTGATCCTCTTTCAAAGCGTACTGCTCCTCTTTTTGATGATGATTCCAGGCTTTTTGCTCCGCAAATCCAAAATTGCAGGAGACAGTCTGCCGAAAGATCTGTCCAATCTGATCCTATACGTTGCACAACCCGCTATGATCATTGATGCTTTCGTCCGCGACTTCGACAAAGAGGTGGCGTTCAATGCGGCAGGTGTGCTGGTCTTCTCTTTCGTGGCACACGCGCTCTTCTATCTGATCGCTAAATTTTTGTTCCGCTCCGCGCCCCACGGCATCGCCAAGATCTACCGCTTCGGTGTGATCTTCTCTAATGCAGGCTACATGGGCATCCCTCTCATCAAGGCGATTTTTGACGATTCTGCCGCCATTTACGCCTCGGTTTATATCATCGCCTTCAATTTCTTTACCTGGTCGCTGGGTTGTCTGATTTACAGCGAAGACAAATCCTACATTTCTCCGCGGAAAATGTTCGTCAATCCTGCCACCATCCCGATTTATATCGGCATTCTGATCTTCCTGCTCCCCATCAATCAGTATATCCCCACCGTGGTCTGCGACGCGTTGAGCAAATTCAGCGGCGTGGTTGCGCCCCTCTCGATGATGCTCATCGGTATGCTGCTGGCTGATGTGAAACTGAAGGGTGCCTTCTCCGATCGCTGGCTTTGGGAAGCACTGGCAGTTCGTCTGTTGGTCTTCCCCGCGCTGATCTGGGGTGTCGTGCGTCTGTTCTCGCTGACAGGCTTGTATCACAGCGACATTGCAACGGCGGTCACGCTGATCTGCGCCGCTACCCCCTCTGCAGCGGCTACGGGAATGTTTGCTACCAAATTCGGATGCGATACCCAAACTGCCAGCAAATTCGTTTCGGTCAGCACCATCTTCTCCGTTCTGACTATGCCCGTGATTGCATTGCTTTTGAAAATCTAACCGTTTTACCGAGGATCCGACCGTTTGGAGGTTATTATGAAAAGATTTCTTCTTCTTTTCTTTGCCCTATTGGTACTGCTGACTGCCGCGCCTCTTCCTTCCTTTGCCGCCGAAGACACCGTTTTTGTGGAGACAGGTGCCACTTGGGCGTATTTTGTGACCGACGATCAGGGATTTGACACCATCGACTCAGATTGGAATACCCTCGACTTTGCAGAGGCTTGGGCTGTGGGCAGTGCGCCCTTCGGCGATCGGATTCAGCCCGGGCAAGCACAGCAATACGGCTGGACAGGCGATATGGATGCGATCTTTTTGCGTACTACCTTCAAACTCCGCTCGGCTACCGTACTGTCCGGTCTGCATTTCTACCTTCGCGCATATTACGATAACTCGGTTCACGTCTATCTCAACGGAACCGAGATCTTTGCGCACGATAACGGAGGTAGCAGCGACTGGACAGACGGTTACGTCCTCGTCGAGCTGGACGGCATTCCCGATCTGCTCCGCAAAGGTTCCAATCTGCTGGCGGTCAGCGTGCACGACAACGCCGGTGGGCGAGAATTTGATCTCTCCTTTTTCGCCACTGTGAATCCCATTGATGAGTCCTCTATCCCCTCTGAGCCGAATGAGCCGAACGTGACCGACAAGCCCATCGAGTCTATGAGCCCGGAAGATTTCGGCAGTTCGATCCCCTTCGTCCAAGCGACCGAGCAAACCGTGCCACCCCTCGTGACGGTCTATGTGACCTCCGATCCCGCGGCAGCGGCGACCGTGACTGCTCCGCCGTCCTATGCCGTATCCATCGCTCTGGTGGGATGCGCGGCGGGGATCGCAATCTTGCTGGTTGTGGTAGCCTATCTGATCAGCCGCAGATCCGAAAGGTCGGGTGAGGGCAAATGACCCGCCGACTGCTGTCGACTTTGCTTCTGGTCTCGCTGTTTTTGCCCCTGCTCTCTCCTCTGCGCGCGCTGGCTTCTGACGGCTCGGTCTCCGAGAGGGCGGTGATCGACACCGGTCTGCCCGTTCTGTATCTAATGCTGGATGACAATGGGATCATTACCGACCGCGAAACATGGAAGGACGGTGTTCTGCGGATCCGCAACACCGACGAGTATTCGGCTTGTACCAATCTTTATACGGAGGTAGGCAGTAAGATCCGACTGAAAGGGCGCGGAAACTCCACTTGGTGGCAGTTTCAGACGCAGAAACGTTCGTATTCGCTGAAACTGGAGGAAAAAACTGCCCTGTTCGGGATGGAAGCCTCCAAGAATTGGACACTTCTTGCAAACTTCATGGATCGCTCCAATCTTCGCAATCTCTTTGCGTATAATCTATCCGGCAGACTGGGGATGGAATACTGCGCTTCATCCTTTGTAAATCTCTATCTGAACGGCACCTATCAAGGCGTTTATCAGCTCTGCCAGAAGCCCTCTGCCCCCATTGACGAGTGGGAGGATCTGGGTGAAACGCTTGCCAAAGCCATCAGTTATCGGAACGGTCTCAGCCAGCAGATGACACAAGATCTGCTGACTGCGGCGGTCACCGATCTTTCCTGGATGACCGAGAAGGTCTGGCATGGCTACACCGTTGCCGACTATATCGACCTGTCTGATCGCTATCTTTACGGAAATTATCTCATCGAATACGATTACTATTTCGATGAGCCCAGCAAATTTCAAACCAAACACGGTGTTCCGCTGAACATTCGCTCCCCCGAGAATCTTTATACCAGTTCCAAGGCGATGAACGCGCTGGAGAATCATATCCAACAGTTTGAGAACGCCCTCTACTCCCACACTTTCATGAACGCACACGGGTATCACTATTCTGCGTACGTGGATATGGATTCGCTGGTGGATTATTATCTCGTCAACGCGCTGATCAAGAATGTTGAATTCGGTTACAAGTCCATGTACCTGTATTTGGACGGAGACGGGATCATCCATTTGGGGCCTTGCTGGGACTACGATTGGTCGTCGGGTAATCACTTTCTGGGTGCCGCGCAAAGTCCCGAAGTCTGGTATGACGATTGGCGCGCAACCACCAACATCTGGTACCTGCATCTGTACGGCGATTCCTATTTCGTCTCGCTGGTGCAGGAGCGGTGGTTCGAGATTCTGCCTGTAATCGAGGAAGAAATTGCGCTACTGTCAGAGTGGGAAAATTATCTCACCGCCGCATCCGATCTGGAGCGGGAAGTCTACCTTGCGCTGGATGGCGAGGGGGATTACCGCCGACAGTCCGGGAACTATTCCTTTGCCGACGAGGTGGAAGCGTTCCGACAGTTTCTTGAAAAGCGCGTTGCGTGGATGAATCGGCAATTTTGCAAAGCCGATCCCGACATTGAGGGCAAGGGCGCGGGCGCAAATTCCGATCTGGGGTTGACGCTTTTCGATGCCAACGGTGAACTGACAAAGCCCGATACTACCGACTTCCCCATTGACTATATTACCGACGGTGTGTCCGATCTTATGGCAGTTGCCGATACTGCCGTAACGATGATTCTCAACGGCAATCCCCTTGCATACGGTGAAAGCAATTGTATCATCACACCGGAATATCTTCGTGCAGGTGTGAATATTCTGATTGCCTACGGCAAGGATGGAAAGCAACAGACTCTGCGCTTCGTCACCCCTTCCGATGAGGCTACCTTCACGAATGTGAGACGGGACACGGTAACCAAAGAGATTTCGCAAACCGTAATCTATCTGGAACAGCCGTCAACCGTTACCGCCATCGCCTCTCCGCCTACTGTTGCGGTGATCACATCGGTCTGCATCCTGTTGGCAGACGGCGTTGTGAGCGCATGGCTGATTTTAAGGAAAAAATTTCATTAAAATTGGGGCGTTGCCCCAAATCCTAACCGCTTTCCCCCAAGAAAGCAGGGCCAAGAACTTCTATAAAGGGCGGCAAATACTTGCCGCCCGAATGATTTGTACCGCTTTGACGAAGCGGCAATTCAGATACAAATTGTGGGCGGCAAATTTTTGCCGCCCATTTATAAAAGTTCTTGGAGGTGTCGGAACCTTCTTTCGAGAAGGTTCCGACTGAAGTTTGGGGCGAAGCCCCAATTTCATTCAATTCATCCGAAATTCTTCGACGATTTCCAAAAGGATGTGGGTGGCGTTTTCCAGTCCCTCTACGGTGATATGTTCGTAGGGACCGTGAAAAGCGTAGCCGCCGGTGCCGAGGTTGGGACAAGGCAATCCCATGAAGGACAGGCGCGCACCGTCCGTGCCGCCGCGGATGGGAGGCTCCACGGGCGTAAGTCCCACGCGACGGATGGCATTCTTGGCGTAGTCGATGACAAATTCGCAGGGCAGGATCTTCTCTTTCATATTGCGGTAGGAGTCGGTGACAGTCAGTTTCACCGTTCCCTCTCCGTAGCGTTCGTTCAGAATCTTTGCCGCCTGCACCATCGTCTCCTTGCGGGAGTCAAAGCGAGCAGCGAAGTGATCGCGGATGATGTAGACCAGTTTCGCCTTTTCCACGCCGCCCTCGATGTTGCAGAGATGGAAAAATCCCTCGTATCCCTCGGTATGGCGGGGCGTTTCCGCCGCGGGGAGCATAGCGGCAAACTCGGTCGCCACCAATGCGGCATTGATCATCGTGTTCTTGGCAGAACCGGGATGGACGTTGAAACCCTCGATCTCAACCACAGCCGCCGCGGCGTTGAAGTTTTCCCACTCAATATCGCCTGCCTCGCCGCCGTCAACGGTGTAGGCATAGTCTGCACCAAAGCCCCCCACATCAAAGTAATCGGCTCCGTGACCTACCTCCTCGTCAGGAGTAAAGCCAATGCAAATCTTGCCGTGCGGTCTTCTCTCTTTGATCAGCGTCTCCACGAGGGTCATGATCTCGGCAACGCCTGCTTTATCGTCCGCGCCAAGGAGCGTGTTACCGTCGGTGGTGATGAGGGTGCGCCCTGCCAGCGCGGGCAGGTGGGGAAAATCCGCTACGCGAAGCACGCGCCCGCTATTGCCCAACGGAACGTCTGCGCCGTCATAGTTTTCAATCATTTGCGGATCAACGCCTTCCCCGCAAAAGTCTGGGGAGGTGTCCATATGGGCAATGAATCCCAGAGCGGGCACCTTCTCTGCGCCCGGAGTTGCCGGGAGCATGGCGTAAACGTAGCCCTTGTCGGAAAGTCGCACATCGGATGCACCGAGAGCGGTCAACTCATCTACAAGAACGCGGGCAAGATCCCATTGGCAAGCAGAGGAAGGTGTAGTAGCGGAATCTTCGTCGGATCGGGTGTGGATTTGAATATAAGATAAAAATCGTTCGGTTACGGTCATGGGAGTTTCCTTTCTGTTTTTCTATTCTTTTCAAAAACAGCCTGTTTTTCACATAAACGGTACAAATCGGTGCATTGGGAGAGAGATTTGCGTTACCTTTCTTGCAGGTCGATCCAATAGCGTTTCAGGCTGATGCCTTCCGACTCGCAGTAAACGGTACATTCGTACACGCCGCCGTTTGCCACGATGGTCTTTTCACTACCGAGATTATCGGGCTCGCAGGTGATCAACACTTTGGTAAGCCCCAACTCACGGCAGAGCGGAAGAGCCATTCGCAGTTGCGCTTTGGCATACCCCTTTCTGCGCTGAGAGGGGCGGACAGAATAGCCGACGTGCCCTCCGTATTTTCGCAGAAAATCGTTAAAATAATGTCTGATCTGGATCATTCCGACGACTTTGCCGTCGGACACCCGCACGCACACAAGTTGCGTCGCTGTCACGCGACCGGGCTTCAGCGTCTCGGGATGGAGATCCGCCTCCACGCTCTCTATGTATGCCTCGGCGGTATCGCAGGTGCGGAGCGCGCCGCATCCATCCATAGATGAGCCGCACGCCAAGCATTCCCGCCGATATGCCATGATTTCATCTGCGTATGCGAGAGTAGGTTTGACTAACATCAGATGGTTCATACAAATTCCTGAGCCCCGCAAGTGTGCGGGCTTTTTTGATAGTTTTCGGAGTTCTAAGAACCTTTTTTCCAAACGGTTCTTGGCGAAGTTTGAGGCAAAGCCTCGATTACATTACTTAGTCCCCGTGGAGCCGAAGCCGCCTGTGCCGCGGGCGGTATCGGACAGTTCGTCGGCTTCGATGAAGGAGGCAGTGATATAGGGGGTGATCACCAGTTGCGCGATGCGCTCACCGCCTGTGACGGTTTGCGCCACGGTGCCGTGATTGTGGAGCGCGACCATCACTTCCCCGCGGTAATCGCAGTCAATGACTCCCACTTTATTGGCGGGAGCAAGCCCCTTCTTGGAGGCAAGACCGCTGCGAGCGTAGATCAGACCTGCGTAGCCGATGGGAAGTTCCAGCGCGATGCCTGTGTGGATCAGCACGGTCTGCCCCGGCTCAATGGTCACGTCTGTATCAGAAAGGGCGTAAAGATCCGCACCTGCGGCGTAAGCGGAGCCGTAAGTGGGCAGGATGGCGGTATCGTTCAACTTTTTGATTTTGATTTCCATAGTGATTTCCTCGTTTGCTTATTTATCCCATTCCCGCTTCCCGCGCGGGACGGTATCGTCCCACAGAACGACAGTGTCCTGCCGAAGTGATTCCGGGACATTGATGATCCGTTGGTTGGCAGAGCCTTTGAAACGGAGCTTCAGATCCTTCAGAGCTTCCACAAACTCGCCGTCCACCAGCACGTCGATGAGTCGGATCAGCCGATCGGTGATCTCGGGATCGCCCAGCTTGCCTGCAAGGATGTGCCGCTCGAAATCGTAGCCGGTATAGCACCAGATGGTCTTGTCAGGATAGGTCTCTTTGACCCGTCGGCAAAGTCGGAGAAGCGCGGGCTGATTCTGCGGCTCGAAGGGTTCACCGCCCAGCAGAGACAATCCTTTGATGTAGGAAGGCTCTAAAGCGCGCAGAATCTGACTTTCCGTTTCGGGGGTGTAAGGGGTACCGTAATTGAAATCCCACGCCTCGGCGTTAAAACAGCCTTTACAGTGGTGTGTACAACCGCTGACGAAGAGAGACACGCGCACGCCGGTTCCGTTTGCCACGTCGTGGGTCTTGATGGTCGCGTAGTTCATGGAATGATTCTCCTTTGCGCATCGATGAGATTACAATAGAGACTTGCCCCGCAATGATTTGCGGGGCTTGTCAGTTGTATTTGAGCGTGCGCCTCTTACAGGTGCAATACTCTGGATTTGATTTCCTTGGTCTTGCCCACGTTCCAGAAGTTTTCGCCCAGATAGCCACAGGTACGGCGGGTAACATTCATCTTCCGCCGATCTTTGTTGTGACAGCAGGGGCATTCCCATTCGTTGTCGTCGTTGATCAGAATCTCTCCGTCGTAGCCGCATTCGTGGCAGTAATCGGACTTGGTATTGAATTCCGCGTACTGAATGTTATCGTAAATGAAGCGGACAACATCCTCCAGTGCCTCCAGATTGTGGCGCATATTGGGCACCTCAACGTAGGAGATGCAACCGCCGGTGGAGATCTTCTGGAACTGGCTCTCAAAGGTGAACTTGGCGAAGGCATCAATATTCTCGCGGACATCAACATGGTAGGAATTGGTGTAGTAACCCTTGTCGGTGACGTCCTCGATGGTACCGAAACGCTCCTTGTCAATGCGGGCGAAACGGTAGCAGAGCGACTCGGCGGGCGTGCCGTAGAGTGCAAAGCCGATGTTGGTCTCGCGCTTCCAACGGTCGGTGGTGTCCCGCAGATGCTGCATCACCTTTACCGCAAACTCCTCGCCTGCGGGCTGCGTGTGGGATTCGCCGGTCATCAGTTTGGTCACTTCATAAAGACCGATGTAACCCAGCGAAATGCTGGAGTAACCGCCGAAGAGGTAACGGTCAATGGTCTCACCCTTGCCAAGCCGTGCGATGGCGCCGTATTGCCAATGCACGGGGGAAACGTCGGATCTCACGCCCATCAGCGCGTTGTGACGGCACATCAGCGCTTCCTTGCAGAGTTCAAGGCGTTCATCAAATTCCTTCCAGAAGACGTCCATATTGCCCTTGGCAACGATGCCGATCTGCGGAAGATTGATGGAGACAACGCCCTGATTGAAACGCCCCTCGAACTTGTAATTTCCGTTTTCGTCCTTCCAGGGAGAAAGGAAGGAGCGGCATCCCATGGGGGAGAAAACATTGCCTTCGTAATTCTCGCGCATTTTCTTTGCGGAGATATAGTCGGGGTACATCCGCTTGGCGGAGCATTTGACTGCCATCTTGGTCAGGTAGTCATACTCGCCGCCCTTGAGGCAGTTGTACTCGTCCAGCACGTAGACCAGTTTGGGGAAGGCAGGCGTGACATAGACGCCCTTCTCATTCTTGATGCCCTCGTAGCGTTGGCGCAGAACCTCCTCGATGATCATGGCGTTTTCCTTGACATACTCGTCATCAGCGGAGCGCAGATTGAGGAAGAGGGTTACGAAGGGAGACTGACCGTTGGTGGTCATCAGCGTATTGATCTGATACTGAATGGTCTGTACGCCGCTTCTCAGTTCGTCCCGCAAACGGTCGGAGACGATCTGCTCGATCTGCTGTTCGGTCAGAGAATCGCCGTGCTTTGCAATCAGATTGCTCTTGAACTTTTCGTAAGATTTACGCAGATATTTGCCCAGATGGCTGATATCCACCGACTGTCCGCCGTACTGGTTGGAGGCTACGCAGGCGATGATCTGCGTCACAATGGTGCAGGCGACCTGGAAGGATTTTGGGGACTCGATGAGTTTGCCGTTCATCACCGTGCCGTTCTCCAGCATATCCCCAATGTTGATCAGACAGCAGTTGAAAATGGGCTGTACAAAATAATCCGCATCGTGGAAGTGCAATACGCCGTCGTCGTGTGCCTTGGAAATATGTTCGGGCAGGAGCATACGGCGGGTCAGATCGCGGCTGACTTCGCCTGCGATGTAATCGCGCTGGGTTGCGGCAATGACGGTGTTCTTATTGCTGTTCTCTTCCGCCAGTTCCTTATTGGTATTGCGCAGCAGGCTGAGGATGGATTCGTCGGTGGTATTGGCTTTGCGCACCAGCGCGCGATTATAGCGGTAGATGATATAAGCCTTTGCCAGCGTAAACTTTTCCGCTTCCATCAGTTTTTCTTCAACGATATCCTGAATATCTTCTACCAAAAAACGCTTGCGCTTTTTGGATTCAATGTAAGAAACGATCTCTTCGATCCCTTCTTCCGAGATGCGATCCTCCGGTTCAACGGCATCGTTGGCCTTGCGGATGGCGATCACGATCTTACTGCGGTCAAAATCAACGGTGGAGCCGTCGCGCTTGATAACTTTCATGTTCGTCCTCTTTCTTTCATTCTCGTCCTATGGTTGTGGATGGATTTATCGGTAAATCAGTGCGCCATTTGGTTTTTTTGTATAAAAAATCAATTTTTGGAAATCAACCAAATGCGTGAGAAACCTCCCGCCTTGGCGGGAGGAGAAACGCTGTGTAGTTATCATACCACAATATATTGTGCTTGTCAATGGGCAAATACCACAATATATTGTGTTCGTTTTTGTATACAACGATGAAGTCGCTCTTTTTGGCGTCAAAAATCCCCGCCGAAGCGGGGATTTTACGATAAACTACTCCAAAAGCAGTACCTAAATTCCACAATATGTTGTATCGTTTTTTCTGCCCGATACAATATGTTGTGGTCAGTCAGTGGGTCATTCCTCTACCACTTCGCCCAGCGTGAGAGAAAGATAGGGCAATTTGACCTTGAGTTTGGTAGAACCGATATAAGGAAGTCCGTCCTTCCATTCCACAGGCTGGATCCTAACGCTTCTGCCGCTCCATCCCGAGCCGGAAACGATATTGGCGTGGTAGATCACCCACAGAGAGCCGTCTTCAGCGGTGGTGAAGGAACAGTGACCGGGACCGTATGCCTTGGGACCCTTGGTCAGCAGAGGCTTATCCAGCTTCTCCCATCCCTTACTCTTCATCAGCAAGTCGCCTTTACAGTAAACCGCCGACAGACTGTAATTGTCCGCCCAGCTGCCGTTGCAGGAATAGACCACGATGACCGTGTCCCCGTTGACCAAAACCGCAGGGCCTTCGTTGACCGACGGGCTGGTATCGTACCGCTCGTAAGACTTGGTGGGGCTGGAGATCAGCACGCGCTCGCTGTCGATGGTCCAGGGATTGCTCATATGGGCAAGATAAAGATTCTGCTGACCGTCGGTGTCTCCTGCCCAACCGGACCAAACGGTGTACAGTTCGCCGTTATACTTGAACACGGTGCCGTCGATCGCCCATTTGTCGGTGGGATCGGTGACCTTACCCACCACTTTGAAGGGATCGGTAGGATCCTGAGAGGTTCCCTTCAGACAGTACATTCTGTGCGCGGCATTGTCATCGGTTCCCTTGCACATGGCAACATAGATGTACCAGTTGCCGTCGATATAGTGCAGTTCGGGTGCCCATACGTTTCGATAATCGCCGTTTGAGGCATTGAACACCTGCTTGCCGTTATCCTTGACGATCTTATCCAGACCGTCGATCTTGGCAACCTTCACGCCGCCGGAACTCCAGCAGTAATAGTAGGAGCCTTCGTGTTCCACCACATAAGGGTCGTCTCCCTCGATGTCCTCTGTGTTGGAAACTTCCTTATACAGATAACCGATGGAGCCTTGGATCCGAACCGAAAGATCGGACGAAACCACCAATTTCTGCTCCTCGGTAACGTATCGGTTCAGAAACTCTTTCGCCGCCAGAATAAATCCGCCCTCGAAATTGGAGACGATGGACACCTGTTCGTCAATGACGTAAAAACCTACTTGGTCGGTTTCCAGCTTATCGTAAGCCGCCTGAGACTGGGCGCGGTTAGTCCGTCCCAACAGGATCTCTTTGGCACCTTCCGCAGGAGCAACGTCCGCATCGGACTTCAGATCCATAAACACATACAGTTTCTCTCTCAAGAGAGAGTTGAACTCGCGGTATTCGCTCATCTCGGATGCGGTGGCATTTTCCGGATAGATCAGCGTGTATTCCGACTTTTGATCGGAAACGATAGTCAAATCCTTGACCTCTTGCGACGGATCGTCTGAAATATCGGTCTCTCCTCCGCAAGCCGACAGGATCGGCAGAAGCATGGTGGCTACGAGCCCGATGCAAAGCAGTTTTCGAAGCGATTTCATTGGTTTCTCCTATGCAATTATAATTTTTTCTCATTATAACAGATTTTCTCTGTTCTGTCAAGTCCTGAAAAGGTCTAATGATGATAATCCGCCATTTTGCGGGTATACTCTTCCCCCAACGAACGCCAGTACCGGTAGTCTTTTTCCGAAAGCACTCCCGCCAAGTAGAGTTCCTCCGTGCGGGCGATCAGACGCTGGCGTTCTTTATGGGCAGGCTCTTTGTAATTATTGGAGAGGTATTGCTGAAGCTCGTGCAAGATCTGTTTCAGCTCCTTTTGGGCGCGCATACCGTCAAACAGCTTCATTTACAAAGTCCCTCCAGAATATCCGCCACGATCCGCTTCATCTCAGGGGTCTTTTCTTCTATCTCGGCAACCAGTTTCAGTTGAGTGCGACAGCGATCCAGGTTCTGTCCGGGGCGGGAGGTCTTGAAATAGGTGTCTCCCGACAGGTAATCGGTGAGAAAGCGCATTCCGCATTCCATGGTGATCAGTTTCACCGAGAATGGCAACAGAGCCGCTTCCGATGCGGTGAGACGGTCGCCCAGTTCTTCCAAAAATCCCTTGGTGAAGGTTTCAAAGAGTGTCAGATCAAAGTGTACCAGCGAAAGATCACGCTCATCCTCTGCGGCGGTAGAAGCGCCGAAGCGCAGGGCGTCGCCGTAATCGTAAAGCAGAGATCCGGGCATGACCGTGTCCAGATCAATGACGCAGACCGCAGTGCCCGTCTTCTCGTCCATCATTACGTTGTTGAGTTTGGTATCGTTATGGGTGACTCTCAGCGGAATCTTCCCTTCTGCGATGGCGGTTACGATCACGTCTGTATCTGCCTCGCGGGCGAAGCAGAAGTCAATCTCCTCACGCGCCACGGCGGCACGGGCGAAAGTATCCGCATTTACTGCGGCGCGTAAAGCCTCAAATCTGGAGCGGGTATTGTGGAAATCGGGAATGGTCTCTTTCAGCCGATCCGCAGGAAATCCCGAGAGCATTTTCTGAAATCTTCCGAATCCCTTTGCCGCCTGATAGAGCAGTTCCGGGGTTGCGCTGTCGTAGGAAACGGCGCCTTGAATGGTCTTATAGACTCTGTAACACTCTCCATCGTCGGTACGGACGAGCCAGGAGCCGTCCTTGGCGGGGATGAGGGTCAGCGTCTCTCGCTCCGGATCGCCTCCGTTTGCGGACAGCCAGTTCTTCAGATAGCCCGTGATCAAGACCACGTTGTTGGTCAGCCCCATCGGGTCGTTGAACACCGATGTGTTGATCCGCTGGAGGATGTACGCCCGATCCGCGGTAATGTATGTATCGTTGATGTGACCGTTGCCGAAGGGAATCAGTTCGGAGTCAATGCCGAACCGTCTGAGGATTTCGCGTTTATCGTTCATTTGAATCATGATCCTTTCATGGGAAAGTATTTCAGTATTTCTATTATAACTGCTGTTTGCGGATTTGTCAAATACTTTCAACAATTTTTTAGAATATTGTTGACTTTATTTGCACGATGTGTTACAATAAGTTCACTATGAAAAAATCACGGAGGTTTTTATGAAAACTACGTTACGAATCGCCGCCATTCTGTTGGCAGGGCTGATGCTCTTCTCCTGCGGCAGTCAATCTGCCAACGGCGATACCACTACTGCGGCTCAAACCGATGCATCCACCACCGAAGCACCCAACGATCAGGATCCCGCTCTCACCGGGATCACGCTGACCTACTCGCCCAAATCCGGCGATCTTACCGAGGCTACCGGCGATACTTCCGTGGAGCTGTCGGTGAAGGACGCATACGCGGTCGGCGATAAGATCAAGATCACTCTGCCCGAAGGACAGCATTACGTTGCCTTTTGTCTCTCTGAGGGCAACATGGAAGAGACGATCCTGTATCTGCCCAAGTCTACCTTTACCTATACGGTACAGAACATCAGTCTCAGTTATCCCACCGCGATGAAGAGTGCGCGCAAGTCCACCATCACCGCCCGCATCCCTACTGCCGATGAACTGACCGCTTCCCGCAATCTGGCTTGCAACCCTGCCGATCTGGAAAGCAACAAGAACGCTTATCCCCACGCCATCACCACCAACGTCCACAACAAGAGCAACGAGAACGACCGTCTCCAATTTGAGGCGAGAAACGCCATCGACGGCTTCACTCAGAATACCGGACACGGCGGATGGCCCGTACAGTCCTGGGGTCCCGGCTCCGACTGCGATGCCGCAGACACCTTCAAGATCGACTTTGGCCGCGACGTCTCGCTGACCGAGATCGTGATCTATCTGCGTGCAGACTTCCCCCACGACACCTATTGGGACAGCTGCACCGTGAAGTTCTCCGACGGTACTACGCAGGAGCTGACCTTCACCAAGACCTCCAAAGCCCAGTCCTTCAAGCTGGACAGCGCCGTTACCACCTCCTCCATCGTCTTCACCGGTTTCCACAAGGTTGCCGGCTCCGATTGGGCAGCATGGATGGAAGTCCAAGCCATCGGCTCTGATATTTTGAATTAAATGAAATTGGAGCGTTGCCCCAAACCCTACCAAGAACCTTTTTGAAAAAAGGTTTCAGCCTGTCGATATACTATAAATTTAGAAAGCCGGCAGCCAAGGAAGTGGGTGGAGAGCTCGAGAGGAGGGCGAAAACTTCGGCGTTTGA
>JBJDZI010000031.1:0-3510 GCA_051867925.1 Eubacteriales bacterium
CGTAGCGACTGCTACATTCCTCATCAGACCTCCAACCCCTTTCCTTGGCTGGCAGCTTTCTAAATTTGTAGTATATCGACAGTCTGTGGGCGGCAAGTATTTGCCGCCCTTTTAAAGTTTTTGGAATTCCAAGAACCTTTTTTCCAAAAGGTTCTTGGTGGGAAGGAGCAGGGCTACGCCCGGCTCCGGGGCAACGCCCCAAACTGATCATTCCATATACATTTTCTCGATGATGACAGGCTCTAAGGGCTTGTCGGAGAAATTGGTGCGGACGCGGGCAACCTTGTCCACGACGTCCATGCCTTCGACGACCTTACCAAATGCCGCGTACTGACCGTCCAGATAAGCACAATCCACGTGGCAGATGAAGAACTGAGAGGACGCGCTGTTGGGGTTCTGGGAGCGCGCCATAGAGATGACGCCCGGACCGTGATGGAGGGTATTGTTCACGCCGTTCAGTTGGAACTCGCCCTTGATGCGCTCCTGATTGGGATCGCCGTAACCGGTTCCGGTGGGATCACCGCCCTGAATCATAAAGCCTTGGATGATACGGTGGAAGGTCAGTCCGTCGTAAAAGCCTTCCTTCACCAGCTTTTCAAAATGAGCCACCGTGATAGGAGCCTGTGCAGGATCCAGCTCGATTTTGACCGTGCCGAAATCTCTGATTTCCATAATTACCATAATCGCTTGTTCCTTTCATTATTCCGCAATGCGGATAGAGGTGATCACCACGGGAGTCAGCGGCCGCTCCGAGGAGTCGGTTTCCACCGCCGCGATGGCATCCACTACATCCATTCCCTCGGTCACCATACCGAAGGTGGCATAATTGCCGTTGAGGAAATCGTTGTCCGCCAGATTGATGTAGAACTGGGAGGTTGCGCTGTCGTAGTCGCTGGCAAGTCTTGCCATTGCAAGCACGCCGCGGTTATTTTTCAGCGGATTTTCTATACCGTTGGCGGAGAACTCGCCCTTGATAGTTTCCTGTCCGACTACGCCGAAGCCGTTACCGGCAGGATCGCCGCCTTGGATCACGAAGCCCGGATCCACCCGATGGATGGTCAGCCCGTCATAGAAGCCATCCTTGATCAGTAAGCTGATCTGCGTAACAGTGAGCGGTGCAACACCGGGATACAGATCGGCTTTTACCATGCCGAAATCTGCAAATTCGATCACGATGTGAACGGGATCGGCATAGGGATCGGTGACTACACCATCATCAGAGGTGTCGGGGGTATCTGCAGGATCATCGGTTACGACGGTAGTCACAACGCCTGTCTCCACCACGCGAATGGAAGTGATGACCACATCGGTGAGCGGTTTGTTGTTTGCATCGGTAGACACCTTAGCGATGGCGTCTACAACATCCATGCCCTCGGTCACCATGCCGAAGGTTGCGTATTGTCCGTCCAGATGGGTGTTATCCACCGTATTGATGAAGAACTGGGAGGTGGCACTGTTGTTATCGTTTCCCTTGCGCGCCATTGCCAGCACGCCGCGGGTGTTCTTGAGGTTGTTTTCCACACCGTTATCGGTAAACTCGCCCTTGATGGTCTCCTGCCCTTTTGCACCGTAACCGGTTCCGGTAGGGTCACCGCCTTGGATCATGAATCCGTCGATGACACGGTGAAAGGTCAGACCGTCGTAAAATTCGTCCTTGATCAGCGAGACGACGTGGGCAACGGTAATGGGCGCGATCTTGGGATAGAGATCGGCTTTGATGGTGCCGAAATCTTTCACTTCGATCACAATATGTACGGTGTCTCCCAGCGTTGCGGGATCGATCAGATCGTCCTCCCCGCAACCCGTGAAGACGCCAAGACAGAAGATGGTAACGAGTAAAATACTAAGTAATTTTTTCATTATATCATTATTGGAGAATATCGGGATCGTAAACGAAGTCCTGCAGCATAATGTTCAAATTGCCGTTGAGCATTCTCAGATCGTCCAGGAATGCTTTTTCGTCTACGTCCTTCACGAACTCAATCACGAAGGTCAGGTCAAACATGGTACCGAAGTTGGTGGATTTAACTTTAACCAGCTTATAAGACTTAGTGTACTTTGCCATCACTTCGTCGAACACGCCCTTGTAGTTCAGGCTTTCGGGGATGGTAACCTTCAACTGCATCTTAGGAGTGCGAGGAGATGCGTATCCGGTGAAATGAAGTACCAGCAGAACTACTGCCAGAATGGCAGTGAAGATCAATGCCAGCGAAATGTAGCCCTGACCGCAGGACAGACCAATGGCAAGTGTAGAGAAGATGAATGCCAGATCCTTGGGGTTTCCCTGCGTGCTACGGAAACGGATGATGGAAAATGCGCCTGCAACGCCCAGAGCGGCACCCCAGCTGGAAGCAACCATCATAATAATGGTGGCAACGATGGCGGGAAGCAGGATCATCGTGATGGACAGGCCTTTGGAATAGTTCTCTTTACGATAGGTAAAAAGATAAATCAGACTGAGTACGAGACCGCAGATGATGGCAACGCCGATGACCTGCAAAAAGGTCACCAATTTGAATTCTGTGCCGAGAATACTGGAAATGATCATTGTTTAATCCTCCGAAGTTAGGGCTGTAATTTGATTTTTATCGTCCGTAACACGGTATTCGTATTCTTTACCGTATTTCGAAAAACTGGAATTGTAAATGTGATGGGTAGACAGATACCGCGCCAGCCACATCGGCATAGCCATGGGAATCTTGATCTCCATCAGATACTGATCCTCCGGGAGCAGTTGCTCACCGTCGATACCGTACTCAAAGGTGGGATTTTCCCGTCTGGTACGGATATTGCGGTCGAAGGTGATCCGCAGTTCGGGATCCTCTTTTCCGAACATAGCGATCCGATCGTATGCTATAAAAGTTACAGGCGCCAAACCCGGATAGCGCTCAAACATCTTCGCGATCTCTTTCGCCACCTGCACGTTGATATATGACGGATCCGCCAGTTGCTCCGGTGGCTGATGCGTGCGCATGAGATGCAGTGCCTCGCCATAGCGCATGACAACGCGCCGTTTGGTCACGCAACCGTCGTATTTTTGTTTGATCTCGAAAAAGACCTTGGAATTTTCGTCTTCCGGCGGAAAATACGAACGCAGACGGAGCTTTTCTTTATAAAGCGGCTTGTCTGTGGATCTGCCGATCAGCACGTTATCCGGCGTATCGAAATAAATATTGAGCAGACTGTAAACCTGTTCGTTGACGCAATATTTGTCAAAGGTCATATAGTCTTGCAAAAAATCCATGATCTCCCGATATTGCTGACGGTTCAGAAGGAACTTTTTCTCATAACGCTTAAATACCGAAATCGGCAACCGCCATCACCTCTGTTCCGATTTAACATTTCTTTTACATTGTACAATTCAAATGTGAACTTGATGTGAATATCTGCCGAAAAGATGAAAAAATTTGTACCATTTGCAAAATGTCAAAGTGCGGGGAAAGTCCCCGCACTTTCAGCGTGTCGAAAAAGTCTTTCAGAAAATCGAGAGGAGGGCGAAACCATCTCATA
>JBJDZI010000032.1:0-18161 GCA_051867925.1 Eubacteriales bacterium
CCACCCACTTCCTTGGCTGACGGCTTTCTAAATTTATAGTTTATCGACAGTCTGAATTATACAAATATGTTATAATTATTGTGGGATGGTGATTTGCTATCGTCACAAAGATAAATATTCAATCAGCGAAATGTGCCGGTTCTTTGAGGTAACGAGAAGTGGCTACAGTGCGTCTTTGCCAATGGTACTGTCCGGTCTTGCTTCGTGTCCGAAGCGGCGGAGAACATCTTCCGGCAGAACATCCGGAAAATTCCTATTGACAGAATCTAACAGATGTGCTATACTGATGTTGGAGTCAGTAGGAGTAGCGGGATGGGAGTGAGCTTTCATGTGCCACCCCTGAAACAGTGCGAATAAACCAACATCCCGAAACCACAACGGTTTCGGGATGTTTATCGTCATTTATCCTCTATTCTGATAGCCTTGCGCGGTATTCCCTACCATCTGATCGCATCTGCAATGCCATCAGGCGTTCATCGCATCATAAAAGCCAACGCGATCCAGCAAAAAGGTTCTCATTTTTCGAAAAGCACAAATAGTGGGGTTGGATTCGGTAAATGCAGATGCAAGATCTACGAATTGACACTTGCAACGACTCGCCATTTTTTCCAGTTCGCGATTGAACGTCGCAGGAAACAAATTCGGGACAGAACTTCCGATTGAGGCGATCACGATTTTGCAATGCTTGTCAAACGCTCTGATTTTGCAGATGATTTGCACATATTGATCCAGAATTTTCGGGATCGTCATAAATCCGCGCTCCAAATCGGTTTCGCCTAATTGAAGAATAATCTTCTTGGGGGACAACGGGAAAATGCATCTATCCAGTAGCGATTCAGCATCAAAAACCGACAAATCCGTAAAACTGCGGTTATATACATCGCCATATAGATTCATGGATTGATTCAGCTCACCGACAGGAATGTTTTTCGCAAACGTTGAACCGAACAGAACCACAGCATTGAACTTTGCGACCTGATTCAGTCCGCTGTACAGGTCTGCTTCTTTTTCATGCACATTGAGGGACTTCATTTGCTTTTTCCTCCTTGATCTTTGCGCTTGCTTTGTTTTTGAAGTAAATCGATATGCCAAGGGATACCATCAGAATATTGATGATGTAAAAAATCATCACATACCACGGAACCGTCACATACCAAGCGTTGGGGGCATTCAAATGGATGCTGACAAACTTGCCCAGTAGTGCAAATACATACCCTATCCAAATGAGCAGATAGAACGGCAGGCTGATTCCCTTTGTACTTTTGGATTTCCAAGCCTTTGAGATGTTTAGCGGCCACGAGATTCCAAAACAAACCACCATCATCATTTCCATAATTCCAACAAATGTTTCCATAATCGATCTCCTTGCTCTCTTTTTCATTGCAAGCCCTATTATACTTACGATTTGAAAATTTGCAATCCATTTGAAACTTTTCTAAATCCCGCGTTGCTTTTTTTACTTTCAAAAGTTGAAAAAGCCGCCCCAAAGTGATATAATAAGAAGCAATCAGGAGGTGAACGCCACATGTTCGCGCAGAAAGGAAAGCCTGCCAAGAAGATCCAAAGCATAATTTTTCGCACATTGATGTCGCTGATCGTAATGATGACTTTATTCGTCACGCTGGTCAGTATCGTCATCAACATCAGATCCGGCAATCAACAGATCGACCTCAATTTGCAAAACATTGCCAATAGCATTGCCGATTTTACAGATGTGCAACAACTTTTGGTCGGAGAGACTGCAAATGAGGCACAAACGCAATCCAGCTTGAACGCACTCAAGAACTCTCTGATAGACGTTGACGTAATCTCCATCGTTGATGGGAACGGAATCCGCAAATACCATACCAATAACGCGCTGGTGGGAACTCAGTACGACGGCACAGTTCCCGATTTGGAAAGCGACAACGGCGGCTCATACGTGACCAGCGATACCGGTCCTTCGGGGAATCAAAGACGCGCCTATGCGGCTGTTTATGACGAACAAGGTCAGTATTGCGGGTTTGTCTTGGCGATCATGCTGAACAAAAACATCTACCGCATTATTTTCAGTTCCATTCTGATCCATCTGATCTGCGCCTTCGTATTAATCTTTGCCGCCGTTTTTCTCTCCAAACAGTTATCAAGTCAGATCAAAAATTCCCTTCTCGGCTACGAACCCGACACCTTTGGCGCAATGTTTATTGTGAGAGACAATATTCTGGAATCGTTAGAGGAAGGAATCCTTGCCATTGACAGAAACGAAACCATCGTTTATGCCAACGAGGCGGTGAAAAAAATCTTGCATACGCATAACGAATTGATCGGGCAAAATGTCAACGAGTTCGCCGCCTTTTTATCCATGGACATCGTACTGAAAAACAAAGAACGGTACGCAGGCGTTTCGGTCAAGGGAAAAGACAACACCGATATTTTGGTAGATAAAATTCCCGTGCTGGAAAACGATGAGATTTCCGGCGGTCTGTGTATCCTGCACGACAGAAGTGAGTACACCAAAATACTGGAGGATCTGACCGGCGTAAAGTATCTGGTAGAAAGTATGCGGGCGAACAATCACGATTTTACCAACAAACTCCACGTGATTTTGGGTCTGCTTCAGATGAAGCGATACGACGATGCTGCGGAGTATATCTCCAACATTGCATCCATTCAGCAAAAACTCTTGCACGAAATTATGACGAACATAGAAGATCCACAGGTTGCGGCGCTGATCATTGGCAAATACGCACGGGCGGCTGAACTGAACATTCAGTTTAAACTGGCAAGCGGCAGCAGTTTGAAACGAGACGACATCAATATACCCTCGGGCGATCTGGTGACACTACTGGGGAATCTGATCGACAACGCCATGGAAGCGATCGAAAAGAAGGACAGCGAACCCAAAGAGATCGTTCTGGGAATTTTGACGAGACCAAATGTTATCATGATCACGGTGGATGACACGGGAATCGGCATTACATCGGAAGCAAAAGACAAAATATTTACCAGCGGTTATTCTACCAAAGGGGAAAACCGCGGAACGGGATTATCCTTGGTGCAGAATATTGTGAACAAGTATAACGGTACCCTTTCGGTAGAAACGGAAGTTGGGGAAGGTACTTCTTTTGTGATCTCCTTGAAGATGGAAGGTGACGAATATGTATGAGGTGCTGATCGTCGAAGATGATCCGATGGTAGCTATGATCACCAAGCAGTATATCGGGCAGAACCATCATTTTCACACAGCCGCAATCTGTCACGACGGCACTTCTGCCCTGCAATACATTCAAAGCAATTTGGTACATTTGATTATTTTAGATGTGTATATGCCAAGGCTGGACGGAATGTCTTTACTCCGAAAAATCAGAGAGAAAAATCTGCCGATCTCCGTCATTATGGTAACTGCCGCCAACGGCAGTACCACGGTGGAGGAAGCCTTTCGTCTCGGCGCGGTGGATTATCTCATCAAGCCCTTTATGAACGAGCGTTTTCAGCAGGCTTTGGAGAAATTTTTAGTTCGGCAAAGTGCATTGCACGACATTTCCACATTTAATCAGCAAAACATTGATGATGCGTTTTACGGAGGAGCCTCGGCAGACCTTTCCGCACTGCCCAAGGGCATCCAAGAAGTGACTCTGCAAAAAATCTGTAACTTTCTGGAAGCGCATCCGTCCGAAAGTCTGACCAATGAAGAAATTGCAGATCATGTCGAACTATCCCGCGTAACGGTAAGGCGATATATGAGTTATCTCGTGGAAAGCAGCAAAGTGGTTTCCACCATCAATTACGACACGGGTGGCAGACCGAGTTTGATCTACCAATATGTCACGCCGCCAAAAAAGCAATAAAATAGACAAGATCCAAGAAAGGCTCCCGCTTTGGGAGCCTTTCTTGGATGCAGACTGTCAATATACTACAAATTTAGAAAGCTGCCAGCCAAGGAAAGGGGTTGGAGGTCTGGAGGAAGGGGAAAAACTTCGGCGTTTGAGATGGTTTTCCCCTTCCTCCAGTATTCTTGTATACTTTTTCGACAAACTGGATCCAAGAAAGGCTCCCGAAGCGGGAGCCTTTCTTGGATGAAAGTATAAATATTTACGTTTTTTCATAAACCTATTGACATTTGTCTATTTGATGTGTATAATACACATAGACAATTATCTATGGGAGGTGCTTAACGGATGGACCAGCGAAAAATCGCGGCAATCTTCAAGGCGTTTAGCGATGAAAATCGCATTAGAATTATAAAATCGTTGCGTTCGGGCGAGAAATGTGCCTGCAAACTTCTCGAAGAACTCGACGTTACGCAACCTACCCTTTCTCACCACATGAAAATACTTTGTGATGCAGGAATCGTCGTCGGTCGCAAAGAAGGCAAATGGATGCACTACTCTATTTCCGCCGAGGGAGTAAAAGTCGCCCAAAACTGCTTGAACGAACTGACTGCCATAAATTGCGGATGCGAAAACAAGTCGTGTTGTGAAAAGTAGGGAGTGTCAAATCTTTTCCGCACGGCTCGCTTCAAAAACTATACATAGATATATTTGAATTTGTTGATATATAAGGGGAGTGATTGATTCTATGGAAGCACTAAAAGCCGCGTGGGATTTCTTTCAAAACGAAGTCCTCGGTATGAGTTGGTTGAACCGACTGATTGGAACGCTACTGAACGCTTGCGGTATAGATATAACCAATCGAATTGGAGGAAGTGTTCAGTTCTTTATTAATGATACCATTAAAATAATGGTGTTGCTTGGATTTTTGATTTTGATTATCTCATATATTCAGAGTTTTTTCCCGCCGGAGAGGACCAAAAGAATACTCGGCAGATTTCACGGAATTTGGGCTAATATCATTGCCGCCCTGTTAGGTACGGTCACACCGTTTTGCTCTTGTTCGTCCATTCCATTGTTCATAGGATTTACAAGCGCGGGACTGCCGCTCGGCGTAACATTTTCCTTTTTGATTTCTTCCCCTATGGTCGATCTCGGGAGTCTTGTACTGCTCATGAGCATATTCGGATGGAAAGTAGCGGCGACCTACGTTGTGCTGGGTCTTGTCATTGCAGTTGCAGGCGGTACACTGATTGAAAAACTGCACCTTGAAAATCAGGTCGAAGAATTTATCCGAAACGGTCATTCTCTTGATGTTCCGCAGGAAGAATTGCACTTCAAAGAACGTATGAAATATGCTTGGAAGCAGGTAGTTGCAACAGCGAAAAAAGTGGCTCCTTATGTCCTTATCGGCGTAAGTATCGGTGCGATCATTCACAATTGGATTCCCGAAGAATTGATCGTAACAATTCTCGGTGGTAATAATCCGTTTGGCGTTGTACTTGCTACGATGGCGGGCGTTCCCATGTATGCCGATATTTTTGGCACAATTCCGATTGCAGAAGCTCTGCTCGCCAAAGGCGCACTGCTTGGTGTGGTGCTGTCTTTTATGATGGGGGTTACAACTCTGTCTTTGCCATCGATGATCATGCTCCGAAAGGCAATTAAGCCGAAACTGCTGGGGATTTTCATTGCAATTTGTACTGTTGGTATCATCGTTGTTGGCTATTTCTTCAACGCAATACAAAATATTATTTTATAATTTTTGGAGGTAGTATGTTATGGCACTGTTTCATTTTGGAAAGAAAAAAGATGAAAAGAAGGCTCCCGCTTGCGCTTGCGGCTGTCCGACAAGCAAGGCACAAAAAATGGTAAATAATTGTTGCGATGAAGCCAAAGACGGCATTTGCTGTATCATGGTGTTGGGTGCAGGGTGCAAATCCTGTCATCAACTGTATGAAAATGCAAAAGAAGCCGTAAAGGCAATGGGCTTGTCGGTAGAAGTGGAATATATCACCGATCTGCAAAAGGTGATGGAATACGGCGTGATGAGTATGCCCGCCATTGTGGTCAATGAGAAAGTCGTGTCTATGGGCAAGGTGCTGAAAGCGGTTGAAATTAAAACACTTCTGAACAAATTGGGATTCTGACAGGAAGATGGGAATGGCTAAAAAGAAAGTAGCTTTTATCTGCACCCACAATTCCTGCCGCAGTCAGATTGCCGAAGCACTTGGGAAACAGTTCGCAGGGGACAAATACGACTTTTACTCTGCAGGAACGGATACAAAGCCAAGAATTAACGAGGATGCGGTGCGGCTGATAAAGAAACTCTATGGAATAGATATGGAAGAAACTCAGTTTTGCAAAACCGTCGATCAAATTCCCGAGCCGGATATTGCCATCTCTATGGGATGCGACGTTGGGTGTCCTTTTATCGGCAGAGTCTTCGATGCTGATTGGGGGTTGCAAGATCCGACCGGACAGGGCGATGATGTATTTCTGAACGTGATCGAACAGATACAATCGAAGATCTTGCTTCTGCAAATATGAGTTTGTTGCTGTAAATTTTCGAAAACACGGAATAGATCTGTCGTCTGCCTTGGGTAAAATCTCTTGCAATCCGTCTCCTTATATGCTATAATACAAGCAATAATCCAATTTCGTCCCGGAGGAGTTATGAATACAACCAATGAGACAAGTCGCCTCTGCTGGATCGATGCGGCCCGAGGCATCGGCATCCTTTTAGTGGTGCTGGGACACGCCATCCGTCCCGGAATGGTGGAGGAGCCTTGGTGCGATTTCCTGTTCCGACTGATCTATTCCTTCCATATGCCCCTGTTTTTCGTCCTGTCAGGCTTCACGTTTGCACTGACCTGCCGAAAATACATTTCTCCCACAACCACTCCTGCTGCCTTTCTGAAAAAGCGGACGCACTCCCTGTTGATTCCTCTGCTGACTTGGGCGGCGGCGATCTACCTCTGTTTCTTCGTAGCGTACCGCATCCCGCCCATCGGAGCGATGCTGGACGCCTCCTCCTTTGAATGGGTAAATCCCCTTCGCTACCTCTATCTGATGTTCGTATGGGAAAACCCTTACGCGGCGCATCTTTGGTATCTGTGGGTGCTATTTGCCCTCACGCTGGTGGCGTTTGTCGTAGCGCGATTCTTTCGCGGTAAGGATCAATGGCGGACTGCGCTAATCCTGCTCTCCCTGCCCTGCTTTGCCGTAGCCCTGCTCCTGCCCATCCCTACCGCGCTCCGCAAGATGCTGGCATACCTGCTCTTCTTCGCCGTCGGCACTCTGCTGGAGCGACTTGAAGACCGTCTGCTGACGCCTCGCCCCCTGACCACGATAGTCTCGCTGATCGGAGCCGCTCTGCTGATCGCCGTAGCACTGCTTTCCACCTTGGGCATCCTTCCCGACTACGGCGCGCCCTTGGTTCTGAAAAATCTGCTTCTGACCATGGCGGTCCATCCTGCCATTTTGGGCTTCTTACAACTTTGTCGGCGGCTTTCCAATCTGCGTCTGCTCTCCATGGCGGGGCGCAACTCTTTTGCCATCTATCTCCTGCATCAACCCTTCTGTTGCGGATTTGCGGGCATCGTCCTGTTCGATCGGCTGGGGCTTCCTTCCCCTGTGGTGCTGGTACTATGCACCGTTCTCAGTTTTCTCTTCCCTGCCGTGGTAATCCGGTTGTCCCGACGGGTTCGCTTCATTGGGCGCATTACCCGCGCTTTGCTGAATATTTGATCGAAAGGAATGAACGATGAGTTTTTTGTCAGCGGAGACACACACGGTTCCCATGATCTCCGCAAACTAACCTCTGAACGGTTTTCCGACCGCGGAATGACCAAGGATGACTATGTTTTGATCTGCGGCGATTTCAGTGCTGTCCGGGACGAAAGCCCGTCCGACGCATATTTGCAACAATGATATCAAGACAAACGCTTTACAATGCTGTTGTGGACGGCAATCACGAAAATCATGATGCTCCGGATCGCTACCCCGTCACCGAGTGGAAGGGTGGAAAAGTACATCGCATCTGCGACAGTGTCCTCCATCTGATGCGGGGGCAGATCTTTGAGATTGACTGCCATACCCTCTTTACCATGGGTGGCGCATCTTCTCATGACAAGATTTTCCGCAAAGAGGGCGTATCCTGGTGGGTGCCGGAACTTCCCTCCCCCGCAGAATACGATAAAGCACTGGAAAATCTCGCCACCCATCATAACCGGGTGAATTATGTCATCACCCATTGCGCCTCGGATCGCACCCAAACAAGAATCAGTTCCATGTTTCAGACTGATATGCTGACTAACTTTCCGGATCAGATCGAAGAGGATGGACTTCGGACATTGGTATTTCGGACACTATCACATCGACATTGACCCCGACAGGTAACACAGCGCGCTTTTTGATCGCGTAATCCAGTTATAGTAAGCACCCCACCCCTTTTTCAATGAAAATAAGGGTGGGGTTTCCGAATTGCGGGACAAAGACAGCCATTTTGCAATTTCCAACACAAAAAGGAGATCACATTTCTGTGATCTCCTTGTCGTTCATTTCAGTTGAAAAAGTGTATCTATCTAATACAAACTACTGCATTGGACCATACTCCTGTCAGGATTTGCCGTCGGCATATTTGTACAATACAACTCAGTACATTGGACCGTATCTCCTATTTGAATTTTGGGTTCATTCAAAAAGCAGTTAGTACATTGGACCGGATCTCCTTTAAGGATTTTGTGTCACAGATATTTCCGATGGTACACATCCGCGCTTTCTTCGATCTGCCTGCATCGGTGGGATGGGGTTCCGATCCCAATAGGCGGCGTGCGCGTTCCTATCGTCGACACTTGGTATTAGTTCCGAACTTTTTCACAGTCGGAGTCGATCTTTGAAAGAACGCATCTTCCGGCTTGCGGCTTCTCTTTTACTTCAGATCGCTTCAATATTGACCGCTTGTGCTCCGTTGACACAAGGAAGCAAATCTGCTATTCTGAGAAGGTCAGTTTTTGCGGGCTCAGAAGATGCCCGGATCAAATATTCTCCGAGACCCTCCCGGTCATCGTGCGGGTCTTATCCACGAATGGATAGTGGACTTCTTTGGCTACACTGAGGAAGACCGAAGGTGCAATTTTCATGCCTCTGATGGCGATTGTTCTCTTGTTCTTCATACTCTTTCCTCCTATACATTATTACCAAATTTGCATCTTGGAAACCGTTCATTTTGTTTGCATTTCCCTTTTGCACTTTCATTATAGCACATCAAATCGTGTTTGTCAATAGGTTTTTGCAAATTTTTATAAAAATAATTGTGCATTTTGCAAATCCCTTTCAATCCATGCGATAGAGGGCATTTTGGGCCGATATGCTCCCTCTTTCGACGACTTTGATCGCTTCCCTTTCTTCAGATCCAGCCGCTCTATTGCTTGCGTTCTGATCTCTCTGCGCTCATCCTACCGTCCGTTGCACGATCCATCCGTACTCCGTTCGTGTTCCGGTCATTCATCTCGTTCTTCTGCTTTGCCCGCCATCAATCGCCTTACCGGAGCAAAGGACGGCAAAAAGGGGATCCCATTTCTGCGATCCCCTTAGATGTTTTTATTCAATCAACTCTTCGGTTGACAATATTCATTTACATTTCTTCAGTAGTTCTTTCCGCTTTTTCTTCACACACGGGATGCCCGATCTGTCTGTCGGAGCTCTATCCCCTTCTGACGGTTTTCGAACGCTGAATCTTATTCAGTTGGATACCGATGGTTCGGTATAAATGATCTATCTCAATGCGATAATACTTTCGTTCTACCGTTCATTGCCGTGAACGCTGTATATCAGCGGCACCTTCCGGCTAGCGGCTCCCCTTTTCTTCAAATCGGTTCAGTATAGATGACTTGTGATTCGCTCACACAAGGAACACGATCTGCTATTCTGAGGAGGTCAGTTTTTGCGGGCTCAGAAGATGCCCGAATCAAATATTTTCCGAAACCCTCCCGGTCATCGTGCGGGTCTTGTCAACGAATGGGAAATGATGTTCCATAGTAGTTCTAAGATGTTTCATACTTTTTCCTCCCATCATTTTCGCTCATTTCAGTTTCAAAAGGTAGTTTGTTTTTGTTCATTATTTCCTTTTGCATCTTTATTATAGCATCTAATGTCGTCTTTGTCAATAGGTTTTTCGAAAATAGTTTTATTTTTTTGTACATTTTTACATTACCCGTATTCAAAACAAAGAAGGTACCCCGAAGGGTACCTTCTGCTATTACAGTTGAATGTGTCGATATTCGCCTTGAGTGGACAGGATCTGCGCATCTCTGTGCTGGCTGGTGAACATAAAGATCTGACTTCCCTCTCCCGCGTATTCGCGAAGGAGTCCGCACATCGCCGCCAGACGCTCGTCGTCCAGACGGGCGAAAGATTCATCGAAGAAAATCGGCGGGGTGGTCTTGTGATAGAGCAGTCCGATCAAAGAGAGCCGCAGGCTGATGTACGCCAGATCGCGGGTGCCTGCGCTCATAAAGTCGATATCGCGGGTGGTATAGCCTACACCGCTGGACGCGCCGTACTGCATCTCCAGTTGATTGTTGACACCGATGGTCTCGTATTTGCCGTTGGTGCCTTTGCGCATCAATGTGCTTGCCTGCATGGATAATTTGGGTGCTACGCTGCTGCGCAGGTTCTCTGCCGCCGCATCGATGGACTCGTACGCCAGTCGCAGAGCGTCATGCTCCAACTGCAATTCATTCAAAAGCGCAGTCTTTTCGTCAATGGCATCTGCCAACGCCGCAGGATTTTCTACGGTGGCATCCAGACGCGCCAGTTCCAGATCCAGGTTATGGATGGCATCCGCCAGAGTTTCGTTGTCCGCGATGCGGCGGGCGTAATCTGCCCTGATCTCTTCCAGATCGTTGTCGTCGATCTCCCCTGCCCATTCGGTGCGGGCGATGATCTCTGCCAGTTTTTCCTTGTCCTCGCCTTCCAACGTGCAACGAACCGCTTCCACAGAGGCTTCTGCCTTCCCCACTTCGGTGTAAAGGGCATTCTGCCGTGCAATGATCTTGTCGCATTCGTTGGCGGCGGCAGTCAGGTCTTCCTTGTCCTGATATGGTTTGCCGATGCGATCCAATAGTGCGACAGCAGTTTGTTTGCCGACTTCCAGATCGGCACTGATTCCCTTGATGATCTCGTCAATGTCGTTGCGTTTCTGCTCGTACAGACGCTGTGCATCCCGGCGTCTTGCCGCAGTATTGATATGCTCGTACAATTCCTGTTCGGTAGGCACGCCGTACCGCTCCAGCAAGCGGCGGATCCGACGGCTGATGCTGCCGCCCCGCACTAAGAATACAATTCCCAGCACCAACAACAGAGCCGCTACGCCGTACAGACCGTATCCCAACAGTTGCATGGAAATGCCGTCCAGCAGTTCGGTTCGGGAGATTGCGGGAACAAAGGCGCAAGCACTGGCAACCGCCGCCCAAATGACCGTCATCACCAGGAAAAATCCCGAGAAGATCCGACTGGTGCGGCTCTTGTGGCGGTTGGTTTCCAACAGATCGGCAATTCCCTCCGCGCCGCCGTCTTCGGCAGAACGGGCAAGCAGTTCGCGGTCTGCATCGTCCATTCGATCACCGCCCAAAGTCAGCTTACGCTGCTTCTCTTGGGTCAGTTGTCCTTCGCGGAAGCCGATGTCCCTGTAGGTTTCTTTCAGTGCGGCGGAATACGCCGCATCGGGCAGGAAGCCCTCACAACTGTTTTCGTTGCAGAAAGATTCGTAGGCTTCCTTGCGGTCGGCGAGTTGTGCCTCCAGCGTTTCCAGATGCGTAAAGCCCTCCATGCCGTGGATCGCATCAGCCCGCGCCATTTTTTCAGAAAGACGCTCTGCCTCTTCCTTACCCTTTTCCAGCTGCACTTTCAAATCATTCCGCTCTGCCTCACGGCTGATGATGGCACCGTGATCTGCCCGCGCCTTTTCAAAACTGCGGGACAGTTTCTCGGTCTCGTTCTGCAGTTCGAAGATCTTACCGCCCTTTTTGTTTTTGTACAGAAGCATCGTACGCTTCTCATCCAGTTTCTTCTGCGCCGCCTTGGTGGAGATCATCTCGTCGCCTGCAAACAGCATATTTTCGATTGCCGCCGCCACCGAACCGCCGTCCACCGTGCTACCGTCCGCCTGTCCGACGAACGCAGTCTGCATAAATACATCCTCCGTAACGCCGAAAAAGTATTTGCCGGGATTTACCCCCTGCAGACACTCGGTATTGGTGGCAAGGTCGATGATCTTCACGGTCTCTTTGCCCTGCGCCTTGGCGGAAGGGACCAAAGACCGCTCGATGCGGTAGCGCGTTCCCTTGTGGGTGAACTCCAAAGAGCCATCCGCGCTGTCGGTCTCCCAACTCTGATATTTACGGCGTTCGGAAAGTCCGCCACTCTTCGGTTTGCCGGAAAGTCCGTAAAAGATGAATTTAATGAAGGTGCTGATGGTGGTTTTCCCCGCCTCATTGCGTCCTTCTATCAGATTGATTCCCTCGGAAAAGGAGCATTCAAACTCCTTTACGCCGCCGAAGTGGCCGATGGTAATTTTATCAATGACCATAATCAGTCTTCCTTTCTCAGTAATTTCACCAGTCCCGTCAGATCGGGAACACGGTAGGTAGGGGTGATCCCCTCCGGAAGCGGCTTGCCCCGCCGATCCACGTAACAGGAGTCCAGTCCTGCGTTGTCAGCCCCCTTCAGATCGCTGGTAGCAGAATCGCCTGCCAACAGGGTGGTTGCGCGATCAAAATCGGGGATGGCGGCAAATACCGCGTCAAAATATTGGATAGTGGGCTTCTCGTAGCCGATCTCGCCCGAGATGAAGTAGCCGTCCACATATTGCATCACGGGTGACTTGGCAAACCGTCCCCGCTGGACGATGGCGTTGCCGTTGGTAACGATATAGATGCGATGATCCCGCGCCAGCTCTCTCATAGCGTCCATGGAATCGTCAAAGAGGATCGCCTGTCGGGATAGCTGTTGCAGATAGCGACCGTTCAGCTCGTCGGGGTCACCTGCCAGCGAAAAATGCTCCAAATACGCCGCGTATCTGCTGTGGAGAACCTGCGCGCGGGTGATTTCACCCCGCTCCAGCGCCTTCCAATGGCGGTCATTGATGGTGGAATAGACGGCATACATCTCTTCGTTTACGGGAAGTCCCGCCTCTTCCATCACGGCGTAGAAAGCAATCCGTTCGGCGGCGCCGAAATCAAAGATCGTATCGTCCGCATCCAGCAGGAGCGTTTTGTACCGTCTCATTACAGTTCAGGCAGTTCGCCGCCGCCCAGCACCGACAGTCCGCAACGCAGAGCCATTGCGGCGACCTCGCGCTCATTGACGTCGATGCTCCGCAATTTGGGTAAAAGTTGACGGAAATACGCGCCGCGGATGGTAGGATCTGCTGCCAGATAGTCGTAATCAAAGAGAGGAGAGGTCTCGTCGATGATCTCCACATATGCCAGCCCTTGGCAAAGCTCGCGGATGGCATCCGTCGGCAAGGTAGCCGCGGGAGCCACATCGCCGGTCAGTTTGATGCGAAGCAGAGTCTCCTCGCCGTAGTCCCGCTGAGAAAGCATGGCCTGCACCGCCTCTAAGATTGCTTCCGACTGCTCCGCGCCGGTGACGTTGAGCGCCTCCACCATGTAACGGCGGGATGCCATCTTCACGAACGCGGGCTTGCACAGGAAGCCGGACTCGTTCTTATCCATCTCCACCGTGTAAACGCCGTGCCAGCCGGTCTCGCCGAAATCACGGGGTTCGGGCGAACCGCAGTAGCCGTACCACTGATCTTCTTCCGATGTGATCTCATGCAGATTGTGAATATGTCCCAGTGCGATGTAATCGAAGTTGGTGGAACGGATGTCCGCAAAGGTGATGGGGCAATCCTCACGGTTTTTCTGGAGCATATTGCCGTGCGCCACCAGAATGTTGATTGCATCGGGATCGTCTGCCTGATACTCGGTAAAGGGGCAATGATCCATGGAGATCGACGTGAAGGCGTAACCGTACACGTCAACCTTTTTGCCACGAATGTTCATGCTGACCTTCGAGAGTGTCTCGTTCTTGAAAACGGTCACGTTTTCGGGGAAATCGGTCTTTGCCCAAATACTGTCGGGGGAATAATAATCGTGGTTGCCCGGGGTAATCACGAAGCGGACGTCGGGCAGAGCGGAAAACTCCCGCACCACCAGATCCACGGTATTTTTGGTGATGAATTTGCGGTCGAACAGATCGCCTGCGATCAGCACCAGATCCGCCTTCTGCTCACCGATGTAACGGCAGAGGCGGCGGAACATCTCCCGCAGTTCCTCACGGCGCAGAGCAGAGATTTCCGCATCGCCCAATGAAAAGGGGCTGTCCAAATGGATATCTGCCGTATGAATGATTTTCAGCAAGTTGAACCCTCCTAATCTATCATTATATTTGCATAAAAATTACATAAATAGATGAGTTTGTAAAACGAATACCACACAGCCGTATCGTTATGATATATTGTAGCATATATTTATGAATTTTTCAACAGATTCCGATGTCTAACTTGACTTTTTTTCGAGGATTGTATATAATAAGGGAGAACAATCATCATCAGTATACCAAAGTCAAAAGGACGGTAAATCAAATGGCAAATTATCGCAGAGGACGGATCAACGAAGCCATCGCCAAAGAGCTGGCTGTGATCCTCCGCAGTGTTAAGGACTATCGGTTGGAAAACGCAGTCGTCACAATTACGAGCGTCAACTGTGCGCCCGATCTTTCGTTTGCGAAAGTCTATTTCTCTTATCTCGGCTCGGGTACGCCCAAGGAGATCAAGCAGGGGCTGACCTCCGCCTCCGGCTTTATCCGCACCCAGCTTGCCCGCACGCTGAATCTTCGTCAGACTCCCAAACTGGTCTTCACCTACGACGACTCCATGGAGCATGGTGCGCAGATCGCAGGGCTGATGCAGAAAGTGGTGAAGGAACTGGAGATCGCCGACGCCCGCGATGCGGCAGAAGCCGCCGCGCTTGCTGCCGCAGAAGCAGAGGAGAGTGAAGTCGAGGACGAGGGCGAGGACGGCGCAGATGAATAATATTACCCTCCCCGAGATTGCAGAGCGGCTTCTCGCCGCAGGGCGGATTCTCCTGCTCTCGCATACCAGCCCCGACGGTGACACGGTCGGCAGTGTCACCGCCCTTTCTCACGCCCTCAGACTATGTGGGAAAGAGACGGTTTGTCTATGCGAGATGCCCATCCCCGAACGCAATCTCTTCATCTGCGGCGAGGGCGCGTATGTCACCTCCTGTCCGGTGCAGGAGAGCGATCTGGTGGTTTCGGTAGATGTTGCCTCTGCTCAGATGCTGGGCGGACTTCGGGAGACTTTTGAAAACCGCACCGACATCCGCATCGATCACCACGGTTCCGCAGACGATTTCGCGACTTACAATTATGTTGATCCCACTGCCGCCGCCTGTGCGGAGATCGTGTACGAGCTGATCACGCTCCTTCCCTGCACGCTGTGCGAGGAAATCGCCTCTCCTTTGTACACCGCGCTGAACACCGACACGGGCGGTTTCCGTTTCTCCAACACCACCGCCCGCACCCACAAGATCGCCGCCGCGCTGATGGAAGCAGGCGCCGCCGCCGCAGACATTTGCGAGACCCTCTACGAAAACGTCACACTGGAGTCACTCCAATCCAACGCCCTTTTCTTGGAGAAACTGCAACTGTATATGGACGGTAAGATCCTGTTTTTGCCCATTACTATAGAAGACAAAATCCGCTACGGCTTTACCGACGAGAACATCGAAGGGTACGCTACCCTTTCCCGCAAGATCGCAGGTGTGGAACTGGGCATTGTCCTTCGGGAGAAGGACAACGGCTCCTTCAAAGTCTCCATGCGATCTCGTAAAAGCGTCAACAGCGCAGCGCTCTGCACCCTGTTCGGAGGCGGCGGACATGTCCGTGCCGCAGGCGCCACCATTGAGGCGGACAGCTTCGACGAGGCTTGCAAGAAACTGCTGGACGGCGTGCTGGAAAACATCGTATTCGAGGGATAACTATGCAGGATCGCAACATTTCGGGGATTCTCGTCATGGACAAGCCCCAAGGCGTGACCTCTCACGATATGGTAGGGCTTTGCCGCAAACTCTACGGCACCCGCAAAGTGGGACACGCCGGTACTCTCGACCCTATGGCTACCGGTGTGTTGGTAATGCTCATCGGGCGCGCCGCCAAGGCATCAGATTTTCTTCTGGAGAAGGTCAAGACCTATGAGACTACCCTGCGCCTTGGAATTGCCACCGACACCCAGGACGTTACCGGGACGGTGACCGCCGCATCTGCGCTCCCGCCCACAAAAGATGCGCTGGATGTCGTGCTTCCGCGCTTTCGCGGGGATATTTTGCAGGTTCCGCCCATGTATTCCGCCCTCAAACGAGGCGGGCAAAAGTTGTACGATCTGGCACGGCAGGGCATCGAGATCGACCGTCAGGCGCGCCCCGTGACCATCCACAACCTCGAAGTCACCGCCTACCGCTCGGGGGATGCACTTCTCTCAGCCGACCTTGTCGCTTTGCTCGACGAGAAAGGCTCTACAGACCAAGTTTCGATTCCCGCAGACCGTATCGGGGGGCTTGCCGAAGCCGATCTCTCCGTCACTTGCTCCAAGGGAACATACATCCGCACCCTCTGCCACGACATCGGCGGGGCGATGGGATGCTACGGCACGATGTCCGCTCTGCGCCGCACGAAGGCGGGGGCGTTCACGCTGGCGAATGCTGTCACCCCCGATGCGCTCTGCGCCATGAGTGAAGCCCAGCGGGATGCACTCCTGCTTCCCATCGAGGATGCGTTCGCCGATCTGCCTGCGGTGATACTCCCTTCCTTTTTTGCCAAACTGGCTCACAGCGGTCAGCAGATCTATCAAAAGAAGATCGGCACCACCCTCCCGGAAGGCACGACGGTGCGCTTCTTTGACTCAAACGGCTTTTTCGCGCTGGGCGAAGTCCGCACCTACGAGGACGGCTCTGCCATCAAACCCATCAAGCAGTTTTGACGGCAAGTGGCTTTGGTGAAGCTGTTCCGTGAATATCGAAACGCATCTACTCTCCGACTATCCCTATGGGTTATCCATCTGCCCAACTGACGGCTAACATTTTAGATCAAATTAAAACCTCTGCTTTTTGCAAAGCAGAGGTTTTTGGTATACAGAAAAAGAAATTACTGAACAGAGACAGGAGCTGCCTGTACGGGAGCGGCTTTCTCTTTCTTCATCATACTGCACGCCATGAAGGACACGATCAGGCTTGCAACGGCAAGCAGGATGAAAATCCAGCCCCATACGTTGGGCAGATTCAGCACATCACCCTCCAGAGACTCAATGTTGACGAAGATCAGTCCCAAGAGCATCCACGCCAGAGACCAGATGTTGGCAATCTTGACCATCAGAAGTTTGCGGGTATCAAATCTAAACTTCAGCATGGGGATGAAGGGCAGGCCGGGGATAATGATGGCGGCAATGTACATCAGAAGAGTCAAATTGCCCCAACCGTCCAGTGCCAGCCAGTCAACCAACTGTACGTCTTCTGCTTCCTGCTTAATATCGAAATCCTTCATTTCGACTTTGACATCCGCAGAGCCTTCCAGCAGTCCGCTGAGGGAGTACTTCATGCTGATTCCGTCCTGTCCTGCAGACATATTGCGAACAAACAGGAAAATCATGCTGAGAAGCAGAATACCAACTGCAACGAGATACAGGATCTTCCACACGGGCATCTGATACTTTTCATTGACGACGGTCTTGCGAGCGGGTTTTACAGGCGCATTGGGATCGGTAGAGGAACCGCAATTCGGGCAAAACTTGGTATCGTCGGGAAGTTGCGTTCCACAGTTCTTACAAAACATATGTAATCTCCTTACGTAAATAATTCACGCCTTTCCTCCCATTGGACGAAAGGATTGTGTATTTATTATAGCAAATGGCAATGGCTTTGTCAATAGTTTATTCAAAACTAATTCAAAATATGGCAAACGGTGCCGCCCGCCGCGTTTGGTTTGGAAAGAATTTCCTACGCCATCCATACTGCACGATCTCCCTTTCATCAGCGTACAGACGATCGTGCAATCCAAAAGGAGGACTTTCCGAAAGTCCCCTCAGAGTGTCGAAAAAGTTAACGAGAATACTGGAGGAAGGGGAAAACCATCTCATACGCCGAAGTTTTTCGTAGCTGTCGCGTAGCGACTGCTACACTCCTCATCGGACCTCCAACCCCATTCCTTGGCTGGCAGCACTCTAAATTTATAGTTTATCGACAGACTGAGGGCGGCAAGTACTTGCCGCCC
>JBJDZI010000033.1:0-18106 GCA_051867925.1 Eubacteriales bacterium
TGAGATGGTTTCGCCCTCCTCTCGATTTTCTGAAAGACTTTTTCGACAAACTGAGCCCGACTCTGATGAGTCGGACTTTTTGTTATCAGTTCTTGGAAGGGGGGGTTGAGGGAAACCTTCTTTCAAGAAGGTTTCCCTCATGATATGATTCAATCCTCATCCTCTCACGCCGATGCCCAGCTGCTTTTGCAGACCGCCGAGGATTTTGTCGCAGGCTTTGGTGACTTCCTCGTCGGTGAGGGTGTGGTCGGGGGAGCGGAAGGTCAGACGGTAAGCCACGCTCTTCTTGTCGGCGTCGATCTTGTCGCCGGTGTAGATGTCGAACAGCTCCACCTTTTCGATCAGCTTGCCTGCCGCCTTGCGGATCACTTCCTCGATGGTGCCAACTTCCAGCGCGCGGTCGCATACGAAGGCGAAGTCGCGGGTGACAGCGGGATACTTGGGCAGAGCCTTGTACTGCTTCTTGAAGTTCGCCACGGCAAACAGCTCCTCAAAAGGAATGTAAGCCACGTAAACAGGCTGACTGAAGCCGTAGTTTGCCGCCACGGTGGGATGAATCTGACCGAGAGTAGCGATCTTCATATTACCGCGGACGAACACCTCGGCGCATCTGCCGGGATGGAAGGTGGGATTTGTCTTGCAGGAGGCATAACGGATGCGGGACAGTCCTGCATCGGTGAGAATGGTGTCAACCATTCCCTTGAGGGTGTAGAAATCGCCTGCGTTGTAGAAGCCCAGTGCCAGCATCAGAGGCTCGTCGGGCAGTTCCTCTGCGCTTTCCTTGGGCAGATAAACGTGCCCCAGCTCGTAAATCATCGCGCTCTGGGTGCCGTAAGCGTTGTTGTGGGACAGCACATCCAGAAGTCCGGGGATCAGAGTGGTGCGCATCACGCCGGTATCCTCGCCCAGAGGATTGGAGATCACCACTGCATTGCGCTCGGGGGCGTCTGCGGGCAGACCGATCTTGTCGATGTTGCGGGGCGAAACGAATGAGAAGGTGTTGGCCTGATACAGACCCATGCCCAGCAGGAGGCTCTGCAGGCGTTCCTTGTATGCCTGACGGGGAGTCAGAGAGCCGGCGGTCACTGCTCCGCTGAAGGGGGTGGAAACGATCTTGTTGTAGCCATAGATACGGATCACCTCTTCGGCGATGTCGTTCATGGACTCCAGATCAGCTCTGAAAGAGGGAGCGGTAACGGTGTCCTCTCCCACGGTGCAACCCAGATCGGTGAGGATGCGCTTCATATAGTCGGGGGAAAGGTCGGTGCCTAAGAAGTGGTTGATCTTGGCAGGCTCCAGCGGAACGGTGGCGGGAGTCAGTTTGCCCTTGTAAACGTCGATGCAACCGGTGACGATCTCACCTGCACCCAGCAGGGTGACCAGCTGGCAAGCTCGTTCCAGAGCGGGCATACAGTTTTCGGGATCCAGTCCCTTTTCAAAGCGGGAGGAGGATTCGGTGCGCATTCCCTGCTTCTTTGCGCCGATGCGGACGGTAGCACCGTCGAAGTTGGCGGACTCGAAGACAACGGTGACGGTGGAATCCTTGATCTCGGAGTTGGCACCGCCCATCACACCCGCCAGTGCCACTGCCTTCTTCTCGTCTGCAATGACCAGCGTAGCGGCATCGAGGACGTGATCCTGATCGTCCAAAGAGCGGAAGTTTTCCCCCTCCGCCGCATTGCGGACGATGATGTGGGAGCCATCCAGCATCGCGTAGTCGAAGGCGTGCATGGGCTGACCGTATTCCAGCATCACGTAGTTGGTGATGTCCACGATATTGTTGATGGGGCGAACACCTGCGGCACGAAGGCGGGCGCGCATCCACTTGGGAGAAGGTGCGATCTTGACGTTTCTCACCACTCTTGCGGCGTAGCGACGGCAGAGATTTCCGTTTTCCACGTCTACCGAGAGGTAATCGGCGATATTGCCGCCCGCTTCGGTGACAACGGGAGTGGGGAGCGTCCAGGGACGGCCGAAGGATACGGCGGTCTCCCGTGCCAGACCGATGACCGACAGGCAGTCGGGACGGTTGGAGGTGATCTCGAACTCCACGGCGGCATCGTTGAGGCAAAGCACATCGCGGATGTCATCGCCGGGCTTGCATTCCTCCTGCAAAATCAGAATGCCGTCCTCGATGGCGTAGGGGACGTCGTGGGTGGTAAGTCCCAGCTCGGAAACCGAGCAGAGCATACCGTTGGACTCTACACCGCGGAGTTTGCCCGCCTTGATGGTGACGCCGCCGGGCAGTTTGGCAGGAGCCTTGGCAACGGGCACCAGTGCGCCCACGAAAACGTTCTGCGCGCCGGTGACAATCTGGGTAGGCTCGTTGCCGTCTTCAAAATCCAGCTGACAGATCACCATATGGTCGGAATCGGGATGGGGGACGATGGAGATAATTCTGCCCACGATGACATTTTCAATGTTACCGCCCAGAACCTCGTAGCCCTCCACCTTGGAGCCGGTGTCGGTCATGCGGTCGCAATAGTCCTGAATGGAAATATCTTTGGTGCTGACGAAATCGTTCAGCCAATTCATAGAAAGATTCATCTGTTCATTCTCCTTTCGATCTTAGAACTGCGACAGGAAGCGCAGATCGTTCTCGTAGAGATTGCGCATATCGTCGATGGCGTACTTGATCATCACGATTCGCTCGATGCCCATACCGAAGGCAAAGCCGCTGTATTCCTCGGGGTCGATCTCACAGCCCCGCAGGACGTTGGGATGAACCATACCTGCGCCCAGAATCTCGATCCAGCCCTCGTTCTTGCAGACGCGGCATCCCTTGCCGCCGCAGACGAAGCAGGAAACGTCCACCTCCGCCGAAGGCTCGGTGAAGGGGAAATGGTGAGGACGGAAGCGGAGTTTTGTGGAGTCGCCGAACATCTGACGGGCGAAGGTCTCCAGCATTCCCTTCAGGTCGCCCATGGTGATGCCCTTGTCCACCACCAGGCCCTCCAGCTGATGGAACATGGGGGAGTGGGTGGCGTCTACGGCATCGGAGCGGTACACTCTGCCGGGGGAGATGATGCGGATGGGAGGTCTCTGCTTCTCCATGACGCGCACCTGTACGGGAGAGGTCTGGGAGCGGAGCAGGACTTTGTCGGTGATGTAGAAGGTGTCCTGAGTATCTCTTGCAGGATGATTTTCGGGAATGTTCAGCTTTTGGAAGTTGTAGGTGTCATACTCCACCTCGGGACCTTCGGCAATAGTAAAGCCCATGGAGCGGAAGATGTCGCAGAGGGTCTGCTCCACCTGATCCAGCGGGTGGCGTTTGCCTACGGGGAAAGTGGTGCCGGGCGCGGTGACGTCGATGGTCTCCTCCAGCAGACGCTTCTCCAAAGCCGCCGCTTTGAGGGCTTCCTTCTTTTCGACGATCTCCTCTTCGATGGCGGCGCGGATCTCGTTTGCCAACTGACCGATGACCGGGCGCTCCTCTGCGGTGAGCTTGCCCATGCCGCGAAGCACTGCGGTCAGGGCACCCTTTTTGCCTAAAAACTCAATGCGAACCTGTTCCAGCGCGGCGTCGCCGTCCACGGCAGCCAGCTTTGCTTCGGCATCCGCCTTGATCTGCAATAACTGTTCTTTCATTTTCTTCTCCTTTTTGTTATATAAGGCTAAATTTTCGTATGAAACGGAAAGTAAAAAAACTCCCGCCCCGTCGCGCAAAATCGTTGCTCCCAACGCGGCGCTTGGGAAGCGCGATTTCATCGCATCACAGCCACCTTCGGTAACTGCCAAACAGGGTGAGAGCCTAAGGCTTCACGGTACCACCTGATCCATCCCGCACGGTATCGTGCGGAATCTCGACGCTTTTCACGGGGCGAACCGTGCGGGGCTACTCTCTGCGGCAAAACGCGATTTGACCTCGCCTGCTCCTCGGGGAAGGGCGCATCCCTTGGACAGAGTCCGCTTTCAGCCACAGTCTCCTGCGGCGGACACTCTCTGACTGCC
The DNA here is from genome assembly GCA_051867925.1 of Eubacteriales bacterium. Taxonomy (GTDB): domain Bacteria; phylum Bacillota; class Clostridia; order Oscillospirales; family CAG-272; genus CAKSQF01. The sequence goes on from JBJDZI010000033.1 coordinate 3,952, forward strand.
CAAAGTCGGGACTTGCCGACCGAATCATGGCATTTCATACTTTACCTTCCTATTATAATCCCGCAAAACGAAAAAGTCAATCATTTTTGCAAAAAAATCTTTACTTTTTTTGAGTTGTGGTGTACAATAAAGAGAATACGAGCCGATCGGGCGAACAGCATTGCCTGCAACAACGATACTTTCGGAGGTTTGATCCATGGAACACGATTATATACTCTTTGACCTGGACGGCACGCTGACCGAGCCTGCCGAGGGCATCACCCATTCGGTCTGCTACGCGCTGAAAAGGTTCGGCATCGAGTCAATGCCCGAGAACGAACTGCGTTTCATCGGTCCTCCCCTGCACGAGTCTTTTCAGGTCTTCTACGGCATGAGCGAGGAGGATTCTTTCAGGGCGGTAGACTATTATCGGGAATATTACGCCCCCAAAGGCATTTTTGAAAACCGTCTCTACGACGGCATTCCCGAGGCGCTGGACAAGTTGATTGCCAAGGGCTACACGCTGGCGGTGGCATCCTCCAAGCCCGAGTATTATGTGAAGCAGATTCTGGAGCATTTCGGCATTGCCGATCGCTTTGAAGTGGTGGTGGGCAGTCAGATGAACGGTGAACGCACCGACAAAGTGGAAGTGGTGGCAGAAGCCCTTGCCCGACTGAAGGCGACTTCCGAGGAGTGCTGTATGATCGGCGACCGACTCCATGATATTGTAGGCGCGCACAAGTGCGGGATGCTTGCCGCGGGCGTGCTGTGGGGCTACGGCTCCCGCGAGGAATTTGCCGATGCAAAGGCGGATGCGGTGTTCGAGACTATTGAACAGATGGTACGGTTTTTCTGAGGACACGGGAAGGGACTTTCTTTTTCAAAAGTTTCGCTCACCTTTTTTGAAAAAGGCGGACGAAAACTACAAAGCAGACAGCGCACTTTGGACGCTCTGTGCCAACCTATCAAAATCAATGGAGACAATTATGCACGAATTACTCTTGCCTGCGGGCAATTTTGAAAAAATGAAGTCCGCTCTGCTCTACGGAGCAGATGCGGTTTATCTTGCCGGCAAACGCTTCGGAATGCGCTCTGCCGCCGACAATTTCACCACCGAGGAACTGATCAAGGCGGCTTCTTATTGCCACGGTCGGGGGAAGAAGCTGTATATCACGGTGAACATCTCCCCCCGCTGGTACGATTACGAGGGGCTGGCGCAGTATCTCGACACCCTCCGCACCGTGAACCCCGACGCACTGATCGTCGCTGATCCCGGCGTGTTGACGCTGGCGAAAGAGATGCTCCCCCACACGCCGCTCCACCTCTCCACCCAAGCGGGAGCGGTCTCCCACGCCGACTGCACCTTCTGGCAGAAGCAGGGCGTTTCCCGGGTGGTGCTGGCGCGGGAACTGACTCTGCGGGAAATCCGGGAGATCAAAGCCCGCATCTCTCCCGAACTGGAGCTGGAGGCATTCATCCACGGCGCCATGTGCGTTTCCTTCAGCGGACGCTGTCTGCTCTCCAATTATCTCACCGGCAGAGATGCCAACCGGGGAATGTGCGCCCAGCCCTGCCGTTGGGAGTACCAAATGTACGAAATCGAGGAGGTCAAACGCCCGGGGATCCGTTTCCCCGTGGAGGAAACGCCCCAAGGCAGTTTTATCATGAGCAGTAAGGATATGTGCATGATCGAGCATATCCCCGAACTGATGGAGTCGGGGGTCACCTCCTTCAAGGTGGAAGGGCGGATGAAGTCCGCCTACTACGCCGCAGTCTGCGCCAACGCCTACCGCATGGCGATGGATGCTTACACCCGCGATGGCGCGCACTACCGCTACGATCCCGCATGGATGACCGAACTTTCCAGCGTGTCTCACCGCGAATACTGCACCGGCTATTGGTTCGACGACGCGCTGAAAAGCGCCCAGACCGTCACCCAGCCCGGTTATCTCAAGGAAAAAGGCTACCTCGCCGTGGTGGAATCCTACGACGAGGTCAGCGGTCGGGCGGTGCTGGTGCAGAAGAACAAATTCTGCGAGGGCGACACGGTGGAATATCTGACGCCCGGCTGTGTGGGCAGACCCATGGTCGCCGTAGGAATGCAGGACACGGAGGGCGCGCCCATTCCCGCCTGCCCCCACCCGCAGATGCGGTTCACCCTTGCCATGCCCCACCCCGTCAGGGCAGGGGACATCCTGCGGTCGGCAGGTGAGTGAGTAGACGAACTTTGTCGAGAACGCATTGCTTGCCCTTCGGGACATCCTGCGCTCTGCCGGCGAGTGAGGGGAGAGCGGCGGGCAACCCCCTAAGGCGGGAACACACCGCCCGCGCTTTCCCGATCTCCGCTCCCCCCCTGCCCCGCTCCTCTCCCCACTGACCGTCCACCGCGGCAGACGGCGCCCGGTCGTCTTCACCTAATGTTTACAATTGGAATGCCACTTCCCGCTCCATTTTGTGGTTGACAAATGGGCAAAAGTGTAGTACAATAGAATCAATCAACCGTTTTCGGTTCAAACTGATATAGGGATGTGTGAATCTGAGTGAATATCGGAATTTTTATCTTACTTCTGCTGGTGGCACTTTCCGCTGCAGTGGGCGTGATCTATGCGGTCTACCGTTTGGCTAAAATACAGAATATTTTCTGGAGTCTGATTCCATCCGCCGGCGTGTTGGCAGTCTCTCTGCTGGTGCTGCTGATCATGAAGTTGGCAGGCGCCGGATGGATCTCCTCGCTGATTACCTTCTACCTTCTGCAAATTCCCGTCATGGCGGGCGTGGTCGCGCTCCCCTACGTGCGTCTCCACCGCCGCATCAACGTTGCCGCCGAGAACGAGAAGCAGAACCGTCTGCAGGTGGCTCGCCGCATTGAGGCAGAGCGCCGCCGTCAGCTTCTGGAATCTTTGCAGGGCTTCTACTGCGCAGAGTCCGCCATGAAGCCGGAAGGACAGCGCGAGATCGTCCTGCTTTCCAAAAACGGCAAAGAGGTTGCCGACATCGTGACATCCAGCGGCGTTGCCGAGGAGGAAGTCCGCATGATTCTGGACAGCTATGAACGCTACGCCTCCCGTCTGGAGGGGGGCGACGGAACCGCCGATCTGATCCTGACTCCCGAGCAGGAGGAAGACATCGTTTGCCGTCTGATCAACTCCGCACCCTTCGAGTGCGGTGCAGGAAGCAGCGGTCTGTGGGATAAGTCCTCCGCCCGCGAATTGGTGGCGACCCGCGTGGATTCAGGCGTTTCTGCCAGAATCGTTTCCGCATATCTGCGCCATTGGGGCTTCACCGTGCCGCAGAAGCAGACCATCAAAGCCCGCTCCGGCGACCCGCTGGTGAGAAGCTGGATCGTCTCCGACTTTGAGAAGATCCGCAAAGCCGCCGCCGCAAATCAGGGCGAGATCATCTGGATCTATACCGTTCCCATGGAAACGGTGCGGGAGATCTCCACCTTCATTCCCAAGAATCCCCTGCTGGTTGCGGCTGTCACCAATGACGGTGCCATCCGTTTCAGAGTGTACGACGCCGCCCGCCGCCATTATTTCGACGACTTCGTCACCGCTCTGCTGGCGACTGCCGACCGCAAATATTACGCCGTCATCAACGAGCGTTACGACGATTATATGACCTCCCTCGGTCGCGCCAAGCGCCGCGCACTGGTGGAGAAGATCGAGTTCTTCGATTGCGTGTAACGTGTAAATTGCAAATCCATTGCCCGTCCGAGGGTCTCTCGGGCGGGCTTTTTTATCCAAATTCAACCGTTCATAAAATATTTCAAATTCTTTCACGAAAATCCGTCAGATTTTCCCTTCTTAATTCGTTATACAAAGCAGAGGCACTCAATATAGCTTTATCGCCAGTTTTACGCTTGATTGGGCAGAATTGTTAAATAATTCGTCATATTGTCCGATTTCATATTGACATCAGTCTGAAAATGTGCTACACTGACAATAAGGAGGAGAGTCCGATGTACCATTTGATCCGTATCTGAGTTCACCCGTGACCGGTTTCCGATCACCCGCCCAAAAAAGAAGGAGAAAATGAAATGAAAACCAAACTTTTGTCCCTCCTGCTCGCCCTGTCCCTGCTGATTCCCGTGCTGTCACCACTGACGGCAATCGCGGAGGAGGGGATGCTCTCCGTCGAAGCCAACATCGGTGAGACGGTCAGCGAGACTGCAGACGCGACAGGAGAAACCGCAACCACCTCCACCGAAGCCGTTTCGGAAGCGAAGCTTTTGGAAAACTGCTCCATCCTCAATTATGTGGACGCCGAGACCTTCCGCGCGGCAGGGCATATCGCCCGCCTGCCCGAGGTCGAGACCCTGTCCAGCTACGCATTCCGCAACGCCGACGGCACGCACACGGTCTATTATTTTGATCAGCCCGTCAAATACGTAGACGATGACGGCAATCTGCAGATGATCGACCTGACCCTGCAAGCGGACGGCGATCTGTACCGTCTCGCCGCAAACGACCTTTCGCTGACGCTTTCGAAAGACTACACCAAAGGCATTACCCTGTCCCGGGGAGAGCTCTGCGTCACTATGGTCGCTCTGCCCGATACCGCGACCACTTCGCTCGGGCTGATGACCGAGACGACCATGGTCGTCCCTCGCGTCAGCGGCGAAACCCTGACCTACGAAAACGCCTTCGGCGCGGAAGTGGATCTGCGCTATACCGCCCTGTACAACGGTGTGAAGGAAGATATTATTCTGGAATCCTACACCGGGCAGAGCAGCTTCACTTTTCTGCTGAACACCAACGGTCTGCCGATGTTTGAGAGTAACGGTCAATACTATGTTGCCGCCACCGCCGATGCCAAGGAGCGTATCACTATCGGTCAGGTAGTGGCATATGATGCAGAAGCGGATATGTGTGAGGGCACGCTGACCGTCGCTTCGCTGAAGGCAGGCTCGATCTATCAGCTCACCGTATCGGTGGATGCTACCTGGCTTGCCGATGCAAACACGGCGTATCCCGTGATGATCGACCCGACGCTGGAGGCAGAACCCTATTCCTACGACGCCATCATCGACGCGCCCGTGTACAATGGAAAACCCACACAAAACTTCGGCTCGTATACCTACAACCGCGTAGGCTATTACGGCAGCTGGGGCATCGGCAGAACGGCAGTCCGCCCCGACGGAATGCTGAACAGCGACCTGTACAAGAGTCTTGACGAAAGTCAGGTCAATTCGGTGCTGTTCACCGTCACCGAAGCCACCGGCTCGGCAAATCAGACCATCCAAATTCATAAACTATACAATGGCGAGGGCTGGCTGGAGAATGACGTCGCATGGGATAGTCTCGGCTATTCCTGCGGCGTGGTAACAACCGGCGAGCTGGGCAACAATGCCGCCACCACCTTTGACCTGACCTCGCTGGTGAAGCAGTGGATCAACGGCACCAACATTGCCTCCAACGGCTTTATGATGAAGGGCGTCAACGAGACGTCGGTCAACAAGGCCTTCTGCTCCACCGAGTACGGCACCACCGATATGCGGCCGTATATGGCGCTCAATTATACGCCGGTCACCGCCGTCATCACCCCCGACGACGATTTTGTCAAGATTGGCGAAAGTCAGCAATTTACCTGCACTACCTCGCCCTATGATGCCGAGTTGACTTGGATGATCCGCGACACCAATATCGCCACTGTAACCGAAGACGGACTGGTCACCGGTGTTGCACAAGGGTATACCTATCTGACTGCAATGTGGAACGGCGGTTCGCTCAGCGTGCCCATTAAGGTAGGCGCACTGGAAGAAGGCACTTATTTCATCGGCAACAAAGGAACCGGTAAATACATGGATTTGGAAAGTGCCTCTACCTCGGACGGTGCTCCCATCCAGCAATGGGCATTTCACGGACAAATTCAAAGCCGCTGGATCATTGCCATGGAAAGCGTTGACACCTATTCCATCAAATCTGCAAGCTCCGGCAAATACATCGGCGTGGAGAATTCGTCCACCATTGGTAATGCGGCAATCAAGCAATACAGCTCGATTGCCAATCAAGCGGGACGGCGATGGAATATTTCCATCACTTCCGGCGGCGCGTACCGCTTCACGCCTTGCTCTTCCTCTTCGATGGCACTCGCCGTTCCGCTCTCCGGTACCTTCGATGACGGTACCGATCTTGTACAGCTCGTATATACCGATAATACTAATTATCGCGATGAGTGGGTGGTAGTTGAGAATGGCGTAACGACATTCCTTGCAATTCCGGATACCAGCCCCGGTCACGATCATGAGGCCTCATTCACTGCTGTCGCCACATCTGTCAATGCAATGGGGTATGGTGAAAATTACACTTATACCAGCGCAACTATGCAATCCTGTACAGCTATGATCGCGTCGTCAGATATATTCTACAGTAGATCGCATGGAGTGCAAGATGCTATTGTTTTTTCCAGTAGTGCATTTACTACACGCTATTTTGATGACTTGGATGCGAATATATTTTCTAAATGCAAGTTAGTCTTGTTCGGTGCTTGTCTGACAGGTCAAGGAAGAGAAGGCGCCGATAACTTAGTCAATGCGACCCATGCTAAAGGAGTAACAACTGTTATCGGGTTCGAAACCAATGTAGGCTGTGCCGAAATGAACGAATGGGCAACGGCATTTTTTGCGGCTTTGAAAGAAAGAAAAACAGTTAAGCAAGCTTGTGACGCAGCGGATAGCGTAATAGCAAATATGCTAGATATCTATCCCAAGCAAACTACTGTAGGACATTCTTACATTGCCGGCTCCGAAACACAAATTTTACATCGAGATTTCTTAGGAGGTAACTGATATGAAGATCACAATCAAATTATTTTGCGTTCTGATAGCATTATTGTTCTGTCTAACTGCTTGTTCCGCTCAAACGTCAGCGCAAACGACTGCTTCCGATGACGATCATTCCGAGCCGATCGCTCTGACTGCCGATGCCTTCTCTGCTATGCATTTTTCGGTAAGTGATGCGGATATATATAACATGGAGGCAATCATTCGGCAGTCCTCTTCCGAAAAGTTCACCGATTCCCAAGCCGAACTACAAAAGATGGAAATGCTCAGAGGGAAAGAAACATCTGTAAATTACAAAGAATCGTTTCGAGGTGCCTATGGGGATCTGTTTAGTCAGTATCAATCCGAAGAGGGAAACTTGGAGATTATTTATTTGAACCAAACCAATAAAATCAAGCAAATCACAGCTAATAGAGATTATTTTTCCTTGCCGGACAATTTGAAAACGGAAGAAAACTACCTGACATGGATCGAGGAATTGTTGAAAGATTATGGTGTAACCGATCTGTCTGCCTACGAATATTCCTGCAAAACGGGACTTACCGAATTCGGAGATGATTGGACAGGAGGAGCTTCCAGAGATTATTTCTATAAAGATATCGATCCGACCTGCGAAGAATTAACACGCTATGAGTTCACTTATACAAGAATTATCGATGGCTATATTACCTCGGACTATATTGAAATCTATATTTCCTTTACGACTGATATGTTGATTCTTCGCTTTGATAAAGGTCAATTCGCCAACGTAGCCAAAATCGAATTAGACGATGAAAAAATGCTGGAAACATTGGACGAATATGTGAAGGGATGCGTGAATACGGAAAAATACGAATTGCTATCGTACACAGTCGAGAATCAAACGCTCACCTATGTAGATCAAAAGCTCTGCATGGTATGCTCGGTTGTAATGAATTTGAACCCCTTGACAAATCCCGACATCGAATCCTTCCCTGTACTGGAAACTATCGGCGTATTCTGCGAATAACCCCACCCCTCTCCCCTTCTGGGGAGTGCGGTAGGGACAGGCTCCGGCTTGCCCCTGCCGTACTTCCGGCGGCGCGTATCGCTTCACGCCTTGCTCTTCCTCTTCGATGGCGCTCGCCGTTCCCCTCTCCGGCACCTTCGATGACGGTACCGATCTTGTACAGCTCGTATATACCAATAATACTAATTATCGCGATGAGTGGGTGGTAGTTGAGAATGGCGTAACGACATTCCTTGCAATTCCCGATACCAGCCCCGGTCACGATCACGAGGCCTCATTCACTGCTGTCACCACATCTGTCAATGCAATGGGGTATGGTGAAAATTACACTTATACCAGTGCCAAGACGCAATCGTGTATAGATATGATCGCGTCGTCAGATATATTCTACAGTAGATCGCATGGTTCACAAAATGCCATTTGTTTGACAAACAGTTCGTTGGCAGTATTTTATGTCAACAACGTGGCTGAGGACGGATTTTCTAAATGCAAGTTAGTCTTGTTCGGCGCTTGTCTGACAGGTCAAGGAAGAGAAGGCGCCGATAACTTAGTCAATGCGACCCATGCTAAAGGAGTAACAACTGTTATCGGGTTCGAAACCAATGTAGGCTGTGCCGAAATGAACGAATGGGCAACGGCATTTTTTGCGGCTTTGAAAGAAAGAATGACGGTGCAAGAAGCTTGTTACGCTGCAGACGGTGCCGTAAGTGAATATATTGCTGCGTTAGCAGAGCAAAACATATTTATATCGCCTACCACTATTGAGCATTGGTATATTGCCGGCTCCGAAACACAAATTTTACATCGAGATTTCTTAGGAGGTAACTGATATGAAGATCACAATCAGATTATTTTGCATTCTATTGGCAATGCTTTTCTGCTTAACCGCCTGCTCTGATTCTTCTCTTGCGCAAGTCGACGACGATGAACAGCCGAAGATAACTCTCAAGGCAGACACCTTCTCTGCTATGCATTTTTCGGTAAATGATGCGGATATATATAATAAAGAGGTAATCATTCGGCAGCACCCTTCCGAAAAGTTCACCGATTCTGATGCTGAGCAGGAAAAGGTACTAATGTTGGGCGGGAAAGAGATTTCCACAAATTATGTTGAATCTTTTACGGATTTCAAAGGCGGGCAAGCTAATAAATATCAATCTTCGGACGGAATAGTTTCTTTTACTTGCTCTGAAGCCACACACGAAATCTACAGTATTCGTGCTAGCCGCGATTATTTTGCATTGCCGAATAATTTGAAATCAGAGGAAGATTATTTGAATTGGGTCAAAGAAGTGCTGAAAAGTTATGGTGTAACCGATCTGTCTGCCTACGAATATTCCTGCAAAACGGGACTTACCGAATTCGGAGATGATTGGGCAGGAGGAGCTTCTAAAGATTATTTCTATAAAGATATCGATCCGACCTGCGAAACATTGAGTAACTATGAGTTCACCTATACAAGAATTATTGATGGATATGTTACCGCTGACAACATCAGCATATATATTTCTATTGCAACCGATAGATTATTTATTGCGTTTGATAAAGGTCAATTCGCCAACGTAGCCAAAATCGAACTGGACGAAGAAAGAATGCTGGAAACACTGGAGCAATACGTGAAGGAGTGCGTGAATACGGAAAAATACGAATTGCTATCGTACACGGTCAAGAATCAAACGCTCACCTACGTAGATCAAAAGCTCTGCATGGTATGCTCGGTTGAAATGAATTTGAACCCCTTGACAATTCCCGACATCGAATCCTTCCCTGTACTGGACACTATCGGCGTATTCTGCGAATAACCCCACCCCTCTCCCTCTCTCTTGAGGGGAAGATTTCTTTCGATATTTTCCGATCTCTTTCACTTCATTCACATAAAGTTCAAAAGCAAATCTTTCCATATGTACTTTACAAATGCGAAAATATTCTGTACAATAAAGACAAACTATCGCTATTCGCACAACTAATGCCGGAGGAAAACTATGAAAGTCTATTTAGTGTTATTATCACTTGGTGTTATTATCACTTGCACTTATTTGCTGCTCGTTTGTTTCGTGTAAACATTTACCGGATTCATCCGATTCTACGTTTGTCAGCTCTGATCATTCCGCAACGGTCAATCAGGAGAACAATCAGCCGAGTGGCGCAGTACAAGGTGAGAAGCCCACAATCAACATAACCGATTACGATGAATACTGTAAATATGTCGCTTCTGCCAAACTTCCCGAAAGTTTTATTCATTATTCTCAAATAGAAAGCATGGGTGAATTTAAGGGCTTTGTTACGAGCCCATACAATCCAAGCGAAGGTGTATATTTCCTAACCGATGCGAATGGAGTCGAATTATTGCTTTACTATGACCCGATAGACACTTCCCAGTCCGATTTGCAAAATTCGCTACAATTATCAAGTGCGTCATCCGTTGATATGAGGACATATTCTGAACCAACGAATGGGGTAGTCTCCATCGGTGCTCTGAATTATAAGTATCTAAATGGCGAGTTGCTTTCTATCCAATGGAGTACCGATAGCTCACTTCTGACTTTATATACGGATAGTTTTAAAGATTATCCTTTAGATAGCGAGCACAGCACATTCGTCAGTAAAATACTCAATCGATCTGAGGTATCGACTGCACTCAGCGCGCTTCCCGGTTCGGTTTATCCCAAGTCAGCGAAATAACTCTCCCCTTCGGGGGAGCGCGGTAGGGACAGGCCCCGGCTTGTCCCTGCCGTGGGGATATCCCCTCTCCCTCTCTCTTGAGGGGGAGATTTCTTTCGATATTTTCCGATCTCTTTCACTTCATTCATTCACATAAAGTTCACAAACAAATATCTCCATTTCACTTTACAAATGCGAAATAATTCTGTACAATAAAGGCAAACTACCCTATAATGGGTAGGTAGTATTTCTGCATCCATTGTGGATGAGCATTCGTAAGGAGGTACATTTATATGTCCACCACCCTTCCCCATATTGCTCCCAAAAAGGTTCTGCTGTCCGCATCCTTTATTGAGGGCGATGCACATTCGTCCAATCTGTATCATTCCGACGACCATTTCCGCATCGAGCTGTCTCAGGGTCCCGAAATGACCTGGATCGGCCCTGCCAACACCGGTATTTCCGGTCCCCACACCCTGAAGGCCTCCGGCCGCATCAAGAACGGCGGCAAATATTCCAAAACCATCTTTCATGAGCTGAATATTCCCGTAGGTCCCGACACCACCCTGAAGTACCACATCTTCCCCGCTATGCATGGCGATCACTACGATCACAACTACACCCAGATGTACTTCTGCTTCGATCTGCTCTTCACCGACGGCACACAGCTGTCCGAGCTGGGCGCCTGCGATCAGAACGGCACTGCCTTTACCCCCGTTGCACAGGGACAGTCCCGCATCCTGTACGCCAATCAGTGGAACCAAGTCATTTGCCGCATCGGCGAGGTTGCCGAGGGCAAGACCATTGAAAAGGTAGTTCTGAAGTACGACAAGCCCACCGGCAAGGGCGAATTCGTCACCTACTTTGACGATCTGTCCATCTACGATCAGGCACCCACCGAATATACCCGTCCCTGCCACTACGTCAACACCCTCCGCGGTACCAATGACTCCCCCGCATTCTCCCGCGGTCTGACCACTCCCGCCATCTGCATTCCTCAGGGCTTCAATATGTACGCCCCCTGCACCAATCACGGCGGCAACAAGCACTACGATTATTTCGCCCATACGCTGGACTCCATCTCCATCTCCCACGAGCCTTCCATCTGGATCGGCGACCGCGGCACTTGGCAATTTATGATCAACACCAGCCGCAACGCCGCTGAGGACAAGGCCTTCTCTACCCACACCCAGAGAAACTTCTTCTCTCACGAGAACGAGATCGCACTGGCGCATTACTACTCGGTTCTGTTCGAGGCAAACGGCGGTGACGCCGCAAACTCCAAACTGGAGATGACCCCCACCAGCCACGGCGTTTGCGTCCGTTTCTCCTATCTGCACACCAAGCGTCGCCGCTCGGTGATCTTTGACTGCCAGAACGCAGACGGCGGCATCAATTTCGGTACCGACGGCTCCTTCACCGCTTACAGCGATCATAAGTCCAACGGTTCCGGCCGCGTATTCATTTACGGTAAGTTCAGCGTAAAGCCCGTTGCGGTCAACACCAACGGCAAGTACGGCATCGCCACCTTCGGCGAGGATGTGGTGGAGATGCGCTTTGCCACCTCTTACATCAGCTACGCTCAGGCGAAAAAGAACTGCCAGCTGGAGCTGGTCGGTCGCTCCTTCGAGGAGATCTGCGAGTCTGCCGCTGATCAGTGGGATAACGTCTTCTCCTGCATTTCGGGCATCAAGGGTGCATCTGAAGTGCAGATGGAAAACATCTACTCCGGTCTGTACTATCTGTACAAGTACCCCAACACCGTTGCCGAAAACACGGGCACCAACGAGGAGCCTGTATGGAAGTACCGCTCCCCCTACACCAAGAAGGTGGAAGACGGCAATATGTTCATCAACAACGGCTTCTGGGACACCTACCGCACCTGCTGGGCAGGCTACGCCCTCTTCTCTCCCGAGAAATTCCCCGATCTGCTGAACGGTTTTGTCAAGCACTACGAGGATTCCGGTCTGATCCCCCGTTGGTCTGCACCCGGCGGTGTGAACTGCATGGTGGGCACCTCCTCCGATGTTATCTTCGGTGACGCCGTTGCCAAGGGCTTCGACTTCAAGATCCGTCCCGCTTACGAATCCTGTCTGAAGAACGCCTGTGTTTACTCTCCCTATCCTCCCGCCGGCGGACGCGAACTGCTGGATCGCTCCATCTTCCTGGGCTACACCCCCGGTCCTCACGAGGACTTCTCCTGGTCCATGGAAGGCTACATCAACGACTACGGTATTGCTCAGATCTCCAAGTATCTGTACGAGAAGGAAGAAAATCCCGAACAGAAGGAAAACTATCTTGCCGAGTACAAATACTTCCTGAACCGCGCCAAGAATTACACCCTGCTCTTCTGGGACAACGGCGAGGGCGTGAAGAACAAGTGGTTCCGCGGCAAAATGGCAAACGGTCATCATCACGATCACAACGATTTCGAAGGCAAGTTCGATCCTCTGTTCTGGGGCAACGACTTCACCGAGACCGATGCTTACAATATGTCGGTAACCGTTCCCTTCGACGGCAAGGGTCTTGCCAATCTCTACGGCGGCAAGGACGCGCTGGCTAAGAAGATCGACTCCATCTTCGAGACCTACGACATCTTCCGCGGCTACGGCTCCAAGGACGAGCACAGCGGCATCCACGAGCAGAGAGAAGCCCGTGAGGTGAAACTGGGTCGCTACGGTCACTCCAATCAGCCCTCCCACCACATCATCTATATGTACGACTTCACCTCCGAGCCTTGGAAGGCGCAGAAGTACAGCCGCGACGTGACCCATCGTCTGTACAACGGCGGCAAGTTCGGTCAGGGCTTCCCCGGTGACGAGGACAACGGAGAAATGTCCACCTGGTACATCTTCTCCGCGCTGGGCTTCTATCCTCTGTCCATGGGTAGCGGACAGTACGCCGTGGGTTCTCCTCTGTTTGAAGAGGTTTCTGTCAACTACGGCGGTAACACCCTGCACATCGTTGCCGAGAACAACTCTTCCGAGAACATCTACGTGCAGGCGCTGAAGATCAACGGTGTGAACGTTGACCGTTGCTTCATCACCCACGACGAGATCAAAAACGGTGGAGAGATCGTCTTCACCATGGGTCCCAAGCCCTCCGACTGGGGCAACGAAGCTCCTCTGTCTCTGACCGAGGGTGACGCGCCCGCGGCTCCTTGGATGGATCTGTGCGATCCCTCCATCCCCGTGGTGGTAGCGACCAAGGAAGATACTTCTGCCGTTGAGGTCGACACCGTCTTCACCACCGAAAGCGAGATCGCGGCTATGGTAGACAACTCCTCCAAGACCGACGCATCCATTCAGGACGGCGGCGAGATCGTCTATTCCTTCGCCGAGCCCAAGACCGTGGAGATGCTGACGCTGACCTCCTCCTTTGAGCCTGTCACCGTGCCCAAATTTGCGTTGTACGGTGCCGAAAACGGCGGCGAATGGGAACTGCTCTGCACCCGCGAGAATGTGGAATTCGAATGGGCGCAGTACACCCGTCCCTTCCTGACGGGCGCAACCAAAGCCTACAATCACTACAAACTGGTCTTCGAAAAGGCAACCATCATCGCCGAAATCGAACTTCTGGGAAAGTGATTTGATCGTAATTGGGGCTTCGCCCCAAACCCCACAAGCCCCTTTTGAAAAAGGGGCTTGACCCCCGAAAACTTTTTGAGGGCGGCAAATACTTGCCGCCCTTCAGAGTGTCGAAAAAGTTAACGAGAATACTGGAGGAAGGGGAAAACCATCTCA
>JBJDZI010000034.1:0-3472 GCA_051867925.1 Eubacteriales bacterium
GAGATGGTTTTCCCCTTCCTCCAGTATTCTCGTTAACTTTTTCGACACTCTGAGGCTGTTGCATTGCGCAACAGCCTTTTGTATTCTATTGCCACACGTAATTACGAACTGCTTACCAGAGGCGCAGGTCCGAATATGCTTTCAATCACCCGCGTGGTGTTTTCGGGCGAGTAACGCCAGTAGTCGATGTGATCCATATCGGCGGGGATGAAATAGTGCATCCGCTCTGCAGGGCGAATGTCTCCGGCACGGCAAGTGTCGATGATCACCAGTTTGATCTTCATCCGCTCAGGGATGATGTTTTTGATATAGACCGCCGCCGTCTGTCCGACCACCACGTCCTCCCGATATTCGGCAAGTCCCGCCAGATTGGGCGCCAACTCAATGAATACACCGTACTCCTCCACCGAGCGCACAATGCCCACCACCGTCTGCCCAACCTGGAATTTGGCGGCGTTCTCCTCCCATGTGCCCAGTAGTTCCTTGTGGCTGACATAGATCCGATGCTCCGCTGCGTCCACGCTCTTAACCACCGCCCGCACGGGCATCCCCACATAAAACCGATCCCGCGGATGTGAAATGCGGGAAACCGAGATAGAGTCGATGGAAAAGAGCGATGCCAGACCGCATCCCACGTCCACAAACGCACCGAAATGCTCCAGATGAGTCACTCGTGCGGGTATAATATCGCCCGCCTGCAGGCAAAGGAGATAATCGTGCAGACACGCCGCCTGCGCCGCTCTGCGGGAGAGAATCGCCCGCGTATTTCCCTTGCCGTCGCTCTCAAAGCCCGTGATCCGAAAACAGACCGGTTTTCCCACCCTTGAAATGATGGCGATGTCCTTGATCGGCTCGCCTGCCGGGGAGAGTGCCGCTTGATTTTTGGGAATCACTCCCTCCATCACCCCCAGATCGACGATCAGATTCAGGTCGCCGTCACAGAGGACTGCGGGTGCCTCCAAAATCTTTCCCTGCGCCATGGCTCGCTCCAGTGACGCCATACTGCTGAGATTTTCGCTGTTCTGACTGCCCGAATACATTCCCTCGGGCAAATATGTATACTGTTGATTCCACATACCGTGTCCTTCCCTTCTGTTTTTATCCTGCTTTATTCTATGCGCCGATCGCTCCGATCAGCACTTCTATTATGGCAGATGTCGGAAGATTATTTTGTCAGAGTTGGACGGACAAATTGAGAACAAATTGTAAACAATTAAAATTTAACAAAAGAGTACAGGTGAGAAAAAAAGAGAAAAAGAGAGCATACAAGAGATGTTTGCGGAAATTTTCAAACCCGGTTATTTTTTTCACAAAAACCTCTTGACAAATATATTTAGGTGTGTTATAATCCTATCGTTGTCAAGAAAAAAACTTAATTTTGAAGGAGAAAAGTTTCAATGTCTACTTTTATGGCAAAAAACGAAACTGTTGAGCGCGGCTGGTACGTGATCGACGCAGCAGGCAAGCCCCTGGGCAAGACCGCTGCTCTGGCTGCTACCATTCTGAATGGTAAGCATCGCCCCGAGTACACTCCCCACGTTGACTGCGGCGAGTTTGTAATCATCATCAACGCTTCCAAGGCTGTTCTCACCGGTAAAAAACTTACCCAGAAATATTACTATCATCACTCCGGCTACATTGGCGGTCTGAAGAAAGTACAGTACAGCACTCTGATGGCTACCAAGCCCGAAAAGGCTATGGAACTGGCTGTCGGCGGTATGCTCCCTCACAACTCCATCGGTGACAAGAGCAAGACCCGTCTGCACGTTTACGCAGGTGCCGAGCATCCTCATGCTGCTCAGTGCCCCAAAACCATTGAAGGCTAATCGGAAAGGAGTTTAGAACAATATGTATACTAGCGCAAAGCCCTATTTTTACGGCACCGGTAGAAGAAAAAGCTCCACCGCAAGAGTTCGCCTGTACCCCGGTACCGGCAACATCACCATCAATGGCCGTGACATCGACGATTACTTCGGTCTCGAGACTCTGAAGCTGATCGTAAACCAGCCCTTCGGTGTAACCAACACCATCGGTAAGTTCGACATCGTCTGCATCGTTCGCGGCGGCGGTATCTCCGGTCAGGCAGGTGCAATCCGTCACGGTGTTGCCCGCGCTCTGCTGGCTTCCGATGCTGAGCTTCGTCCTTCCCTGAAGAAGGCAGGCTTCCTGACTCGTGACCCTCGTATGAAGGAGAGAAAGAAGTACGGTCTCAAAGCCGCACGTCGCGCTCCTCAGTTCTCCAAGAGATAACTTTGGCACCCTTTGGGGAAAATACAAAAAGACCCACAGATGTGGGTCTTTTTGCGCGCATTGGGATGGCGTATAATTGGCATAGTATGCGATGCTCCCGTGCGCGATCTGTTAGATAGGCATCCACTCAGCCCTCTTTTTGGCAGAGTTCGATGATCTCCCCGTCCGGACCTTCGACGAAGCAGGATTTGAGTGTCAAAGGCGCAGGTCTGCTCGGTAGAGTGACCGTTGCGGGCGGGCGTTGTGTCTTGGCTCCTACCGCCAGAAGCGCGCTGTAAGCCGTCTCCACGTCGTCGCAGGTGAGGGCGAGGTGTATCCATCTGCCGTTTTGCACATGACTGTCGCCGCCGTTGGCGAATATCTCGATCTTCTGTCCGTTGCCCAGATCCCACAGGGAGATTCTTCCCTCCCCTTCGCCCCATTCAACCAGAAACGTGGCACCCAAGGCTTTGTAAAACTCAATCGTGCGTTCGTAATTGCTCGCCTTCAGACCGATATGATCGAAGGAGAGTCCCGGAATTATATCGTTCATGACTACCTCCATACGATAGATTCGTTGCTTATTCTATATTCTATCACACATCGTCTTGTTTTGCAAGTGGTGAATAAAACTTTCTCGCAGGGCGATACTATCTAAAAACATTCAAGGAGAAACGCATGAACGAAATTGATCTGTTAAATCGCATGAGACAAAATCTGGAGATGGGGATCGACGGTATCCAAAAGGTGATCCCTTACGCGCAAAACGAGGACTTCAAAAAGGCGCTGAACCGTCAGCTCGAGGAATACCGCGGGCTCTATCGGGAGTCGGACGATCTGCTCACCAAACATCAGGGTAAGCCCAAGGATGTCCCCGCTATGGCGAAGATCTCCACCGAGGTAATGTCCACCATGAAGGCAATGGGCTATAAAGAGGACTCCAAGATTGCTGAGGATATGGTACGCGGCACCGCTGCCGGCATCGCCAAACTGCTCCGCCATCAAGGGGAATATACCGGGAGTGATCAGGAGGTCAGCAAGCTTTGCACCCGCATCGTAAAGGCGGAAGAAAAGAACTCGGAAGAGATGAAGCAGTACCTGACACCCGCTGGGTAAGCCTACCAATAGACCTACAAAGGTGCCCCAATCGCAAAAAAGTCGTTTTTGTAAAACGCCAATAGACGAAAAAAGGAAAACCCAACCAAAAGCAGACAAATCTGCTTGACTTTGGCTGGGTTTTCTG
>JBJDZI010000035.1:0-17939 GCA_051867925.1 Eubacteriales bacterium
TCCCCTTCCTCCAGTATTCTCGTTAACTTTTTCGACACTCTGAGGGCGGCAAGTATTTGCCGCCCTTCCGATCGGTGGCAAATTCCCGTCTTTTCACAAAAAAGACTTGACAAATGATCGGCTTTATAGTATACTGTAAGAAATGCGGATGTGGCGAAATTGGCAGACGCGCTGGATTTAGGTTCCAGTGAGTGATCGTGCAGGTTCAAGTCCTGTCATCCGCACCAAACAGTAGAAATCCGAACCCAAAGCCGAGTGGCGAAGAGTTCGGATTTTTGTTGCGTTCCTTGCCACGCAAGTTCAGTTTATTGTTGTCGGCATCCCGCCTGAGTGCCGCTTGACAAATATGTAATAATGTGGTATATTAAAAGCGGAAAAATTAGTATGGGGGATCATTTGTATGAATACAAAACAGAAAGTGAAAGAACGGTTGCTTATTTTGCTCAACCTACCGCTATACATGATTATACTTTATCTGTGGATTTTCCTATCTATACTGATGGCATTCAATTTTCCCTATCCTGCAGTTATCCGGGCGGCTGTGTTGATCGCATTGATATTGGCAGTTCCTCTGATGATCTTAGCTGCCGGAACCATCCGTTCGTGGAGGCGATGGCTTTGGACGTTGCCAATCCAGATGTTGTTGGTTTTTCTGTATTTCACTATACTTTATTGGGCCGCAATGGTGGAATCACCTGTTTGGGTTGCTTGTATGATGATTGCTCCTTTTGTAATCCCATCACTGGGACTTGCAGTAAAATGGGTATGGCAGAGAATTGAGTAATTTAGTCCGTTATAAAATATAATTGCACGAGGTAATATTGTATGTGGTTTGTCTTCGCATTACTGTCTGCGGTTTTTGCAGCACTTACCTCTATACTGGCGAAGGTCGGCATAGACGGCGTCAATTCCAATCTGGCAACAGCCATCCGAACGGTGGTGGTAGTGGCTATGGCATGGGGAATGGTATTTTTGACCGGCGCACAAGGGGGCATTACCGAAATCAGCAAAAAAAGCTGGCTGTTTTTGATCCTGTCGGGACTTGCCACAGGCGCATCCTGGCTATGCTATTATAAGGCTTTGCAGATCGGCGCGGCATCCAAAGTGGTTCCCATCGACAAACTCAGCGTGGTCATTACGCTTGTGTTGGCGTTTGTGTTTTTACATGAGGAGTTTACGGTCAAATCCTTGATCGGGTGCGTTCTGATCGGCGCAGGCACTTTGCTGATGGTGCTATAATCCGACATTTGGGCAATCATTCGGTTTTTTGCCTATTTTTATGAAGCAAGCGGTCATTGAATTGTAACGACAGTTCAAAAAAACTTTTGCGAAAAGCATTGACTTTTTGCCGCGGTTATGATATAATAGCGAAGTAAAGTTTCAATGACATAAGGGAACCAGCTGTCTGCAGAGGAAGTTAGTTCCCTCTTGCTTTTTTATAGGAGTATGGGATGAAAAAAATCGACCCCACGGTATGGAAGGAAACAGGATACATTGCGGTATGGCAGCTGATCTTCAGCGTGCTGATGCAAGCGGTCTTTCTGGTGATCGGAAAATGGGACTATACGGTGCTTCTGGGAAATCTCCTCAGCGCGGCAGTATCGGTTCTGAATTTCTTCCTGATCGGCATAACCGTTCAAAACGCACTGAATAAGGAAGAAAAAGAAGCCAAAAACGCCATGAAACTATCCCAGACATACAGAACTCTGTTGCTTCTTGCAGTAGCGATCTTGGGTGCTGTGCTTCCTTTCTTCAATCTTTGGGCAGTGCTCATTCCGCTGTTATTCCCCAGAATTGCAATTGCGATCAGACCGCTGTTTGACAAAAAACAGTCTTAGTGTTTATACGATTGATGGAGGTGAATATACGATGCGTTCAAAAAGCCGCCGACTGACGGCGGTGGATATCTTATTGATCATTCTGATGATCCTGCCCCTTTTTGTCGGCATACTGTTGAAGGTGTTGACCGAACCGCCCGGCGAAGGGATCAATATCACGGGTGCCAGAATCTACTTCACGATCCCGATGCCCATTCAGGATCTGCCGATCACCGAAGCACAGGTCAATTCCTGGCTGGTGCTGATCTCGATCTTCGCGCTGTGTCTCTTCATGACCCGCGGGCTGAAGGTAAAGGCGGATTCCAAACGGCAACACGCCGTGGAATGGATTGTAGAAAAGGTGCAAGGGCTTGTGCGGGAGAATATGGGCGAGATGTTCGCGGGATTTGCGCCGTTTATCGCCGCAGTTCTGGCACTCTCTGCAGTCTCCAGCCTGCTCTCTCTATTGGGACTGTATCCGCCGACCTCTGATCTGAATGTGGTCGCAGGTTGGGCGATCCTCGTATTTATTCTGATTACCTATTACAAGAGCAAATGCGGTCCGCTGGTCTATGCGAAAAGCTTCACACAGCCGGTCGCCCTGCTTTTGCCGATCAACTTGATCAGCGAAGTGGCAACGCCGATTTCGATGGCGTTTCGTCATTACGGTAACGTTTTGGCAGGCTCTGTGATTTCGGTGTTGGTAGCGACGGGACTGCAAGGTCTTTCGTCAATTTTGCTCGGTTGGTTGCCTGGCGTGCTGGGCGAGATCCCGTTCTTGCAGGTCGGTATTCCCGCAATCTTATCCATCTATTTTGATGTGTTCAGCGGATGTCTGCAAGCCTTTATCTTCGCCATGCTGACCATGATGTATGTATCGGGCGGATTCCCTGCCGATGAATACGAACAACGTAAACTCAAAAAACAAAAATCTATAAAAGCAAATTAATTTGGAGGTAAATAAAATGTTAGAACTCGCTATTGGTATTATTTTAGGATGTTGCGCGCTGGGCGCAGGTATGGCAATGATCGCAGGTATCGGCCCCGGTATCGGTGAAGGTAACGCCGTTGCAAGTGCTTGTGAAGCCATCGCCCGTCAGCCCGAAAGCAAGGGAAGCGTAACCAGCACCATGCTGATGGGTTGTGCAGTTGCGGAAACCACAGGTCTTTACGCGCTGGTTATCGCGATCCTGCTCATCTTCGTTGCACCGAATATGCTGGTAAACATTCTGATGAGAGCAATCGGTTAACATAAGGGAGACTGGATTATGCAGAGTTTGGATATCATTTCTGTCAACATCTGGCAGATATTGATCTCTCTGATTAACCTCGTTCTGCTGTTTTTGATTTTGAAAAAGTTTCTGTTCAAGCCCGTTCAAAAGGTTTTTGAGAAGCGGCAGAACGAGATCGATTCGCAGTATGCGGCGGCAGAACTGGCAGAAACCCAAGCAAATGAAAACCGCAAGAATTGGGAAGAAAAGCTCTCCTATGCCAACGCAGAGGCGGACGCCATTTTGCAAACTGCCACCGACAATGCCAAGTATCGCGGCGATAAGTTGATCGCCG
Source organism: Eubacteriales bacterium (assembly GCA_051867925.1). Classification (GTDB taxonomy): domain Bacteria; phylum Bacillota; class Clostridia; order Oscillospirales; family CAG-272; genus CAKSQF01. The sequence goes on from JBJDZI010000035.1 coordinate 3,384, forward strand.
AGGCACAGAATCGTGCCGAGGGCATCATCCGCGCGGCGGAGACCGAGGCAGAGTTGGAGCGCAAGAAAGCCGCAGACGGGATCAAGCGGGAGATCGTGGAGGTCTCCGGTGCGCTGACCGAGAAGATGCTGGAGCGCGAGATCAATACCGAAGATCACCGTGCATTGATCGATTCCTTTATCGAAGAAATAGGGGACGGCAATGACTGAGATCGGAAAAGAATACGGCACCGCTCTCTTCATGCTTGCCTGTGAAGAGAGGGCGATAGCGGAATACGCGGATGCTCTTGATAAAATCAAGAGCGCGTTTTCCGAAAATCCTGAGTATGTGGAGTTTCTGACTTCCCCGAGTATTCCGCTGAGTGAGCGGCTTGCCGCCATCAGACAGGTCTTCGGGGAGGCACTCCCGGAGCAGGTTCTCTCCTTTTTGCAACTGATGTGCGAAAAGGGAAGAATGAACTGCTTTTCCCAAGCGGCGGAGGAATATGAAGCACTGCTGTCGGCTTCCGAGCACGTTTCCAACGCCAAAATCACCAGCGCGGTGGAACTGACCGCCGTGGAAAAGCAAAAACTGACCGCAAAGCTGGAGGCGGTCTGCAAAGGCAAGATCAAAGCAGAATATTTCATCGACAAAAATCTGCTGGGCGGTCTGATCGTCGAGATGGACGGAAAGATTATGGACGGAAGTCTGCGACACCGCTTGCGTGAGGTAAAGGAAGTGATGAAGACGTGAGCACGAGACCCGAAGAGATCAGCAATGTGATCAAAGAACAAATCAAAAATTATCAATCGAAAATCGAGATGAAGGAGACCGGTACAGTTATCCTGGTGGGTGACGGTATCGCGCGGGTTTACGGTCTTCGGGAGTGTATGGCAAGCGAACTGCTGGAATTCGAAGATGGCAGCTTCGGTATGGCGCAGAATCTGGAAACAGAAACCGTGTCGGTAGCCATCCTTTCGGATAATAACAATATCCGCGAAGGCACTTCCGTCAAACGGACGGGCAAAGTCCTGTCGGTTCCCGTCGGCGAAGCGCTGATGGGGCGTGTAGTCAACGCGCTGGGCGAACCCATCGACGGCAAGGGACCCGTGGCAACTACCGAAACTCGCCCCATCGAGTCGGAAGCTCCCGGTATTATCGAGCGCAAGAGCGTATCGGTACCGCTTCAGACAGGCATCAAAGCCATCGACAGTATGATTCCCATCGGACGCGGTCAGCGTGAGCTGATCATCGGTGATCGCCAGACCGGTAAGACCGAGATCGCCATCGATACCATCATTAACCAGAAGAACGAGAACGTCATCTGCATCTACGTTGCCATTGGACAGAAAAACAGTTCGGTGGTTCAGCTGACTAACGAACTCACCCGCGCGGGTGCGATGGAGTACACCATCATCGTTTCCGCGTCTGCATCGGAATCTGCTCCGCTCCAATACGTCGCGCCCTACGCGGGTTGCGCAATGGCAGAGTATTTCCGCGAGCAGGGCAAAGACGTTCTGATTATCTATGACGATCTGTCCAAGCACGCGGTGGCATACCGCGCACTGTCCCTGCTGATCCGCCGTCCTCCCGGACGGGAAGCCTACCCCGGCGATGTATTCTACCTGCACTCCCGTCTGTTGGAGCGTGCGGCTTGCGTTGCACCCGAATACGGCGGAGGCTCCATCACCGCTCTGCCGCTCATCGAGACGCAGGCAGGTGACGTGTCCGCATATATCCCCACCAATGTTATCTCCATCACCGACGGTCAGATCTTCTTGGAGACCGAACTGTTCCACGCAGGCGTTATGCCCGCAATCAACCCCGGTATCTCGGTCAGCCGTGTCGGCGGTTCCGCACAGCTCAAAGCGATGAAGAAGGTATCGGGCGAGCTGAAACTGCTCTATTCCCAGTACCGCGAACTGCAGTCCTTTGCGCAATTCGGCAGTGATCTGGATGCGGATACCAAAGCCAGACTGGCACTGGGCGAACGCATCGTGGAAGTCCTCAAGCAGGGAAGAAACGCCCCCGTTCGCGTCGGCTGTCAGGTTGCCATCGTTTACGCCGTCATCAACGGCTATCTGAATGATACACCCGTGAAGAAGGTCAAGGAATACGAGAGATTGTTGTACGAACTGCTGGAAAACAAGTACGGCAATTTCCTTACCAGTGTGGAAGCGGGTAACTGGAGCGACGACGACATCGAACTGTTGAAAACTGCGCTGGGCGAGATGAAGAGGTGAGCGTATGGGTGCTGATATCAAGCAACTGCGCACACGCATCAAAAGTGTCAATTCCACGCTTCATCTGACCAAGGCAATGGGATTGGTGGCATCTTCCAAAATCCGTCGGGCGACCGAGTCCATGAATCGCGGAAAAGAGTACGCCGCCGCCCTCACCGAAACGGTGGAGCAACTGACTTCCTACGAGGAATGCAAGAAAAGTCCCTATATGCAAGCGGCAGACGGCGACAGACTGTGTCTGTTGGTGATTGCAGGCGACCGCGGACTTGCGGGCGGCTATAACGCCAATATCTTCCGTCTGTTGCGGGAGTATCCCGACGCTGAGATTATTCCCGTTGGCAAGCGCGCCTGCGACCGTTTCCCCGGCAAACTGCTCTATGCGGAGCAGTTTACCTACGCGGATGCCAAAGAGATTGCCGATCGGGTATGCCGTGCGTTCACCGCAGGCGAATTTGACCGCTTCGGCATCGTATGTACGGAATACATTTCCCTGATGTCCCAGGAAGCCTGTGTCAGATGGATCCTGCCCCTGCAGAAGAGCGAGAGCGGCAAGTCTGTTTCCGCTATTTTCGAGCCGGACGAGATTACCGTGCTGAACGCCATGATTCCCGAATACGTTGCGGGGATGATCGTCTCCTCGGTGAAGGAGAGTTTTGCCAGCGAAGTAGCGGCGCGGCGCGTGGCAATGGACAGCGCAGGTAAAAATGCGCAGGAAATGATCGACACGCTGGGTCTGGAATACAACCGCGCAAGACAGGGCGCCATCACACAGGAGATTACCGAGATCGTCGCAGGCAGCGGTGCCTGAGCGGTGAAGAGTGACGCTGAAGCTGAAAAGGAGAAAAACTATGTCAAACACAGCAAAAGGCCGCGTTTCCCAGGTCATGGGTCCTGTGGTAGACGTGTGCTTTGAGGAAGGCTGCTTGCCCTCCATTTATAACGCGCTGACCATGCAAAACGGCAACAAAACGCTGACCGTTGAGGTGGCACAGCACATTGGTGACAACGTAGTGCGTTGTATCGCCATGTCCTCTACCGACGGTCTGAAGCGCGGTACGCCCGTTGTCGATACGGGCAAGACTATCAGCGTGCCCGTGGGCAGAGAAACGTTGGGGCGTATTTTCAATGTGCTGGGCGATACCGTGGACAACAAGCCATTCGACAACACTGTTGAGCGGTGGAACATCCACAGACCTGCCCCCGCGTTCAGCGAACTGGCTACTTCTACCGAAATTTTGGAGACCGGTATCAAGGTCATCGACCTGATCTGCCCCTACTCCAAGGGCGGTAAGATAGGTCTGTTCGGCGGTGCAGGCGTCGGCAAAACGGTGCTGATCATGGAACTGATCAACAATGTCGCCAAACAGCACGGCGGTCTGTCGGTCTTTACCGGTGTCGGCGAGCGTACCCGCGAGGGAAACGACCTCTATAACGAAATGAAGGAATCGGGCGTTTTGACCAACACTACGCTGGTCTACGGTCAGATGAACGAGCCTCCCGGAGCAAGAATGCGTGTAGCTCTGTCCGGTCTGACCATGGCAGAGTATTTCCGCGATGAGGAAAATCAGGACGTTCTGCTATTTATCGACAACATTTTCCGCTTTACACAGGCAGGTTCGGAGGTTTCCGCTCTGCTGGGACGTATGCCTTCTGCGGTGGGCTATCAGCCTACACTGGCTACCGAGATGGGTGATCTGCAGGAGCGTATCACCTCCACCAAGAAGGGATCCATCACCTCCATTCAGGCAGTTTACGTTCCCGCGGATGACCTGACCGACCCTGCTCCTGCCACTACTTTTGCCCATCTGGATGCAACGACGGTTCTGTCCAGAAGCATATCCTCTCAGGGTATCTATCCTGCGGTAGACCCGCTGGAATCCACCAGCCGAATACTGGCTCCCGAGATCATCGGAGAAGTGCATTATACGGTAGCCCGCGAGGTTCAGCGCATTTTGCAGAGATACCGGGAACTGATGGACATCATTGCCATCATGGGCATGGACGAACTCTCCGACGAAGACAAACTGCTGGTGCAGAGAGCGCGTAAGATTCAGAGATTCCTGTCCCAGCCCTTCGACGTATCCGAGAAATTCACGGGCATTCCCGGCGCGTACGTTCCGCTGTCCGAGACTATACGCGGTTTCAAGGAGATCATCGAGGGCAAGCATGATGACCTGCCTGAGTCCGCTTTCCTCTTCGTTGGCACCATTGACGAAGCGGTGGAAAAAGCAAAGAAGGCGGCAAGATGAAGACTTTTCTGCTGAAAATATCTTCCCCCGAAGGAGATCTCTTCTGCGGCGATGCGGTGAAGCTCACCGTGCGCGGCGTGGAGGGCGATCTTGCCGTGCTGGCAGGACACATCCCCTTCGTGACGTCGGTGAAGCCTTGCGATTGCAAGGTCGAGCTGGAGGACGGCTACGAGCGGATCGGCACCACCGACGGCGGTCTTCTGACCGTTTCGAGTGACAAGGTCGTACTGCTCTCGGGTAGCTTCACTTGGAAAAATTAAGAACCAAGAACCTTTTTAGGAAAAAGGCTCTTGGAACTCCAAAAACATTTTAGGGCGGCAAGTAATTGCCGCCTTGAGTTGTTTATTATGGGGATAATCTGCACGAAGGCGAAGGAGCAGAACCCTATGCGAGTTCCTGCCCGCGCCCTCCCTATTACTTCAGCGGATGGCGCTTTCGTTTCGCGCTGGTCATGACCATCCCGGACAGCGCAACGAGAGCAAGCACATTGGGCAGAACCATCAACTGATTGAAAAGATCGGTCAGTTCCCAAAGCAGATCGTTGGAGAGAATAGAACCGACGAAGACGAAGAGAACCGCCAGCACAGAGTAGACCGTAACACCCTTTTGACCAAAGAGATACTGCGTGTTAATGCGCCCAAAGAGATTCCAGCCGATGATGGTGGAGAAGGCGAAGAAGAACAGACAGATTGCCACGAAAATGTTACCGCCCGTCGTTCCGAAAATGCTGCCGAAGGCAAGTTGCACCATATTAGTCTTGTCCACACCTTCCGAGGCACCGCCGGCAAGGATGCCGTCCCCTGCGTAGAGAGTGGAAATGACTACCAGCGCGGTCATGGTCAGTACAATAAAAGTGTCAACAAAGACACCGATCATGGCAACCACGCCCTGTTCGTGAGGAGTCTTGACATTTGCCATAGCGTGGGCGTGAGGGGTAGAGCCCATACCGGCTTCGTTGGAGAAGAGTCCGCGCTTGGCGCCTTGGCTGATAGCGGCGGAAAGAGCCGCACCGATCGAACCGCCGAGGATGGCATCTGGGCGGAAGGCATAGCGGAAGATCATTCCAAAGGTTTCGGGAATGTATTGAATGCGGGCGCAAATGATGATCAGACCGCCGGCGAGATAAAGCAGGGCCATAAACGGAACGATTTTCTCAGTGACCGAGGCGATCCGTTGGACACCGCCCAAGAAAATAATGGCGGCAACCGCGGCAAGGATGAGACCGATCACCAAACCCGAAATTGAGAACGCAGTATTGCCGGTTTCTGCTACCGAGTTGGATTGCACCATTGCGCCCATGAAGCCCAGGGCAAGGATAGTTGCTACGGCAAAAAATCCTGCGAGGAATCTGCCGAAACGCCCTTGGAAAGCGCGGCGGATGTAGACTGCGGGACCACCGAGGATCGAGCCGTCCGCGTTCACGATGCGCGTCTCTTGCGCCAAAACTGCTTCCGCGTAAATGGTCGCCATGCCGAAGAAAGCGATCACCCACATCCAGAAGATGGCACCGGGACCGCCGATGAGGATCGCGCCGCAGGCACCCACGATATTACCGGTACCCACCTGTGCGGCGATGGCGGTGACCAGTGCCTGAAAGGAGCTGAGTCCGTGTTTCTGCCTGCCGCCGTTCAGCGAAAATTTGCCGAATACTGCCCGTATTCCCTCGCCGAAGCATCGAATCTGCACGAAGCGGGTACGGATAGAAAAGTAAAGCCCCGCGCCCAGCAAAAGGATGATGAGGACATAGTCGGAAAGATATGCGTTGACGGTTTGGACGATATGAAGAAGTGTATCCATATGGTTCTCCGAAAAAGTAAAAAATGGAGCTTCCGCGGGAAACTCCAAAGAAAAGCAGGGCATAACAGTAAAAATCTGCTCCGTCCTTTTGCCTGAGAGATTCGGCTGTCGCCTTGCACCTTCGGCACTCATACCAATGAGATTCTCCGGAGTATCCTCCGCCGTCGGTCTCCAGACGATCCCTGCGGCATCTGCGGAACTTCTGTTATTATAGCACCGCCGATTTGATTTGTCAATGGGATAATTTCGATTTCTGAGAGAAAATCCCCAAAATTCAGAAAAAATACCGGTCAGAATGGAAATTTCCGAAAAAAGAGTTTGGGGTTAGTCTAGATGGAAATAATATAGAACGTGTGCAGGATGCCTACTGCCGTTACCGGCAGATTAGCAACCCGGAACCATAGCATTGCATCCCGGTGTTTCCAATGGCTTCCTTCACGATCATTTCTCTCCCACGAACAGAAGATGATTGCTCATTCCCAGCAGTTCGGGTTTCTCGCAGATATAAAAGTGATAGCGCAGATAAGCGGCGTAATTGTCGGCGTCCATTGCGTTGATCTTTTCTTCCAAAAGTTCTGTGGCACCGTCGGAGGCGATCTCGTGCAGGATGCGAACACCGCTGTCCTGCAAAAGCGTGCGGGCGGTGTCCACCGTGTGGAAGACGAAGGGAAAATCGTGGAGTCGGAAGGTCTCTCGGTCAAAATCGCCCGTGGTAAAGTAAGTCTGATTGAACATTAGCTCGGTCAGAAAGACCATATCATTGGAAATAAAGGCAAAGAACAGTTTGCCGTCCCTTTTGCAGACCCGTTTCGCTTCCCGGATGCACCGTTTGCGATCCTCTACGCTATGCAGATGATAGAGCGGACCCAAAAGAAGAACTGCGTCGAAAAATTCATCCGCGTAACAGGACAGATCCAAAGCGTTCCCCTGCACCAATTCGATTCTGTCCTCGGGCATGATTTTTTTCCGAAACGCCCGAATGTTATTGTCTGCCAGTTCCAGCGCGCAAACTTCGTAGCCCTGCCGCGCAAAGTAGAGGCTGTACTCGCCCGCTCCCGCCCCTGCGTCCAGAATGCGAGCCCCCGGCTGCAGATACCGTTCAATGTAGCGGACGGTGGTCAGAAATTCTACCCGTGCCGCCTTAGAATGGTTCAGTCGAGCGTCCTCATTGAAAACTTCGTAGATCTTTTGAATCTGCTCGGCTTCGTCCTTAATTTGCAAAATGTCTTGGAGTTCCATAGTTACCTCCTGATTTATTAGAGCGATGCGCGAAGTTTTCGTAAATACTCGTCCGATTCCTTCCGAGTCCGGAATACAACGATGGTCTTGTCCGAATACTTTTCTAACAGTTCCAGCACCTTCGGTTTACTCTCAGTGGGATAGGCGCGGATGAACGCCGTGAATGAGGGATCTTCCTCGATCTCCACCCAAGGCATATCGGATCTGGCTTTTCCGCGGCGCACCGTCACGCCCTCCAGACAGACCTGTACGGAGTAGTCCAAAAAGAAAACGGTGTCGCAGGCAGCGATGCGCAGTTCCATGGTGGAGCCGTAGTTCCCGTCGATGATCCATTGATCCTGCGCAATGACTTGGGCATGACGCTCCTGAAAGATCGGCTTTTCAACCGTGGTGCGGTCGGGATTATGATATAACAAATCCAGATGGCAGAGCGGCAGTCCCGTGATCTCCCAGAGAGCGCGGGAAAAGGTGCTTTTTCCGCTACCGGGGCAGCCGATAACGCAGACTTTCTTCATTTCGGCTAAACTTTCAATGATCGTATATTCAAAATCCTTCCACAAAAGCCGCGTGCCGAGATCGGTCCCTTCGGGGAGGAGCGCCAGCGCGATAAAGAGATCGTCGCCGCTGTTTTCGTCGATGAGAATAGCGTATTCGCCATCGATTCTGCTGACTTTGTAAGTGCGTTCTTCCATTAAAGTGTTCTTCCTTTCAAGATTGCTTCCCGCGCCTTATAGTCGGGCAGATATTGTGCCACAAGCCCATAAAAGGCGGCGGAATGGTTCATCTGTTTCAGATGCGCCAGTTCGTGGACGATCACATAGTCGATGGCATCGTCGGGGTAGAGCATCAGAAAGCAGGAGAAGCAGACCGCTTTTCGGCTACTGCAACTGCCGAACCGTGTCTTTGCCGAGGTAATCTTCACCGATGCGGGAGCAAGTCCCATTATTGACGACCAATAGGCGATCCGCTCGGGCAGGTGAGCGGCAGCATCGGCTTTCAGGCGCGGAATGTCCTCGTCCCGATAGGCAGGCTTTGTTGCCTGCGTGCGCTCCCAACGGGCAATCAGAGATTGGAGCCTGTCGAGGTTTTGCTCGATCAGCCGAGCCGCTTCTGTATCGCTGACCCATAGCGGGATATGGAGGATCAGATCACCCGTGCGGGAGATGGAAAACGCCGCCGTCTTTCGCCTTGTGCGGACGATCTTGCAGGGGAGGGGAGATTGGGACATAGCTTGCTCCTTTCGGGATTTTTCACAGTATAGCACACCCGCTAAAAAAAGTCAAGACGAAACGCCCCATTCTGTGGGAACAGATTGCTAACTTTTCAAAAAACACTTGACAAATCCCGAATCTGTGCTAAAATAATAGAGTATGTATGATTTAATAGGAAAGGTTCTGATTTACAATGACCAAAATTGATATATTCTCCGGCTTTTTGGGAGCCGGCAAAACCACACTCATCAAAAAACTGCTCTCCGAAGCCTACGCAGGACAAAAAGTCGTCCTGATCGAAAACGAATTCGGCGAGATCGGCATTGACGGCGGATTTTTGCAGGATGCGGGCATCACCGTCAACGAAATGAACTCGGGTTGCATCTGCTGTTCGCTGGTTGGCGATTTTTCCAAGGCGCTCACCCAAGTGGTAGCCGAATACGCCCCCGACCGCATTCTCATCGAGCCTTCCGGCGTAGGCAAACTCTCTGATGTCATCCGTGCGGTGCAGACCGTGCTGACCGATGACGTGGTGCTGAACAGTTATACTGCCGTGGCTGATGCCAACAAGTGCAAGATGTATATGAAGAATTTCGGCGAGTTTTACAACGATCAGATCGAACACGCCGGTGCCATCGTTCTCAGCCACACTCAGACCTGCTCCGAGAAGAAGATTGCCGACACCGTGTCGCTTCTGCGGGAAAAGAACGCCGAGGCGGTTATCGTCACCACTCCTTGGGATCAGCTTTCCGGTGCGCAGATTCTCTCTGCCATGGAGCAGACCTCCACCCTTGCCGATGATCTCCGCGCGTTGACCGAGGCTGAGACCTGCCCCGTCTGCGGCGGTCACCATCATCACCACCATCACGATCACGATGAAGAGTGTGAGTGCGGTCACGAGCACCATCACGATCACGATGAAGAGTGCGAATGCCATCACGAGCACCATCACGATCACGATGAAGAGTGCGAATGCCATCACGAGCACCATCACGATCACGATGAGGAATGCGAATGCCATCACGAGCACCATCACGATCACGATGAGGAATGCGAATGCGGTCACGAGCACCATCACGATGAGGAATGCGGTTGCCGCGGGCATCACCACCACGCCGATGAAGTATTCCAAAGCTGGGGAATCGAGACCACAGCAAAATTTACCGCAGACAAGCTTCGCACCATCCTGTCCGCTCTCGAGGACGAGAAGACCTGCGGTATCGTACTCCGCGCTAAGGGCATCGTAGCAGGGGAGGACGGCAACTGGATTCATTTCGACTACGTTCCCGGCGAACCCGATATCAGAAACGGCTCCGCAGGATTGATCGGACGCGTCTGCGTCATCGGCTCGGGGCTGCACGAGTCCGTGATCGCCGATCTCTTCCACAATAACTGAGGTGAATCTGATGAATCAACGCAAAGAACTGCCCGTTTACCTGTTCACGGGATTTTTGGAAGCAGGAAAGACCAAAACTCTGCAGGATACGCTGTCCGATCCCGATTTTAACACCGGCGAGCCGATGTTGCTCATCGTCTGCGAAGAGGGTGTGGAAGAATACGATCCCTCCGCATTTGCTCACGACAATATTTCTATGGAAATTGTCGAGGATGCCGAGGATTTGAGCCCTTTGCTCTTTGACGCGCTTGAGAAGAAATACCGTCCCGACCGTGTACTCATTGAGTACAACGGCGTTTGGCTCATTGACAAACTCTATCAGTCGCTGCCCGAAAACTGGATGATCTATCAGGAAATCTTCGTGGCAGATGCCAACACCTTCCAGACTTACAATCAAAATATGCGCCAGTTGGTCTTCGACAAACTCCAGTCCTGCGAGACCGTGCTTCTCAACCGTGCGCCCGAGAATGTGGACATGGAAGCCATTCACAAGATCATTCGCGGAGCCAATCGCCGCTGTGCCATCGGATACGAATATGTCACAGGCGAATTTGCTTACGACGAGATCGAAGATCCTCTGCCCTTTGACATCAACGCACCCGTGATCGAGATTGCAGACGAAGATTTTGCCACTTGGTATCGCGATTTGACCGAGGATGCACAGAAATATGTAGGCAAGACAGTCCGTTTCAAGGGCATCGTGGCGCGGGACAATCAACTTCCGCCTCGGATGTTCGTCATCGGGCGCCATGTGATGACCTGTTGCGTGGACGATATCAGTTATTGCGGTCTGGTCTGCAAGTCCATGCGCGCCAATACGCTGAACACCAAAGATTGGGTGACTCTGACCGCTACCGTTTCGTTTGAGTTCAACAAAGTCTACGGCAGTCAGGGGCCCGTGCTCACCGATGTGGAGATCGTTTCTGCCCAGCCGCCCGCCAATTTGGTTGCTTCCTTTTAATGAAAAAATCCGACGGATTCCGTCGGATTTTTTGTTTTCCGGGTTAAAACAGCGGTGCGAACAGGCGCAGGATTGCGTAATACAGTCCGCGAATCATTCCGAAGCGGGGACGGGGAACTTTCGCAGGAACGCACTTTTCCTGCGTCTCCAGAAAATCCCGCTTCACATCGGCAACCGATTGAGCGCGGTAGAAGTACACACCGCATTCAAAGTGCAGATAGAGGGATCGGTAGTCCAGATTGACCGTGCCCACGGTGGCAACCTGATCGTCGCAGACAAAGGATTTGGCGTGGATGAAACCGGGGGTGTATTCGTAAATCTTCACGCCGCCCGCCAGTAGTTTGGGATAATGGGAACGGGTGAGCGCGTGCGCGCTCTTTTTGTCGGGGATGGCGGGCGTGATCATCCGCACATCCACGCCACGCCTCGCGGCAAGGATCATAGCCCCCTCCAGTTCCTCGTCGATGATCAGATAGGGCGTGCAGATGTAGACATACCGCTGGGCACTGTGAAGGATGTTCAGATAGACATTCTCTCCCAGCGATTCGCCATCCAGCGGCGTGTCACCGTAGGGCTGAACGTATCCGTCACATTGAGGCAGAGCCTCATTGGAAAAGTCGGGACGGAAGCGGTCGATTTCGGTATCGCCCGGGCGGAATGCGTTCCACATTTCGAGAAAGAGAAGCGTCAAACTCCATACACCGTCTCCGCGCAACATTACGGCGGTGTCTTTCCAATGTCCGTAGCGCACCTTCTCGTTGATATACTCGTCTGCGAGATTGACGCCGCCGGTAAAGCCCACCTTTCCGTCGATGACCATGATTTTGCGGTGATCGCGGTTGTTCATCACGATGGACAGAACGGGCTTGAAGGGATTAAAGGAAATACAGCGGATTCCCTTTTTTTCCAGCCTGCGGTCGTAATCGTAGGGCAGAGTGGTCAGAGAACCAACGTCGTCGTAGATCACCCGAACATCCACGCCCTGCTTGGCTTTTTCCTCCAAAATCTCCAACACGGAGTTCCACATCCGCCCTTCGGCAACGATGAAGAATTCCAAGAAAATGAAGCGTTCCGCCTTCCGAAGTTCCTCCAGCATCGCGGAGAAAACCTCCTCGCCCAGCGGAAAATACCGCGACTCGGTATTAGCGTATGCAGGAAAACCGCCGGTTTTTTGCAGGTATCGCATCTGACCTCCAACAGGAGAATTGTCGGCTGCGATTTCCTCGATCAGTGCGGAGGAGTCGGTCGCGTAGGCTTCCAGCGCCTTCTGCGAGCGTTCCATCTTTTTTCGCATCCTGCGGGTGGGAGATTTGGTACCGAAAAACAGGTAGATCAATCCGCCAAGCAGAGGAAAGAGGAGGATGGGAACCACCCAAGCCAGTTTGAAGGAGGTTTTAGTATCTTTTTGCGCAATGTAAAAGACCATCAGCAGGCTGAAGATCTGCAGAAGAATATTAGCGTAGTGAATGAATTGGCTTACTCCGAGGATCAGAACCAACAGCCACAGGGCTTGAAGGATCAGGGAGAGTACGACCAATACGATTCTGCTGAGAATAGAATTGAGAAATTTCATGGAAGTCCTCCTTTTTATGTATCACGGTAGTAAACGGAGTGCAACGGATCAGTCCATTGCACTCCAAAGTCAAATGATTATCGAACCATCATCAAAGATACGATCCGGAAGGGTCTGAAGGTAAGGTCAACCTTGCCGTCCGTAATGGGGAGTTCTTCCTTCACGTCCTCCAGAATGTTACAATCAAATACCTGCTTTACGCCTTTGGGAAGGGTAATACTGCAACGGGTCCGGTTGCGCTCCGCCTCGTAGAGACGAACCACGAATGCGTCGTTCCGATAAGCTGCGGGCTTGACTGCTTCGCAGACGATATTGTCGGCAGACAGTTTTAAGAAGGGGGCGGAAGAGTCGGCAATGCCGCTCACTTTTACCGCAGGCACGTTCAGCAGATAAGACTCGCGGATAACGTTTCCGGTAGCAAAGCCTTCGGCGTGAGGATAGAGGGAGTAGGTCATCTCATGTACGCCCTCGTCGCCGGTGACGTCGGGGTGAGTACCGCCGCGGTGGAGGGTCAGACAGAGGTTGCCCTCGTAGGTGGAGATGCCATACTTGCAGTCGTTAAGGATGGCAACGCCGAAGCGGGATTCGGAAAGATCGGTCCACTTGTGATTGCAGACCTCGAACTTAGCCGTCTCAAAACTGTTGTTGCGGGTGATGGGGCGATCCATGTGACCGAACTGGATCTCGTTCTTGACGGTCATGCTGTTGACCTCCAGATCGAAGCCGGTCTTCAGGAAGGTGTGCTTTTCCTTCCAATCCACCACGGTGTGGAAGTCAACGCGGGCGGTGTTGGCATAGAAGATCACATCCTGCGTCAGTTTGGAAGCCTCGCCGATGGCGTAGGTCAAACGGATCACAAACTCCAGCGCGCCGTCAGAGATCACCTCAAAGGAGAGGAGACAATCCTGCACGCGGATTTTGGACATGGTCTCGATGTCGATGTCCCAGTTGTCGTATCGCTCGGGGACGTCTTCGGCAATGTAGAAGGTGTTGAGGGGGGCACCGTCTGCTTTCTTCAGTTCACGGTCAGCCCGCTTGTCGATAAAGGATGCGATGCCGCCCTTTTCGTCGAAGGTGACGGTGGCAAAGGGCGTTTCCAGCACCTTTCCGTCCCATTGAAAGGGCGAATCGGCGGTAGTGCAGGTATCACACAGGGGCAGAGAGATCTGCGACAGAGCGGGGATTTCCACGCCGCCTACTGCCACCACTGCCTTGCCGGTCACGTCGGTGTAGGTCTGGACGATCTTGCCTGCGGGATACTTTCCGCTATCGGGAAGTGTGACTACGTCGTCGCGATCGAAGGAGGTGGTGTTGAACAGTGTGATGGCATCGCCTTCGGACAGCAGTTTCTTTGCGTAGCCCTCGGTAATGGCGTCGGCGTCCTTCACCAGCTGATAATTCTGTTCCACAGCCTTCTGGGTCACGCCAGTGTAGCAGGTGCCGGGCAGAATATCGTGGAACTGATTGGTCAGAAGCGTCTTGTAGAGTTCATCGGTGCGGGCGTTCTTTCCCTCGCCTGCCAGCACGTTGAGGTAATCCATATCGTGGAGCGCAAACTCCGCCTTGCGGTTGGAACGCTTGATCTCGTGCATTTGGGTCAGCGTACCGCGGTGAAGTTCCAGATAAAGCTCGCCGGTGTAGGTGGGGAGCTTGTCCGCAACCTGTTCGATCTCCTTCATGAAGTCGCTGATGGTGGTGTAGTAGCTGTCTGCAAGACCGGGAACATTCATAATTCTCCGCGCTTTTTCCAGCATTGCAGGGGTAGGTCCGCCGCCGCCGTCACCGTGACCGAAGGAATGGAGTCTGCCTTCGAAATATTCCTTATTCCGAATGGTGTTGATCTGTCCCTGGGTGTCTTTCACATCGGGGGAGGTGTCGATGCTGTTGAGATGGGTCAGCACTACACTT
>JBJDZI010000036.1:0-3430 GCA_051867925.1 Eubacteriales bacterium
GCGGCACTCTAAATTTATAGTTTATCGACAGACTGCGGGCGGCAAGTATTTGCCGCCCTTTACAGAAGTTCTTGGAGGTGTCGGAACCTTCTTTCAAGAAGGTTCCGACTGGGGTTTGGGGCAAAGCCCCGAATACAAATAAAAATTATTTCAAAACCAGATCGTAGTAGGCGGAGAGGCAGAAGACGGTGCAGACGCCGGCGGGCTGGAGGATGCAGGTTCTGGACTCGGAGGACCAGGCGTTGGGATTGCAGAAATAGGGATCGTAATAGCCGGAGCGATCCTTGGTCTCCAGGGTGTTCTCCAGTACGGCTTCCAGACGCTTCATGGCCGTGGTGTTCTTCTTGGGGTCCACAGAGTAGAACTTCAGAAATCCGCGGGTCAGCCAACCCACACACCATGCCTTGTAGATGGGGTTGTCGTTCATGGTGGTATTGCTTCCGCTGCCCTTGAACATCAGATTCACCGATGCATTGGTGGTGGCGCGTGCCTGCTTCAGATAAGTTCCGTCACCGGTGATCTCGTAGAGTTGGGCGCCGGCATAAATCATTACGCCTTGGTTGTAAGCCGCTTTCCATGTGTTCTTGTTGCCGTCTTTGCCGATGCTGTCGCAGTACAGACTGCCGTCCAGCAAAACTTCGCGGGTCCATTCGTAGATAGCGGCACCTTTGGAAAGATAATCGCTGTTCTGCGTCAGCTGATAAGCCCATAGAAACGCGATGGCAATGGGGCCGTTGGCACAGGTGTTTTTACTGCTGTAATTGCTTTTCCAGTAGATGCCGCCGTCCAGAACGTCATCCCAGCCGGTCCACAAAAATTCCAGCGTTTTCTCGGCTTTTTCCAGATATTGCGCATCGCCCAGCAATTCGTAAGCGTTCAAAAACTGCAGGCAGACCCACGCATCGTCATCATAATAGTAGTCTCCGCTGCTACCTCTGCTGGCGTTGTAGTAGGTGACCTTGTATCTGCCGGTGGGGGCGGTGATAGTGGCATTGACCGCGTAGGCTTCCAGCCCCTCCAGAGCGCTCTTGTAGGTCTTGGCAACCGTGACATCGTCGGGATACAGACGGTAGGTTTCGGCAAGTGCCTCCAGAAAAGATGCGTAACTCCAGACGAAAGCGGCACCGCCTCCGCCCTTTTCCTCGCGGAGCGTTTTGGATCGGGCGATCCAGTAGTCGTCGATGATCTGATGCATCAGGGCAAGTCCCGGCTCGGCAAACAGGGTGGTGCGAACTTCCGGCTCTTCCGGGATGGGGGCTTCGGTAGTGGCTTCGGTGGTGACATCGGCACCTGCGGTGGTAGTGGCGGGGCTGTCGGCACAAGCGGCGAGGGGGGGAATCAGCATGACGGCTGACAGCAGAAGAGCGATGAGCTTCAGTTTCATAGCAACACCTCGTTTATTTCATATGGATCAATGTATCACAAACTTCTCGGATCGCATCAGCGGCGGCAAGAAGTTCCTGCTGGGTGGTGAAGCGGGAGAGACTGACCCGCAGGGTGCAGTCTGCTTCGTCGGGAGAAAGACCGTAGGAAAGTAAAACGTAACTGCCGTGACCTCCGTGGGAGGCGCAAGCGGAGCCGCTGGAGACATAGATCCCCTTAGCGGAGAGGGCGTTGAGGGCAGATTGGCTCTTGATGCGGGGAAGGGTGAGGCTGACAATGTGGGGAGCGTGGCATTCGGGCGTGTTGATCCGAACGGTGTCGGGGAGCGCGCCCGCGAATGTATCCCGCAGGGCAGACATTCGGGCGATGTCAGCGGCGGCGGTGGACTTGCCCGCTTTAGCGGCGGCACCCAGCGCGGCGATGCCCATGACGTTTTCGGTGCCCGAGCGCAGACCGCCCTCCTGACCGCCTCCGTAGAGGTGGGGGATCAGTTTTTTGGTTTTCAGCAGGTCGGCACAGACAATCAAAGCGCCCACGCCTTTGGGCGCATGGATCTTGTGTCCGCTGACGGTGAGCAGATCTGCTCCCAGCTTGTCATAACCGCCTGCGGGAAGCACCTTCAGAAATCCTTGAGTCAGATCGCTGTGGGTGAGGACGGTGGGGACTTTGCGCTTTGCCAGTCGGAATGCGGCGGCAATGTCGTACAGGGCGCCGGTCTCGTTGTTGACCAGCATCAGGGTCAGAAGCACCGTGCGCTCGTTCAGCGCGCCATCCAGCGCGGCGAGATCGATCCACCCGTTTTTCGTGGAGAGACGGATCACTTCCGCTTCGCCGCGGGATTCCAGGTCCCGAAGCGGCTCCAGAATCGAGGGATGCTCGCTGTCGGTGGTGATGATCCGAGGCAGGAAACGGAACTTTTTGGCGCGGATCGTGCCGTAGATTGCCAGATTATTCGCCTCTGTTCCGCAGGAGGTGAAGATCACCCGACGGGTGTCGGGCAGTCGCACGTCCAGCGCGGAGAGGAGCTGTTTGCGTGCCGTCTCCACCGTTTTGCGGGCGGTCTGCCCTGCGGCGTGCAGAGAAGAGGGGTTTCCGAAGCCGACGATGGCGGCACGGATCGCTTCCTCAGCCTCCGGGCAGAGGGCGGTGGTGGCACTGTTGTCCAGATAAACGAAAGAAGGGAGCTCGGTCATATCAAGGGAGTTCGATGTAGGAAAGAATCCCCTCGATCTCATCGGTATATTTGTCGTACTGAGAGGGGATGGAGGTGTAGGTGAACAGATAGAAGGTGTCCTTTTGGAAGATGATGACCTGCATATACTTCAGTTCGGTGCCGCCTATCCTGCCTGTGTAGACGTAAGAGTAACCGGTGGCGGTCTTTCCGCTCTCGCTGTTACTGCCGATCAGCATGGTCTTGCCGGACAGATCTTCCAGAAGCCGGAATGTCGTCTTTCCTTCGTCGTCCAGATCAAAAATGCGTTCCAGATCGGTCTTGTAATCGTTCCAATATTCGGGAACGGGGGAGATGCCGTTGCCGTTTTCGTCTTTTTTGACTTCGTAAGTGCCGTCATTGGTGAAAGCCACCATGGAGATGTTGGTGGAGATCATGTCGCTGACGCGGGCGGTACACATCAGATTGTTCTCTGCGGTGTCCACGATCCAGTCTTTCGGAACGAACAGATTGTACTCCACGCAGTCGTTGGAGGCGAGCTGATAGCCATCCGGGGCGTTGGGGTCCTGCTTACCGCAGCTGCTAAAGAGCAGGGGGGCAGTCAGCAACATTGCCAATGCTGTCGCAAGGATCTTGTTTTTCATAGCAATACCACTTTCATAAATTTCGATTATCTCCATTATAATATATTTTCCTCGTTCTGTCAACGATATTTCGCAAATAACTTGCGGTTTTGTTGGGGCTTTGCCAAGAACTTTTTTGAAAAAAGGTTCTTGGAACTCAACTTACAGAAAAGGGCGGCAAGTATTTGCCGCCTCAGCCTGTCGAAAAAGTTAACGAGAATACTGGAGGAAGGGGAAAACCATCTCATACGCC
>JBJDZI010000037.1:0-3348 GCA_051867925.1 Eubacteriales bacterium
GCTACGAGGATGGCAACATTCAGGCGGTCATGGACGGCGATCTGGACGGCTTTATCAATGCCTATCTGAAGATGATCAGCGCAAAATAAGTTTCATCGGATCCTCTCTCTTTTTGGGGATCCGAAAAATCTTTTCAAAAAGTTCACAAGGAACTTTGCGAAAAGCCCTTGCATATTGGGAGAAAGTATGCTATAATAGTAAAGCCGTGCAACAACGGATGAAAACCGTGAAAACGGCGTTAACTTAGTAAAACATCAGCAGGATGTGAAATAAGACCATACCGGCCGGGGAAGTAGCGGCGCCCTGTACCTGCAATCCGCTACAGCAGGGGTGGTTTCCGCGTTTGAGGGCTGATCATGTATGGTCTGCACCGCAATTTGCGTGTTGAGAAATGGGTCCTGTGCAATTGATGACTTCGAACCATGTCAGGTGGGAGACCAAGCAGCATTAAGGAGTATGTTCAATGTGCCACAGGTTCGCCTGTTTTGAGCGCAGATTGCCTTTCACGCATAGGTGACTCAGTTCGATTACGAGGTGTATGGTCTTATTTTGCACCCTGCTTTTGTATGCTTTTTCGGGATGGAGGGAGATTCATGCATCAGGCATTATACCGCAAATGGCGACCCAAGGCTTTTTCGGACGTTTGCGGACAGGAACATATCACCTCCGTGCTGACATGGCAGGTGGCGAATCAAAAACTCAGCCACGCCTATCTGTTCTGCGGCTCACGCGGTACGGGCAAAACCACCTGCGCCAAGATATTGGCGAAAGCGGCAAACTGCCCCCATACGGTGGGCGGCAATCCCTGCAACGCCTGCGCAGTCTGTGAGGAGATCGACAGCGGACGGTCTGTGGAGGTGCTGGAAATGGACGCCGCCAGCAATACCGGTGTCGATTACATCCGTGACATTCGGGAAGAGGTCATCTTTACCCCCTCCCAAAACGGTACCCGCGTTTACATCATCGACGAGGTGCATATGCTCTCCGAAGGCGCATTCAACGCGCTGTTGAAAACGCTGGAGGAACCCCCGGCAGGCGTGATCTTTATTCTGGCGACCACCGAGATGCAGGAGATCCCCGCCACGATCCTCTCCCGTTGTCAGCGGTTCGACTTCCGTCGGATCTCTTTGCAAAACATCATTGACCGCCTGACTGTCATCGCCTCTGCCGAAGGAATCGAGCTGACTCCCGACGGTGCCAGACTGATCGCGCGCCTTTCCCAAGGCGGTATGCGAGACGCCATCAGCCTTTTGGAACTGTGTGCAGGCGAAGGAAAAGCAGTTACCGCCGAGAGCGTATCCGCCGCCGCAGGCGTGTGCGGCAGAACACAGGTTTCCGAAGCCGTATCTGCCATCGCAGCAAAGAATTTTTCCAAGCTGTTGACGCAGGTCGCGGCGATGTATCGGTCCTCTATTGATCTGTCGGTTTTCTTCTCGGATCTGATCTCCTATTACCGCGATATGATGGTGCAAAAAGCGCTGAAGATCACCGTTGCATCGGGACAAGTCCCGGGTGAGGTGCTGGATTACAGCGATAGCGAATTGCAGGAACTCATCGAAAACGCCAATGCGTTTTCCTATCAAACGCTATTGTACCACGTGAAACTGCTGGAAGAAGCCTTCCTGTCCATGCATAGAGGCGAGGAGAAGCGAGTAGTTGCGGAAATGACGCTCCTGCGTCTTTGCTCCGATGTGTTCGGAGACTCTCCCGAAGCCATTTCCGCGCGGATTGCCGCGCTGGAAGAAAAGCTGACCCTGCTAATCGCAGGCGGCGGGATCACAAAAGCGACTACAGTGGCAGAAGAGAAGCCTGTGGCACCTGCCCAAACGGCAAAAATGACACCAAAGCAGCCCCCTGCCGAAGAGGAGAAGCCCATACCGACGGCAGATCCCGATGTGCGGGAAGCCTACTACGGCTTTACCGAACTGGTGGCTCGCTACGAGAAAATTGATCAGGGCGGCGCTCCCTTCCTGAGAGGTGCGCAGGCCTTCGTAGACGGGGCGAGGCGGCTCCATGTGGAACTGACCGACTCCTTCGCCAAACGGCTTCTCGACAGCGTATCCGCGGCAGAGAAACTCCGCGCCATCGCCGCTTCCGAAGGGGACGAGTTCAGTGCCGTACTCATTGAAGTGATCCACCCCAATGCTCCTACCAGATCCGCATTTGATGATCTGTTTTAATTCAAATTCAAAGAATCAGAAAAGGAAGAATCATTATGAAATCGAGAATCCCCAAAGAATACGCAGGCGGTGCCAACAATATGCAGGGCATGATCCGTCAGGCACAGAAGATGCAGGAAGAAATGGCTGCTAAGCAGGAAGAAATGGATGCGTGTGAATACGAAGTGCAGGCAGGCGGCGGAGCCGTCACCGTTACCATCAACGGCAAAAAAGAGATTCTGAGCATCGCCATCTCCCCCGAGATCGTTGATCCCGACGATATCGAGACCCTGTCCGATATTCTGGTTGCAGGTGTAAACGAGGCGATCAAGAAAGTGGAAGCCACCAACGCTGCTGAAATGGAAAAGATCACCGGACAGATGAATGTGCCCGGTCTGTTCTGATGGCAGATTACATCCTTCCGCTGGAACAGCTCATCGAGCAGTTCGCCAAACTTCCCGGTGTCGGTCGCAAGACCGCCAGCCGATATGCGCTCTCTTTGATTGATTGGAGCGACGAATCTGCCAAGGCATTCGCCGAGACGATTCTCTCCGCACGGTCGCGGATCGGCAGATGCAAGATCTGCAATAATCTTTGTGAAGGCGATACCTGTGCGGTTTGCAAGGACACATCCCGCGATCCCATTATCTGCGTCGTAGAGGACACCAGAGCGGTGATGAGTCTGGAGCGGGTACGGGACTACCGCGGACGGTATCACGTTCTCGGCGGAGTTCTGTCACCTATGAACGGCATCGGACCCGATCAGTTGGAGATCGCCAGTCTCCTCTCGCGGCTGGGTAGCGAGCAGATCGAGGAGGTCATCATTGCCACCAATCCCACTGTGGAAGGGGAGGCAACTGCACTCTATCTGCAGAAACTGTTGAAGCCTCTGGAAATCAAGGTGACTCGCCTTGCTTACGGTGTCCCCGTAGGCGCGGATCTGGAATATGCCGATGCAGTCACGCTGTTCCGTGCGCTGGATGGCAGACGGGAATTGGAATAGTTTTGAATCGAATTGGGGCTTCGTCCCAAACCTGCCAAGAGCTTTTTTGAGAAAAGGTTCTTGGAACACCAAAAACTTATATGAAGGGCGGCAAGAATTTGCTGCCCTCAGACTGTCGAGAAACTATAAATTTAGAGTACCGCCAGCCAAGGAAGTGGGTGGAGAGCTCGAGAGGAGGG
Organism: Eubacteriales bacterium; assembly: GCA_051867925.1. Lineage (GTDB taxonomy): Bacteria > Bacillota > Clostridia > Oscillospirales > CAG-272 > CAKSQF01. Next base: position 3,342 of record JBJDZI010000037.1, read on the forward strand.
CGAAAAC
>JBJDZI010000038.1:0-17169 GCA_051867925.1 Eubacteriales bacterium
AGGAAGGGGAAAAACTTCGGCGTTTGAGATGGTTTTCCCCTTCCTCCAGTATTCTCGTTAACTTTTTCGACACTCTGAGGGCGGCAAATACTTGCCGCCCGCTTTCCCCCAAGAAAGCGGGGCAAAGAACTTTTGAAAAAGCCCGGCAACTACTTGCGGGGCGATTTTTGATTAGAATTTCGCAGAGCCATAGCCAAGGAAGCGGGAGTCTTGATCAAACTTCGGAGAATCCAAGGAAGAGGGTGGGATGTCTGAGGAGGAAACGCACCGACAGTTTTGTCTGCACTAACCCCGAAAGGGCAAACCACCCCCTCTCCCGTCAAAATTACGGTAAGAAAACATAATTTTTCCGAAAATCCGTTACTTCGTAAAAGAATGTTCACAAATGAAAGGTATAATGAAAGTACTATACGGATCGGCAGATCCGCCACACATATGAAAGAGGTTGCCCATGAGAAAGAAACTGTTGGCCGCTCTGTTGGCCGTCACCACCCTGCTTCCCCTGGCTACGGCTTGTACCGGATCCGGCTCGGAAGTCACCACCGCTGAGACCACTGCCGCCACGACGGATGTTACCACCGTTGCTCCCACTACTACCCTCCCTTCCGACCAGTACGAGTCCACATTTGCCGAGCCTTCTTATCAGCTGATGCGGCAGATCATCAAGGACTACTGGCGCACCACCTTCCTGCGTACCGATCTGGGTAGCTCCGATACCGCAGTCGTTTGGGGATTTGCCTCCTTTATGGAAGCAGTCGCCGAGGCTTACCGTCTCTTCCCGGAAGATGCAACCATCAAAAAAGCATACGTCAACGCAATGACCAAGGGCATCGAGCAATACAAAGTCTCTGCCACCATCACCACCCCTGACGGTCAAAAGCACGACGTCACCTACTACAATGCAGGACGCGGCGGCAGCGGCGACTACTACTATGATGATGATGCATGGATCTGCATCCAGTTTTTGAACGCATACGATCTGCTGGGAGACGAACAGTTCCTGGAAGATGCGGAAGAAACGCTGAATTTTCTATGGACCGGCTGGGACGACGTCCTGGGCGGCGGTATCTACTGGGATAAATCCTACGGCGGCAAGCACACTTGCTCCAACGGTCCCGTTGCTATCGCGTTCCTATGGGCTTATCAGCTGACGCAAAAAGAAGAGTATCTGGAAAAGGGCAGAATGGTCTACGATTGGACCCGTGAAAAACTGCTGGACGGCAATCTGTACATCGACAACATGGGCAAAGACGGCGGAACCAACAACTGGAAAGCCGCTTACAACCAAGGCACGATGATCTACGCCGGCGCACAGCTCTACGAGATCACCGGCGACGAGACCTATCTGAAGCAGGCGCGCGCCACCACCGATGCATCGGTCAGCCTGATGTTCAGCGGCAGAGGCTCTGCCGTTAAGATGAACGGCAACCCCATTTATAAATCCTGGTGCATCGGATGGCTGGTTCGCGGCTATCTGAAGTTCTACTCGGTAGACCCCAAGAAAGACACCACTCCCATGGATAATATGGAAGTCGTCCTCAAGAAAACGCTGAAGACCAAGAACAAAAAGGGCTACTACGATCCCTACTTCTGCACCGGCGACTGGTCCGGCGAATCCACTACCGACGTTCTACAGCCCTGCGGAATGGCATCGGTACTTTGCCTGACTACTTATTACGACGAATTTATGCTGAAGTCCGCATCCGCAGACTGACGCAAGATCCCTTCCCGGAAACTGCCCGCGGATACCGCGGGCAGTTTCTATATTTTTTTCCAAAACTGCCATTCATTCAAGAAAAATTCACAAATGGAGACTATAATAAATGTATTGCATCTGTTCTGCCGCAGAAATCTATCGGATGCCGGAGTGCCTATGACATCCTATCCCCCGCTTCCCCCAAAAGAGCAGGTCTGTTGCTTCACGGGACATCGGGATATGCCCTTCTCCGTTATGCAGGAAGTTCTGCCCCGACTCACCGAGGCGGTCGCAGAACTGCTGCGCGCGGACGTCTCTACCTTCATCGTAGGCGGCGCGCGGGGCTTTGACACGCTGGTTGCCATTCAACTGATCAACCTGCGGCGGCATCTCTATCCCCATCTGCGACTGGTGCTGGCGCGCCCCTGCCCCGGGCAGGCAGACCGTTGGCCTGCCGCCGAACGGGCATTGTACGAAACGGTCCGTCGGGAGGTGGATCTGGATCTGCTCCTTTCCGATCGCTATTACAACGGATGTATGCAAAGGCGCAATGCCTTTATGGTGGAACACAGCAGTCATCTGCTGGCTTACGTCACCCGCACCTCGGGCGGCTCTTATCAGACGCTGACCCTCGCCCGCAGACAGGGGCTTCACATTGAAAATCTTGCCGACAGCGGCGTGGCGCTCACGTTTCCCGAACAGCAGGGGCTGTTTGACGGGATCTGACCCCGCCGTCAGTAGCTGAATCCGAACAGATCACGGGAGGGAAATTCCGATCATATGATGGAACAAAAGCTGATTTGGCTTCGGGAGAAGTATCCCGAGGAAGCGGATTTTGCATCTGCGCTTGCCCGCTATCGAAGCGGCGAACCGCTGGCTTATCTGCTGGGAGAGCAATATTTTTGGCGTTACCGTTTCATCGTCACCCCCGACGTGCTGATTCCGCGCCCCGACACCGAGCGGCTGGTGGAGACGGCATTGTCGATCCTGCCCGTAGGCGGCAGATTTGCCGATCTTTGCACCGGAAGCGGAGCCATCGCGCTGTCAGTGGCGGCTGACCGCCCCGATCTTACTGCTGATGCGACGGACATCTCCGAAGCGGCACTTGCCGTGGCAGAACGCAACGCTGAAGCATTGGGCATCGGCGATCGGGTACGGTTTCACCAAGCCGATCTCTTTACCGACGATCTGCCGAAGGGGCTGTACGATGCCATTTTATCCAATCCCCCCTACATTCCCGCGGCAGACATTGCCGCCTATCCCTCTCTCGCCTATGAACCGCAGATCGCGCTGAACGGCGGCGACGACGGAATGGACTTTTACCGCGCGATCCTCACCCGCTTTGCGGGGCATCTGAAAGACGGCGGCTGTTTCCTCTTCGAGATCGGCTACGATCAAGGGGAGCAGATCCGCGCGCTGGGCGCCGCCCACGGCTACGACTGCACCGTCACCAAAGACTACGGCGGCAACGATCGGGTTGCCAAACTCGCCAAACGTGATGAAACGAAGGATGTGATTTGAGTGAAAGGTTGGTCTCTTTGGAAAGAAGTCATCAAATACCATTGGTGGGACGTTCTGTTTGACTATTTCTATTCCCGCGAATACTCCACCCTGCCGGTCAACGATATCTGGCAGGACATCGCCAAGCGTTGGACCTTCGAATGGGGACTGTCTGCAGGGCTTGGCATCAACGTGTTCATTTTCTTCTTCGTCTTTTTCCGCTTCTTCAGCGGTTGGTGGCTGATTTTGCCCCTGCTCTTCTGCATCGCCTTCAGTTTCGTGATCTCCTCGACCTTCTCCTGCATTTACCTGTACATCAAACTGCGGGGTTACTATCGCCGATTAGAGGAGGAAGAGGGAGCCGCTCAAGAGGATGACAAGGCAAGCGGCTCCTGAGTTTCGGCAAGCCCTGTTCTCCTATACTTATTTTGAATCGTCAGAAAGGTTTCGTTATGATCAATCTCTGTTGTCTCTTCGGCGGTGAATCCACCGAATACGAAGTTTCCCTGCGCAGCGTCACCTCGGTGATCGAAAACGCAGATCCCGCCAAATATACCCTCACCACCGTGGGCATCACCCGCGACGGCAAATGGTATCTCTATGACGGCCCCGTCTCTGCCATTGCCAAGGACGAATGGTGGAAGGACGAAGCCCATATCCACCCCGCTATGATCTCGCCCTCCAAGGGGGATCGCTGCCTTTTGGTGCTGGAGGGAGAATACTACCGCAAGCTCCCGCTGGACGTGGTTTTCCCCGTCATGCACGGCGCACACTGTGAGGACGGCACTTTGCAGGGACTGCTGGAACTGTCGGGCATCCCCTTCGTGGGTCCCGATTGCCGCTCGTCTGCCGTTTGCATGGATAAATTTACTACCAAAGCGGTGCTGAACAACTTCCAAATTCCCCAAGCCAAGGTGGAATTTGTCACCCGCCGCGAATTCGCCGAGGACTTTGACGCCGTTGCGGCGCGTGTGGAGGCGCTGGGCTATCCCGTATTCGTGAAACCTTCGGCAACCGGCTCCTCCATCGGTGTCAGCAAGGTTCGCACACCCGATACTCTGCGCGCCGCCATCAAAAGTGCCGCCGCCTTTGACGATGTGGTGTTGGTGGAGAAGTTCATCGACGGCAGAGAGATCGAAGTGGCGGTGATGGGCAACGACTCCCCCGTAGCATCGGTCTGCGGCGAGATTGATCCCGGCAGTGATTTCTACGATTACGAGACCAAGTATGTCAGCGACACCGCTTCCTACTACATTCCCGCCCGCCTGACTGCCGAAGCATCGGATGCCATCCGTGCCGCCGCCTGCGAGATCTACCGCCGTCTGGGCTGTGCGGGTCTGTCCCGCGTGGATTTCTTCTACACCGCCGACGGGAGATTCATTTTCAACGAGATCAACACCCTGCCCGGATTTACCTCCATCAGTATGTACCCCAAACTGTTCATGGCAGGCGGCATGACTTACGCCGAAGTCATTGACCGATTGATCGAATTTGCCATCGCACGATAAATCAGCCTCTATCACCTGAATTTTTACAAAAAAACCAAGTTTTACACAATATCGACAGGGTTTTCCACAGTTTTCCCCGATTCTACGCCCTTACTCTGCCGATTTCACCGAAAGGATGTGGCTTTTCATTGTCGACCGTGCCTGCTAAAATCTGCGCCCGTCAGCGCATCGCCCTGATCGTCAGCGTGCTGCTACTGGGCTTACTCACCGCCGTTCAACTGGCACTTTACCTGACCGGCTACGAATTTGACACCGACCTGTACGTTCCCGGATCGCTTCCCACCATCACCGCCTGCCTGTGGATCGGAGCGACGGCGGGAGCGTTTCTTCCGGGCATCTTTCTGCCGGGCAAGACGGTTTGCTCCGAACTCCAGATCCGCTCCACCGTCTTCACCGATGTGGCGTCGCTCCTGTCTGCCGCGGCGCTGGCGGGATCGCTCCTGTTTCCGCTGATCCTCAAAAACAGCGGCACCGACGGGCTGGGCAATCTGCTCTCTGACGCTTCCCCCGATCTCGGCACAGCCCGCATGATGCTGATCGCCTCCATGATCTTTGCGATTCCCGCGGCTCTGCACTTCGCTTTGCGCTTCGCGCATCACAAGAGTTACCCCCAAAGTGCCTGCGCCCTGCTGTTTTGGGCAGCATTTTCCGCGCTTCGGGTCTATTTCGATATGCGCTATCTGCTGACCTCCCCCCGTCGGATTATTCATCTGATCACGCTGATCGCCGTGATGCTGTTCCTGATTGCGGAACTGAGACTGTCCCGCGGTCTGGCAACCCGCAGATTCTATACAATCACCGCCGCGCCGGTCATTGTGCTGGCAGGTTGTGATGCTATCACCAATCTAATCCTCGCCGCTATGGGATGGCTGTCCCTCGGCTCCGAACTTTTCACTTACCTGTTCCTTCTGACCGTGGCGATGTATGCCGCCGCAGGTCTTGCCGCGCTCTGCACGCCCGCAAAGCCCGCCCCCATCCCTGCAAAAGCAGAGCAAATCAGCGGCACGGCGGATACAGATGCAATTTCTGCTCCCTCTGATGCAGTAGAGCAGAGCGAGGGCTTCCCCGCATCGCAAACAGACGAGTCGGAATCGACTTCTGAAAGCGAGGCAAACCAATGAGCTGCTACGAAAAGTTGGCTCCCTTCTACGACCGTTTGAACAGTGAAGTGGACTACTCCCTCTGGAGCGACTACTTCATCAGTCAGATGCAGGCAGCGGGCATCCCCGCAGGCGAATTGGTGCTGGATCTGGGTTGCGGAACCGGTAATCTGACGCTCCCCCTGCTGAAGGCGGGCTACGATATGATCGGCGTGGACATTTCCCCCGAGATGCTGTCCGCCGCACGGGATAAATGCGCTGACGAAGGCTATTTTCCCCTCCTGCTTTGTCAGGATATGACCGAATTTGAGCTGTACGGCACCGTCCGCGCCGCCCTTTGCTGTCTGGACAGCTTCAACTATCTGACCGAGGACGGTGAGCTGGAACAGACCTTTCGTCTCCTGCACAACTACATCGAGCCGGGCGGTCTCTTGTTCTTCGACGTAAACACCCCTCGCAAATTCGAGGAAGTGTACGGTGATAATAGCTATATTATGGAGGATGAAGGCGTATTTTGCGGCTGGGAAAACGATTTTGATCCCAAAACACAGCTTTGCACCTTCCGCCTGACCTTTTTCGAAAAGCAGAAAAACGGTCTTTGGCGCCGCACCGACGAGGAACAGACCGAACGCTCATACACCGCCGACTACATCCGCCATACCCTGCAATCCTGCGGCTTCGAAATTCTCTCCCATCTGGGCGACCTCTCCGGCAAAGGTGCCACCGACGCCGACCACCGCCACTATTATTTGTGTAAGAGAATTTGAAAAATTTGAATCGTGGGGCGTTGCCCTACACTCCGCTTAGTGGAACTTCTTGAAAGAAGTTCCACTAAGTCTGTAGATTAGCTGCCAGCCAAGGAAAGGGGTTGGAGGTCTGGTGAGGATTGCAGCAGTCGCTACGCGACAGCTACGAAAAACTTCGGCGTTTGAGATGGTTTTCCCCTTCCTCCGGTATTCTCGTTAACTTTTTCGACAAACTTAGGGGAACTCTTCAAGAACTTTTTGAAAAGCCCCACGAATCCTCGTGGGGCTGATTTTGTGAATGTTTTTCTCACGCCGACGAGAATTCGTCGGCGTTTTCTAATAGTTTTCGGAGTCCGGAACCCTTTTTCGAAAGAGTTCCGGTGGGGTTCCAAAGGGAAAAGCCCCTTGGTCAATTATTCCGATAATAATTCATCAGACAGCCGTCCAGCAGGATCTGACGGTCGCCGGCAGGGAGGGACTCCAGCAGGAAGGTGAAGGGAGACGCCTTGCCGTCGTGGATGATATAGGCGGGCACTTCCACGGCATCGGAAGCCAGAATCTCACGGATGTTCGGGATGAAGATATAATCGTCCACCGCCACGGGGAGGTCGCCCTGATAGGTCAGCGGAAGCATACCCCAATTGATCAGATTGGAGCGGTAGCGTTTGGTGGCGTACTCGCGGGCGATGTTGGCAAGACCGCCCAGCACGCGCTGACAGGATGCCGCCTGCTCGCGGGCGGAGCCGTCGCCGGGCTTCAGCGCACAGACCACCGAACCCAGCATAATGGAGTCGGAGGGCGCATCGCTCACGGTAGCAACGGCAGCGTAGACCTCATCCAGCTCGGCGATGTGCACTCCGGAGAGACGGTCTGCCTCAGCGGCGCGAACCGCCTTAGCTTTGCCTACATATGCGGGATCTTTTCTCGAAAGAGCGAAGGAGGACAGCTTCTCAGGGTTGGAACGGTAGGAAGAGGTGTCGCCCGAGGGGATCAGTTCGTCGGTGGTGGTGACAGGATCATTGATGATGGTGACCGCTTTCAAGAGGAGATTGTCGGCGGGCGCGTTCATCTTGGGCCAATCGGCAATATTGGGACCAAAGACCAGCTCGGTCTCGGGCTTTGCCTTGCCGTAGCCGTTATAGATGCGGTTGTCGTAAACCGTCTTGTCAAAGTGATAGCAGGGCGTGGTGTAGGAAACGTCCAACTCGGTAGCGGGAGTCAGTACGCCGCCGTTGGCAGCAGTGGCGGCGATGGAGCGGGAGTCCATCAGGGCAACTGCCGCAATCTGATTGTCGCCGGGCTTGGAGCCTTCGCGGTTGGGGAAGTTACGGGTGGAGTGACGGATAGACAGACCGCCGTTGGCGGGAACATCGCCTGCGCCGAAGCAAGGACCGCAGAACGCGGAACGGAGGGTTGCACCTGCAGAGATCAGATCGGCGGCGGCACCTCCACGGATCAGTTCCAGCATTACGGGCTGGGATGCGGGGTACACCGACAGAGAGAATCTGCCCGCGCCGGTAGATGCACCGCGGAGGATGTCGGCGGCGGCGATCAGGTTATCGAAAGTACCGCCCGCACAGCCTGCGATGACGCCCTGATCCACGTAGAACTTGCCGTCCACGAACTTGGACTGCAAATTCAGCCGTCCCTCGGGGATGCCCAACTGATTCACCGCGTCTGCCTCGCACTTTGCCAGCAGGGCGGGCGCGTTCTTCAGAAATTCCTTGATGGTGTACGCGTTGGAGGGGTGGAAGGGGAGCGCGATCATAGGCTCGATCTGATCCAGTTCGATCTCTACCATGCCGTCGTAATAAGCGGGAGAGGCGGGAGTCAGTCTCTTGTAATCACCCGCTCTGCCGTGGAGGGCAAGATATGCCTCGGTCTGCTCGTCAGTCTCCCAAATGGAGGAGAGACAGGTGGTTTCGGTGGTCATGACGTCGATGCCGTTACGGAACTCCATAGGCAGGTTGTGAACGCCATCGCCGATAAACTCCAGCACTTTGTTTTTCACAAATCCCGATGCGAACACAGCGCCGATCAGCGCGATGGCAACGTCCTGAGGTCCTACGCCTACCCGAGGCTTGCCGCTGAGTTTCACCGCGATCACTTCGGGATATGCGATGTCATAGGTTCTGCCCAGCAGTTGCTTCACCAGTTCGGGACCGCCTTCACCGATCGCCATGGTACCGATGGCACCGTAGCGAGTGTGGGAGTCAGAGCCCAGGAGCATCTTGCCGCAGCCTGCAAAAGATTCGCGCATATAGGAGTGGATCACCGCCTGGTGAGGGGGAACGAAGATGCCGCCGTATTTTTCTGCGGCAGAAAGACCAAACATATGGTCATCCTCGTTGATAGTGCCGCCCACCGCGCAAAGGGAGTTGTGGCAGTTGGTCAGCACATAGGGCAGGGGAAATTCCTTCAGCCCCGATGCACGAGCGGTCTGAATGATTCCGACATAGGTGATATCGTGGGATGCCATGGCGTCAAATTTGATTTTCAGACGCCGGTCATTTCCCGATGTGTTGTGGGAAGTGAGGATGGAGTACGCCATCGTGTTCTTTTTGGCGTCGGATGCGGACAGAAAGGACTTGTCCGAAATCGTGCCGTTTTCATAGAAAACGCCGTTTTGAGTGAGTTTGATCATGTATGTTGCTCCTTTTTGGGGGATTTTTTCAAAAATACGCTTTTATTATAGCACAAAGCCGCGGCGATTGCAAGATATTTTTTCACGCTCTTGACAGAATCGGGGAAATATGTTACAATAATGGAAACGAATATCGAAAGTCGGCGCGCTGCCGACACCGATTTGGAGGCTTCTATGATCAAAGTTACAGTTTTCAACGAATTCGTCCACGAAAAGCACGACGATGCCGTGAGAGCGATCTATCCCAACGGCATCCATACCGCCATCGCCGATTTTCTGCGCTCCGACGAGATCTCTGTCCGCACCGTGACGTTGGACGATCCCGAGTGCGGACTGACGCAGGATGTGCTGGACGATACCGACGTCCTCATCTGGTGGGGACATATGGCGCATCACATGGTTCCCGACGAGGTGGCACACCGCGTGCAGGAGAGCGTACTGAAGGGGATGGGCTTCATCCCTCTCCACTCCGGTCATCACTCCAAACCCTTCCGCTATCTGATGGGTACTACCTGCAATGTCAACTGGCGTGAGGACGGCGACTTCTGCCGTCTGTGGATCTGCGATCCCTCCCACCCCATCGTGGCAGGACTGAATCGCTTCGTCGAGATCCCCCACGAGGAAATGTACACCGAGCCTTTCGGCATCCCCGAACCCGACAAGCTCCTGCTCATCGGCTGGTACGACAGCGGCGAGGTCTTCCGCTCCGGCTGTATCTATCAGCGCGGCCACGGCAAGATTTTCTACTTCCAGCCCGGTCACGAGACCTACCCCACTTACTACATTCCCGAAGTGCAGACCATCATCCGCAATGCCGTGAAGTGGGCGGCTCCCACCTACCGCACCCCCGATCTGCCCTGCCCTTGGGTTCCCCGCATCACACCTAAGGAAAACTGATCTGTTCGGCAGACCGAAATCTTGCGCTTTGCGTGAGCTCTTCCCCATTGTCCCCCAAAAACGCGCGGGCAGGGGCAGGATTTGATATTCTTTTCAAAATTGCATATACTGTGGATAACACAATCGGCCGGGCAAATATTTGCCCGGCTTCATCAAGGTTTTTGGGAGGTATGGAGGATTTATCGATGATCCTCTGAAAAATCTATGTTCAAAAAAATCATGGGACTGACCTTTGGCGCGGCAGTCTATTCGGCGGGAATCGCGCTGTTTTTGGATCCCCACAATCTGGCGCCCGGAGGAGTGGGCGGCATTGCCATCATGCTCAACCGTCTGGCCCCCTTTTTGGATACGGGCGGTTGGATCTTACTGCTCAACATCCCCCTGCTGATTGTTGGATTGATCGTATTCGGACGGAAGTTCCTGCTGTCCACCGTATACACCACGGTTCTTTCCTCCGTGATGGTGGACGTGATCGCACGACTCATGGCAGATCAGCCTCGGATTACCGAGAACACCCTGCTGGCGGCACTGGCAGGTGGTGCGGGACTGTCCATCGGCATGGGCATCGTCTTTCGCAGCGGCGGAACCACGGGCGGTATGGACATCGTGGTCAAACTGCTCCGCAAACGCTTCCGTCACCTGAAAACGGGTGCCATTTTTATGGCGATGGATATCACCGTGGTCTTGTTCACCATCCCCGTGATGGGTGGATTGGAGCCTGCATTGTACGCGGCAGTTGCGCTGGTAGTGGCAAGCGTGCTGGTGGACAAGGTTTTGTACGGCGCAGAAGGCGGAACGCTCTTCTACATCGTCACCGATACCCCCGACGAGATCGGACGGCGGATCATGGACGAGGTAGATCTGGGCGTCACCTATCTGCAAGGCGAGGGAGCCTACACCGGAGTGCCCAAGCGGGTGCTTCTCTGTGTGGCACGCAAACAGCTTTCCCCGAAGATTCGGGACATCGTCAAAGCGGAAGATCCGTCGGCATTTCTCATCGTTACCCCCGCCAGCGAAGTGCTGGGCGAAGGATTCAAATCTCACGGAGCCGAGGAGCTGTAACGCACAACCGCAAGGGTCGATTTTATCAAACAGAGGGTTTGACCGTTTGGTCAAACCCTCTGTTTTTGGGTGGGACTTGATCGTCCCTATTCAGGAAGTCACCGCTGAGCGTTCGCAGCAATTGCAGCGGATCTTCGATGGATTATTCAGCGATCTTGCGCTTCTTAGAAACGACTACTGCGCCCAGAGACAGGACTGCGGTTGCCGCAACAACGGAGTAAACCAGAGCGTCGCCGGTGGGTGCGGGATCGGGAGTAGCAGTAGGATCAGAGCTGTAGAAGACGAATGCGTGGTTGAGCGACATCTTGTCACCGCCGTCCACGGAGCAGTTCATGTTCAGAACCTGACCGCCGTCAGTCTCCAGGAAGTATGCCACAAAGGGATAAGCCTTACCTGCTTCCAGATCGATGGACTCGATGTAGGTGTTGCCGTGAGGTCTGCCGTCTTTTTCGCCGTCATTCCAGGTATAACCTGCCCACATCTCGTATGCGCGCTTGCCGCCGATCTCCAGCATGAAGCCGTTGTCCACGTCGTATGCGCCGAAGGTGTAACTACCGGAAACTTCGGGAACCAGCCAACCGGTGTATTTGATGACGTAACCGTCGTCGCCGATCAGAGCTGCCTCAAGGGTGGCAACCTTCTTGGTCTCGCCTTTCACCAGAACTTCCATCAGCGCATCGATGGATTCATCGAACTTGAAGTTCTCTTCCACACATTGAGCGCCGTTTGCACCGGTGCCGCGTCCGACCAGCTCATTGCCAAGCTTGCCCTTATTGGCAAAATAGAACTCCTTGGTCAGGTTAAAGGTAAATGCTTCGTTGATATTTTTGCCGGAGTTGGTGTCGTCGGGAGTGGTGGTAGCGAAAATCTCCAGAGCATCGCCGCCGCCCAGTTCCAGGAAGTAGATCTCAACGTTTACGGGCTTATTGGCTTCCAGAGTAAAGGAACCGTTGTCGGATACCAAACGGTCGTTGGAACCGTCGAACCAGTGAGAAGCGCCCCAGTATTCATAAACCTTCTTGCCGTCCACGAACATGGCGAAACCGTTGTCGATCTTTCTGCCGATCAGGGTGTAGGTACCTGCTTCGCTTGCAGTCATCGTACCGGTCCACTTATAGATGTACCAGTCTTCGTTGCCTGCCTTGACTTCGGTAACGTTCTCTTCGGTAGACATCAGAATCGAACCGTTCAGCAGAGTCTCGATGGAAGCGTCGAATTTCTTGTTGTTGTCGAAGCTGCAACTTGCACCGTAAGAATCCTCGCCGATGACAACGGGGTAGTCAACGGTAGGAGACTTGTAGTAGGTGGCGGTGATGTTACCGGTCTCGGAGCAAGCGTACACGCCTTCAGAGGTAACGAGGCAACGGTTGTTCCGCTCGTTGGTATTGGTGGGACGAATGTAGCCGCCGCCCTCGGAGTTGTTGGTATCTACTGCCATGCCCACGCGGATGGAGCCGTCTGCGTAGAACCAGCCGTCATCCAGCTGATTTCTTGCGATGAATGCTTCTGCGATAAAGTGGTTGGTAGCTTTACCGTGATCGGAAACGGATTCGTAAGAAACTGCCGCATCGGTAACGTTGCCTTCTTTTCTGAAGCCGCCATCCTTGTCGGTGAAGCTGACCCATCTCTGGTTCTGGTCACCGGTGAAAGGACCTACGAAGTACTCCAGGTTAGGGCTATCCCACCAGTTGCCGTCGGAGTGAGCATCAAATCCAACGGTGTAGGCGTCTACTGCAACGTACAGACCGTCTTCGGTAACGATGCCGTAGTAGGTGTAGGTCTCGTCGCCGTTTTTGGTGACGATGGTGTCAACGTCTTTCCATTCAGCGACACTGCCGTCGAGGGTAATGTCGGGAGTCTCAGCCGCGCTGACTGCAAAAGCGGGTGCCATGGTCAGCACCGTTGCGGCTGTAAGAAGAGTTGCAATTGTCTTTTTCATAATATCCTCCTGATAAGTTTGGCAAGGTCGCTGCGAGACCTTGCTGTTCATTCCAATTGTACACCTTGTTCACAAAAAAGTCAAGAATAATTCGTGATTTCTTTATACAAATGCGTTTTTTCTACATATTCGCTAAAGCAAGAATGAAGTTTTTGGTTAATTTGACCATCCTCGTTGACTCGCTAATGCGCAAAAATCCCGCCCTAAGGGCGGGATGCAGCCTGTCGATAAACTATAAATTTAGAGTACCGCCAGCCAAGGAAAGGGGTTGGGAGCCCGAGGGAAGGGGAAAAACTTCGGCGTCCCCGATGGTTTTCCCCTTCCCTCGGTATGGTATGGGGCTTTTTCGACACTCTGAATCCCGCCCTAAGGGCGGGATGGATCATTTATTGCGATACAGCACCGGGCAGAAGGTGAGGAGAAGCGGGAAGATCTCCAGTCTGCCGAAGAGCATCAGGAAAGCGAGAACGCATTTGGTGCCGTCTGCGAAAAAGACGAAGTTTCCGGTGGGACCTACGGCTCCCAAGCCGGGACCTACGTTGTTCAGACAGGTCGCCATTGCGGTAAAAGAAGTGGTGAAATCGCCCACGTCCAACGAAACCAGCAAAAATCCAACGGCGGCGATTCCCAGATACGCCATGGTGTACGCCGACAGATCCTTCAGCGTGGATTCCTCCACCTGCTTGCCGTTGAGGCGGATGGCTTTCACCGAGCGGGGATGCACCATCTGATGCAGATCCCGACGGAGTTTTTTGAACATCAGCAAAACGCGGGTGACCTTAAAGCCGCCGCCCGTGGAGCCGCCGCAGGCGCCGCAGAAGGTCAGCAGTACGAGCAGCCCTTGGGAAAACATCGGCCATCCTGCGTAGTCCGCGGTGGAATAGCCCGTGGTAGTGATGACAGACGCCACCTGAAAAGAGGAATAGCGCAGGGCTTCGGCAAAATTCTGATAGAGCGAGGCGATATTGCCAGCAATCAGAAGTGCCGAACAAGCCACGATGCCCAAATAGGTCCACAGCTCGTCGCTTTTCAGCACGGATTTGAAATCCCGCAAAATCAGCAAGAAGAACACGTTGAAATTGATACCGAAAAGCAACATGAAGACGATGATCACAACCTCGAAATAGAGATTGCCGAACGCGCCGATGCTGGAGTTATACACCGAAAAACCGCCTGTACCTGCCGTGCCGAAGGTGTGTACCAACGCATCGTACAACGACATTCCACCGCCCAACAGAAGGGCAACCATGATGACAGTCAGCGCAATATAAATATAGTAGAGCCATTTGGCGGTGACCTTCAGCTTAGGTGCCATTTTACCGAAGGAAGTTCCGGGCACTTCCGCTTTCATCATATGCACCGAGCCACCGCCCGCCGATGGGAGGATCGCCATAATGAAAACGATCACGCCCATACCGCCGATCCAGTGAGTGAAGCTTCGCCAGAAGAGGATGCCTCTGGGCAGGACTTCAATGTCGGTGAGAATCGTGGAACCCGTGGTGGTAAATCCTGAGACCGTCTCAAAAAATGCATCCACAAACCGAGGGATCGCACCGCTGAAGATGAAAGGGAGACATCCCACCAGCGACACCACGATCCAAGTCAGGGCTACGGTCAGATAACCCTCTCTGGCGTAGAGCGTTTTTTTGCGGGGACGGATCAGAAGAACCATCAAGCCGCCCAGCGCGCCCGATATGAGAATCGTGTACAAAAACGGCAGGATGCTTTCTCCGTAGCAGACCGCGCAGATCAGCGGCAGGAGCAGGAGCACCGCCAGTGCGACCAGTACCCATCCCACCATCCGAAAAACCAGAGGAAAATTCAAAGCATCAGATCCTTTCGGAAATTTAGGTTTTCCATATGCAAACCGCCATTAACTCATGATATTGCCAAGGTCGTTGAGACCAATATGGGTGGTGACGACGATGACGCTGTCCCCTGCCTGAAGATAATCTTCGCCGCGGGGGAAGATGGTCTGCCGTTTGCGGATAATGCATGCCAGCAGATAGCCTTTCTTGGGGCGAAGTTCCTTCAGCGGGATCCCAAGCCCGGGGAAGGCTTGGGTCACACGAAATTCCAGCGCTTCCGCTCTGCCTTCCATAATGGTGGAAAGTGCTTCCACGTTACTGCCTATGGAACACTGCATGGCGCGGACATATCGTTGCACTTGCGCCGCCGCGATCAAATGGGGCGTGACTACGTTGCGGATGTTGACCTTGGAAATGATGCCCGAAAGCTGGGTGTGATCGATCTTGGTGATCACTTTTGCCACCCCTCTTGCCTGTGCGCTCATGGAGATCACGATGTTCTCCTGGTCCATTGCGGTGAGTGCCACCAGCGCGTCGGCGCGATCCAGCCCCTCTTCCCGAAGCATTTCCTCGTCGGAGCCGTCTCCCCAAGTCACGTCCACATGAGGAAGGGCATCCGCCAGATATTCGGCACGATCCTTGTCCTTTTCCACGATGCAGACCCGCAGATTGTTCTCTTCCAGGCGGCGGGCAAGGTAGTAACTGACGGTACTGCCACCTACGATCACCACGGTTTTGGTCTTCTTACGAGCGGGGTCAATGAGACGGAAAAATTTGGCGATCTCCCCGGGACTGCCTGCAATGCCGATGCGGTCGCCTGCAGTGATGGTATAAGAGCCGTCGGGAATCAACACTTCGCCTCCCCGAACGGCGGCGCAGACCAGAATTTCCATTTTCAGCTTCTGCGTCAGCTGCGGCAGACGAATGCCGCAAAGGGGAGAGCCTTCCGGGATGGTATATTCCACCATCTCCACTCTGCCTTTGGCGAAAAAGTCCACTTTCACGTCGGCGGGCAGGATGAGTTGGCGGGAGATCTCGGTGGCAGCTTCCATTTCGGGATTGACCGACAGCGACAGCCCCAGCGTGTTCCACAACACGTTCAGCCCTTGCAGGAGTTTGGGATCCCGCACGCGGGCAATGGTGTGGGCGGTACCCAGTTCTCCGGCAAGCATACAGCAAAGAAGATTGGTCTGGTCAGAGGCAGTCAGCGCGATCAGCAGATCGGCTCCCGTTGCCCCCGCATCCCGCAGGACTTCCGCATCCACGGCATCTCCCGTATAGGTAATCACGTCCTGTGTGTTTTGACTTTTCCGCAGTTGCTCGGGGGAATTATCCACGACCGTAACGTCGTGACCGTCTCGGGAGAGCTGATCTGCCAGATAGAAACCGGTTTTTCCGTTTCCTACAATGATGATCTTCATAGGCACGCCTTTCTGTTCCACAAATTGAGCCAATACAATGTCAGTTTAGCACAAATCCGTCCTCTTGTCAACACTTTCCCACAAATCGGTTCCAAAACTGTGAATTCGTAAATTCTCAAAGTAGCTTCCGCAGTAGGAATTACAATGGAAGCTGGTATGGGAATTTCCAAAAAAATCTTCCGGGGGCATGGAGTCAAAGGTAGGCGCATACAATATAGAGATGAAACGAGAGGCGGGATGCAATTGAAGATTTTTCGCAACCTATGGGCGATCATTTTAATGGGGGTACTGCTCCTCTCTGCACTCTCCTGCCGAGAGGATCCGGACGGATCGCTGTCCTATCAGGAGAAAGACTGCGTTTTCACGGGTGTTTGCGCGCTGGAAGACGGCGATTACACCATCGAAATCACCCTGCACGCCGACGGCGGGAAAGAACTGCTCTTCGTGACCCCCGAAACGCTGACGGGATGCCGTTACGTACGGGATGCGTCGGGCGCATATACCTTCATCTGCGAGGACACCGTCCTGCCCGTAGCAGGCAATCCTACTGTGGAAACCGTCTTCGGGCTGTTCGAGCTGCAGGAAACCGATCTTCTCTCCGCTGACGTGGTCGAGAACGCGGGCGAAGGTCTGAACGTTCTCCGCTTCGCCGGGGACGTGACGGTCTATTTGAGCAGTACGGACGGACTTCCCCTGCGCTTCGAGCATCCCTTGCTGACACTCACCCTCCACGCCGACCGGCGACGGGTTTTGGAGGAATAATTTTTTCACAACGGGGCGTTGCCCCAAACCTTTCCAAGAACCTTTTTGAAAAAAGGTTCTTGGAACTCCCAATACTTTTGAAAAAG
>JBJDZI010000039.1:0-17035 GCA_051867925.1 Eubacteriales bacterium
AACCCCATTCCTTGGCTGGCGGCACTCTAAATTTATAGTTTATCGACAGTCTGAGTCCGGCAAATTCTTGCCGGACGGGGTGTTTGATTCAATTTCAGCGTGTTCATACAAATCACAATTGTGGGCGGCAAGTTCTTGCCGCCCTTAACAAAAGTTCTTTGCCCCGCTTTCTTGGGGGAAAGCGGGTAGGGTTTGGGGCAATGCCTCAATGCGATTCAATCATTCTTCGTATTCGGCGATGTAGGGGAGGTTGCGGTAGAGTTCGGCGCAGTCGAGACCGTAACCGATGACGAAGTGGTCGGGGATGGTGAAAAGGGAGAGGTCTGTCTTGAAATCCACCAGACGGCGGTCGGGCTTGTCCAACAGAGTCACCACACGCAGAGAGAGGGGATTTCTCGCCTTCAGCATCTTCACAATATCGTTTAGCGTGCGGCCGGTGTCCACGATATCTTCCACGATGATCACATGATAGCCGCTGATGTCCCGATCCAGATCCATGGTGATCTTCACCACGCCTGTGGAAACGGTACCGCTGTAATAACTCTTGGCGCACATAAAGCCCACTTCGCAGGGAACGGTAATGGCGCGGCAGAGGTCTGCCAAAAAGACGAACGCGCCCTTCAGAATGCTGACCAGCAGAATGGGGCGACCATCGTAGGACTCGCTGATCTGCCGTCCTGCCTTGGCGATGGCGTCTTTGATCTCCTCTTCTGTAATCAGCACGCGCTTGATTTTACTGTCATACTCTTCGATCATTTGCAGTTTATCCATAGCAACGGTTCTCCTTGTCGAAACACAATCACTTTTTTATATGATAACACAGTTTGAGGAAAAAGGCAATATGTTTTCGAAATTTTGTGGGATGAGACAGCGGGAGATTCTGCAGCTTTGGGTGGGGAGGGCAGTTCTGAGCCTTACTGTGGCTCTGCCGATGTTTGTCTTTTCTTCGTTTGGTGCGAATCCGCACAAATATTTTTGCGAAATGCAGCGAGTTTTGTCAGTTGTATTATTGACATTTTTTCAACAGAATGTTATAATACGGGGTGGTTTGAAAACCGCTTTTTCGCATCACACCGGTGCGATCATTCCGATGCCATCACTTTGATGCGATCATTTTGAAAGAAGGCGATAGTATGTCTACTGCAACGATTTTTATCTGCTTATCCGTTGCACTGCTGGCGGGACTTTTGCTGTCCCGTTTGGCAAAACTCGTTAATCTTCCTGCCGTTACCGCGTATCTCGTCGCGGGCATCCTCATAGGTCCCTTCCTGCTGGGAAGACTGGGCATTGACGGACTCGGCTTTGTCTCTCTCCATCAGGTAGAGAGCTTCTCCATCATCTGCGATCTGGCACTGGGCTTTATCGCCTTTGAGATCGGCAACGAATTCCGTCTGGCACAGCTGAAACAGATCGGCAAGCAGGCTACCGTCATCGGCATCCTGCAGGCTGTGATCACCACCCTTCTGGTGGACGTAGTGCTGATTTGCCTCCACTTCGCATTCCCCGATATTCTCCCTCTGCCCGTTGCCATCACGCTGGGCGCAATTGCGGCGGCTACTGCCCCCGCGGCTACCCTGATGGTCGTCAAGCAGTACAAGGCAAAAGGCCCTCTGACCACCATCCTGCTCCCCATCGTGGCACTGGATGACGCAGTCGGTCTGATCCTCTTCGCCGTTTCCTTCGGTGTGGCAAGATCGCTTTGCTCCGGCGAGGTCAGCGTGCTGTCCGTCGTGCTGGAACCCATCATTGAAGTGGTGCTTTCCATCGGAATTGGTGCCCTCATGGGTTTCCTCTTCAACTTTATGGAGCGTTTCTTCCACTCCCGTTCCAAGCGTCTCGCCGTTTCGGTCGGATTCGTGTTGGTGACCGTGGGCATCTCCTCCATGACGTTTACCGTAGGCGGTATTCACATCGCCTTCTCCTCCCTGCTCTCCTGCATGATGCTGGGCACCGTCTTCTGCAATGTCTGTGACTTCTCTGCAGAACTGATGGATCGTATCGACCGTTGGACTGCTCCTCTGTTCATCCTCTTCTTCGTCATCAGCGGTGCGGAACTGAATCTTGGCGTATTCAAGAGCTGGGTCATCGTTCTGGTGGGCGTGATCTACATCCTCGTCCGCTCCGTGGGTAAGTATTTCGGCGCTTACAGCAGTGCCAAGATGACCAAATGCTCCCCCAACATCGTGAAATATCTGGGCATCACCCTGCTCCCCCAGGCAGGCGTTGCGCTGGGCATGGCAAGCAAAGCCGCCGGCGCCACTACCGGCATCCCCGGCGGAGATCTGGTGCTGAACATCACCCTGTTCGCTATTTTGGTGTACGAGATCGTTGGTCCTTTCCTGACCAAGATGTCTCTGACCAAAGCCGGTGAGATCATTCCCGAAGGCAAAGTCAGTGCAAGAGAAGAACACGCCAAGAAAATGGCGGCGGAAAAGAATTCGCAGGATAAGAGTTAATTATGATCCCAATCGGGGCGTTGTCCCCCGATCGGAACCTTCCTCCAAGAAGGTTCCGACGCCTCCAAGAACTTTGATGAAGGGAGCTGTTAAAAAAGTCCTCCTTCTCAAAAAGCAAAACAGAAAACCCAGCCAAAGTCAAGCAGATTTTCTGCTTTTGGTTGGGTTTTCCTGATTTTTCGTCTATTGCCGTTTCCAAAAACGACTTTTTACAGCCCCGTTTTTGTATGGTTTTCGAACTGCTGCGCCCGGGAAGTGGGCGGAGAGGGAGCGGCAACCGTGGAACGGTGGATACGCCTCCCGGAGCAAACTAACGATTACGTCTTTACTTCACTCAGAACGATGAACCAACGCCGCCCTTCCCTTTCCGCACAGCAAAAAACCGAACCCGCGGGGGTTCGGTTTTTTTCGTCAGTATGGATCAAATTACTTGATTTCAACTTCTGCGCCTGCAGCCTTGAGAGCCTCGGCAACTTTGTCAGCCTCGTCCTTGGAAACGCCTTCCTTGATAGCCTTGGGAGCGCCTTCAACCAGATCCTTAGCGTCCTTCAGACCCAGACCGGTCAGCTCACGAACAGCCTTAATGACGTTCAGCTTGGAAGCACCTGCACCCTTCAGAATAACGTCGAACTCGGTTTTCTCTTCTGCGGCGGGAGCAGCAGCTGCTGCGGGAGCGCCTGCAACTGCAACTGCGGTTGCGGATACGCCAAACTCTTCTTCCAGAGCCTTAACCAGCTCAGCCATCTCCAGGATGGTCAGGGACTTAATTTCTTCAAACAGGGCAGTAATTTTCTCGGATGCCATTTTTCTTTCCTCCAATTAAATGAATTTGTCGCTTTGTAATCGTCTGCGACCAGATTGCCGTCATGCGGCGATGCGGTCTATGCCGCGAAATAGGTTGCGGAGCTTGTTCCCCCTCCGCGGAAGGTGTGGCACCGATGCCACGGGGATTGCAGATGCATCTGTTGCAGAAAACTTATTCTGCTGCGGGAGCCTCTTCTGCGGGACCGTTTTCCTTGTCGATGATCGCCTGCAGGACCATAGCCAGCTTGCTCACGGGGCTCATCATGCCGCCGAGAATCTTGCCGACCAGTACGGGCTTTGCGGGGATTGCTGCCAGCTCGTTTACGCCGTCAGCGTCCAGGACGCCGCCGTCAACGAAGCCGCACTTGATTTCGAAAGAAGGGATCTTGTCAGCGTACTCCTTCATGATCTTGGCAGCTGCTACCTCGTCATTGTTAGACAGTGCGATAGCGGACATACCTTCCAGATGAGCCTTGACTGCACCGTAACCTGCGTTTTCGCAAGCCATGCCGGTCAGGGTATTCTTGTAAACCTTGTACTCGACACCTGCTTCGCGGAGAGCCTTACGGAGTGCGGTATCGCTTTCAACGGTAATACCCTGATAGTTCACGATAACGCCTGCCTTGGCATTCTGAATCTTTTCGGTCAGTTCTGCAACGATCGCTTTTTTCGATTCCAAAATCTTTGCGCTGGGCATTTTGGTTTCACCTCCAAAATAAAAAATTCCTCTGTACGGACAGGGGAAAAAGAGAGAAACACTCAAAACGAATTTTGGGTGGGATATTCATACTTTTTCGCCTCGGCAGGAACTTTACGGACTCGCACCTTGCGGGCTGTCCCCCTGCTGTCTCTGACGTACCTCGTAAGTATAGCATATCCGTCCCCATTTGTCAAGGGTTTTTTGCGATTTTTTTGCAGTTTTTTGCAAATTTTTTCGGGATAGTGACCGCATTTTTTCCTTCCTCCGCATTTTGAACAATATTAACAATCTGTTAAATTTGAATTTTCGTCGATTCGCGTATTGAAAAAAACGATCGTTTGCGCTATAATAGATGCTGGAATACGAGTGAAGTCGCATTCCGCAACTTCTGTGAAATTTTAATATTATATAGGAGAGAAAAAATGACCAATAACAAGTATGTCCTTTCTTGGATCGAAGAAATGGCCGCTATGACCCAGCCCGACAAGATCGTCTGGATCGACGGCTCCGACGCTCAGGCGGAAGCCCTGCGCGCTGAGGCTTGCTCCACCGGTGAGATGATCAAGCTCAACGAAGAGCTCCTCCCCAACTGCTACCTGCACAGAACCGCTGTCAACGACGTTGCGCGCGTGGAGGGCAGAACCTACATCTGTACTCCCACCAAGGAAGAGGCAGGTAACGTAAACAACTGGATGGATCCTACCGAGATGTATGCCAAGCTGAACAAGCTCTACACCGGTTCCATGAAAGGCCGTACCATGTACGTCATTCCTTACTCCATGGGCGTCGTAGGCTCCGACTTCGCCAAGTACGGCATTGAGCTGACCGACTCCATCTACGTCGTTCTGAATATGCTGATCATGACCCGCGTCGGTACCAACGTGCTGGAAGCTCTGGGCGACAGCCCCGACTACATCAAAGGTCTGCACGCCCGCGCTGACATCGATGAAGAGAACCGTTACATCGTTCACTTCCCTCAGGACAACACCATCATGTCGGTCAACTCCGGCTACGGCGGAAACGTTCTGCTGGGCAAGAAGTGCTTCGCTCTGCGTATCGCTTCTTATCTGGGCCGCAAGGAAGGCTGGATGGCTGAGCATATGCTCATTCTGGGTCTGGAATATCCCAACGGCGAGATCAAATATATCACCGCAGCGTTCCCCTCTGCCTGCGGCAAGACCAATCTGGCTATGCTGATCCCCCCCGAACTGTACCGCAACAAGGGCTACAAGGTTTGGTGTGTGGGCGACGACATCGCATGGCTCAGAGTGAACAAGGAAGACGGCAAGCTCTACGCTGTCAACCCCGAGAACGGCTTCTTCGGTGTTGCCCCCGGCACCAACGAAAAGTCCAACCCCAACGCTCTGCACACCTGTATGCGTGACACCATCTTCACCAACGTGGTTCACGACACCAAGAACAACACCGTTTGGTGGGAAGGTCTCAACGATTCTCCTCCTCAGCCCGGCGATGCCATCGACTGGAAGGGCAATCCTTGGGACTGCACCAAGTACAACAAGAAGGACAAGTCCACCTGCGGCGCACATCCCAACTCCCGTTTCACCGCGCTGGCAAAGAACTGCCCCTGCATCTCCTCTGAGTTTAACAGCCTGACCGGCGTTCCCGTATCTGCCATCGTATTCGGCGGCAGACGCGCAAAGACCGCTCCTCTGGTTTACCAGTCCTTCAACTGGCAGCACGGCGCATTCGTCGGCTCCATCATGGCTTCCGAGACCACTGCTGCTGCAGCCGGTGCCGTCGGCGTCGTTCGCCGCGACCCCATGGCAATGCGTCCCTTCGTTGGCTACAACATGGGCGACTACTGGAAGCACTGGCTGGACATGGGCAAGGTCATCCCCAACGCTCCCAAGATTTTCCACGTCAACTGGTTCCGTACCGATGACAACGGCAACTTCATTTGGCCCGGATTTGGCGACAATATGAGAGTTCTGCTGTGGATTCTGGCTCGTTGCGAAGGCAAGGTGGACGCTGTGGAAACTCCCATCGGCTACGTTCCCAAGCCCGAAGACATCAACATCGAAGGTCTGGATCTGACTGCCCAGACGCTGGCTGATCTGCTCTCCGTTGACGTTGACTCCTGGAAGGCTGACATCGCCAACATCAAGGAATTCTACGAGATGGTCGGCGACCACGTTCCCGCTGAAATGTGGGAAGAACTGGCTGCCCTCGAAAAGAGACTCGGCTAAGAATGGATTCTATTGGGGCTTCGCCCCAAACCCCGCAAGCCTCCTTTTCCCAAAGGGGGCTTGCCCCCGAAAACTTATATGGAAGCCCGGCAAATACTTGCCGGGCAATTTTGTTTGATTGTATTTCAGCGAAAGCGGAGTCTTAGGCAAACCTCGGTAGAACCGTTGGCTCGGCAGTTCCGATCGGGGGAGGCTCGGCAGTTCTGAGCCATTTCCGCCCCATAATTTCTTCGTTTGCACGAAAAATTTACCGAACATTCACCCAAAAGGCTTTACAAATGGATACGGATGTGCTATACTGACCATAGAGCCCCCCAATATTTTGAAAGGAACCAACGCATATGAAAAAATTCACTAAAGTACTTTCCCTTCTGCTGGCTGGTCTGCTATGCTCCGCTTGTCTGCTTTCCTGCGACGAGGATGATATAGCTTCCACTACTCCCGTAGTCACTACCGCTGCCGACACCGCAGACGATCCCGCGATCAACGGCACCGAGGTCACCGACAGTCTGACTCAGGAGAACGTATTCACCAAAGTCTCCGAAAGAATGAGCCGGCTGAAGAGCTACTCCATGAACGCCGAAATGAAAATGGATATGTCGATGATGGGCATGACCATCGCCGCAACAATCGGCATAGACGCCGCCGTGGATGCAGAGGGCAAACGCTATTATGCCGAAACCTCTACTCAAATGCTGGGTCAAAGTTCCACCGTCATCAATTATTATGACAATGAAATCTACTACATCGAAGCCGAAGGCGAAAAAATGTACGCCGATATGGACGCCGAGATGCTGGAATCCATGTTGGATAAGGAAACCGAAACAGCCGAGCTGGACTCCTCCTACTTCGAGTCCTTCAAGCTCTACTCCTCCGATGATGGCTATCTGCTGCAGATCTCCGGTCTGAAGGACGGCAGTAATTTGCTGGACTCGGTCACAAATGCCGATATGCTCGCCGGTCTTTCGGTCGATCTGAGTGATGTCAAGATCGAAGTGTCCATCACCAAGGACTATTGCATCTCCGAGATGAAGCTGACCATGTCCATGAGCATGAATATGGACGAGGCACTGGGCGAGATGGGTGAAATGCAGGTCGGCGATGTGTCTGCTTCCATTGAAATGACCGCCACCTACTCCGATTTCGACAGCGCCGCAGACAAGATCGTAAAGCCCGACCTCACCGGTGCCGAAAAGTTTGATCTGAAAGATCTGATCGGCAGTTCCGACGAGGACTGGGGCGACGACTTGGAGAATATGCCCGGAGAGACAGTCCCCGAAGAAGAAGCAGAAGTATAACCCATCGCAATAATCCATCGGGATCTTACGCACAGCGTAGGATCCCGATTTTTTTGAAAAATTTCATCAAACCGATTGACAAGACAGGCAATTTCCGTTTCGGCTTTTGAAGGCGGCAAGCGGGAACGGTACAAAGTTTGAGGGCAACCCAATGCGGCATTATGCTGTTCTCCCGATCCGATGGCATACAAAAGCCGAACGGTGCCGGTTTTCGCGTTTTCCGTATTGCCCCGCGAACCGATACGGTTAGATCCTGTGTGAAAATTAAAATTCACCGAAGATTCACCCAAAAGGCTTTACAAACAGGTTCATCTGTGCTATACTGACCGTAGCAAACTAAACTACTATAAAAGGATCAAACGCATATGAATAAATTTACTCATGCACTGTCTCTTCTGCTGGCAGGTCTGCTCTGCTGGACTTGTCTGCTTTCCTGCCACAAAGACGATGGGCTTGTCACTACTGCTGCCGCAGACACTACCTCTGCCGCAGAAACCACCCATGATCCCACTGATGATCCCAACGGCGAGATCACCGATCCGCTTGCCCAAGAGAACGTATTCCAAAAGGTGACCGAAAGAATGAGCCGGCTGAAGAGTTTCTCTATGGACACCGCAATGCAAATGGATATATCCGGGGAGGGAATGTACGCCGCCGTAACGGCAGAACTCAACGCCGTTGTGGACGCAGCAGGCAAACGCTATTTCAGTGAATCCACGATCCTGATCCCACCCGACAGTACTGCCGTCATCAATTATTATGACGATGCAATCTTCTATCTGGAAACCGCCGGTGAAAAAGCGTACGCCGACATGAACGCAGAGATGCCGGAACTTCTGTCGGATATGATGATCGGGACGGACGGTCTCCATTCCGCCGACTTTGAGTCCTTCAAACTCTACTCCACCGATGACGGCTATTTCCTGACCGTCTCCGGCTTGAAGGACGGCAACGGTTTGCTGGACTCTGCTATCTACGATAAGATACAGGAGGATCTGGATATCTGTCTGGGCGGGGTCGAGATCGAGATATCCATTTCCAAGGACTTCTGTATCACCGAGATACAGTTATTCCTGTCCATGAACATGAACATAGACGAGATTCTGGAGATGATGGGCGAAGACAAGGCAGGTACGGTTGCCGCTTATCTTGAAATTGCCGTCTCCTACTCCGATTTCGACAACGCCGATAGGATCGACATCCCCGACCTTTCCGATGTCCCGAAAGTGGCTCTGAAAGATCTGATCGGTGGATTTGCAGGGGATAACTGAGCGGATAAGCCCAAAGAGGCAGTCCCCGCAACCGAAAATATGATCGCAAAAGAAGGATAACCTATACCAACGTTCCCTCGGGATCTTACGCACAGCGTAGGATCCCGAATTTTTTTTTGAAAAAAATTTAAAAACCTATTGACAAGGTAGGTAACAACTGCTATAATACAAATACCTACCTCGTAGGTATGCAATACAGCAGGAGAAAGTCATGCCAAACTACTTTGAATCATTAGTCAGAGCCAATTTCCGATTCGGACGAATGTGTTGACGGTGTCGATAATTTTTCAAAAACCAAACCCATCAAACATTTTTCAATTCGAAAGGAAATATTACCATGTCTAATCAGTATAAATTTGAAACGCTTCAGCTTCACGTCGGGCAGGAACAGCCCGATCCCGCCACCGACGCCCGTGCGGTGCCCATCTACGCCACCACCTCCTACGTCTTCCACGACTGTGCTCATGCCGCCGCCCGATTCGGTCTCTCCGATGCGGGAAACATCTACGGCAGACTGACCAACTCCACTCAGGACGTGTTTGAAAAGCGCATCGCCGCGCTGGAAGGCGGTGTTGCGGCACTGGCTACCGCATCGGGTGCCGCCGCCATCACCTATACCCTCCAAGCGCTGGGACAGAACGGCGGTCATATCGTCGCCCAGAAAACCATCTACGGCGGCAGTTACAATCTGCTGGCGCACACTCTGCCGAACTTCGGCATCACCGCCGACTTTGTAAACATCCACGACCTCTCTGAGGTAGAAGCGGCGATTCGGGAGAACACCCGCGCTATCTACATCGAGACGCTGGGCAATCCCAACTGCGACATCCCCGACATCGACGCGCTGGCAGAGCTTGCCCATCGCCACGGTCTGCCGCTGGTGGTAGACAACACCTTCGGCACGCCCTATCTGATCCGCCCTATCGAACACGGTGCCGATCTGGTGGTTCACTCCGCAACCAAATTCATCGGCGGTCACGGCACTACCTTGGGCGGCGTCATCGTGGACGCGGGCAAATTCGACTGGGCGGCGTCGGGCAAGTATCCCGCTATCGCCGAACCCAATCCCTCCTACCACGGCATTTCCTTTGTGAAAGCCGCAGGGGATGCCGCCTTCGTCACCTACATTCGGGCGATCCTGCTCCGCGATACCGGTGCCACCATTTCTCCCTTCGCCGCCTTTCTGCTCCTGCAAGGCACCGAAACCCTCTCCCTGCGGCTGGATCGCCACGCCGAGAACACCAAGAAGGTCATCGAATTTCTGAAAAATCATCCCAAGGTGGAAAAGGTCAACCATCCTTCCCTGCCCGATCACCCCGATCACGGACTTTATCAGAAATATTTCCCGAACGGCGGCGGATCCATCTTCACCTTCGAGATCAAGGGCGGCGTTGCCGAAGCCCACAAGTTCATTGACAGTCTGGAAATCTTCTCTCTCCTTGCCAACGTGGCAGACGTGAAGAGTCTGGTGATCCATCCCGCCACTACCACCCACAGCCAGCTGACCGAGGAAGAACTGGCAGATCAGGGCATCCACCCCAACACCGTCCGCCTTTCCATCGGCACCGAGCATATTGACGACATCCTCGCCGATCTGCAAAAGGGCTTTGATGCCATCGGCTGAGATTGCAACCGAGAAAACGCTTGAGCAAGCAGGAGATACGAGATGAACATTTATCATAGCGCTGCCGATCTGATCGGCAAAACGCCCCTTTTGGAGCTGACGAATATCGAGAAGACCTTCGGTCTGAAGGCAAAGATTCTGGCGAAACTGGAATATTTCAACCCCGCAGGATCGGTCAAAGACCGCATCGCCAAAGCGATGATCGACGAGGCAGAGGCTTCCGGAAAACTGAAGCCCGGCTCGGTGATCATCGAGCCAACCTCGGGCAACACGGGCATCGGGCTGGCATCGGTCGCCGCCGCCAGAGGCTACCGCATCATCATCGTGATGCCCGAAACCATGTCGGTGGAACGCAGACAACTGATGAAGGCTTACGGAGCTCAGCTGGTGCTCACCGAGGGTACCAAGGGCATGAAGGGCGCCATCGCCAAAGCAGAAGAACTGGCGGCGCAAATCCCCAACAGCTTCATCCCCGGGCAATTCGTGAACCCCGCCAATCCCGCCGCGCACCGCGCCACCACGGGACCCGAGATTTATGAGGACACCGACGGCACGGTGGACATCTTCGTAGCAGGCGTAGGCACGGGCGGAACCGTCACCGGCGTGGGCGAATATCTGAAATCGAAAAAGCCTACCGTGCAGGTAGTAGCAGTGGAACCCGCCTCCTCGGCAGTGCTGTCCACCGGTATTGCAGGTCCCCACAAGATTCAAGGCATCGGCGCGGGATTTATCCCCGCCGTACTGAACACCGACATTTACGACGAGATCCTGCCCGTCACCAACGAGGACGCCCTTTCCACAGGCAAACTCATCGGCAGAAGCGAGGGCGTGCTGGTGGGCATCTCCTCGGGTGCCGCCACCTTCGCAGCGATAGAATTGGCGAAACGCCCCGAAAACGAGGGCAAGACCATTGTAGTTCTGCTCCCCGACACGGGCGACCGCTATCTGTCCACCCCGCTGTTTGCGGATGAAGCATGATCCATTGCACCGTACCGGCATCCGTCTTTTGCGGGTGCCGGTGCTTATGCGTAAATTTCTGCCGAGAGTGATTAGTGAAGAGGACGGAGGGAAACAATGATACCAACCAGGGCAGAGGCCTATGCGCTTTTTTGCCAATACAATCAAGGACAGTTCCATCGAAGCCACGCACAAACGGTGGGGCGCGTACTGCGCCGGTTCGCAGAAGAACTGGGCTACGGCGAAGAAGCCGATTTCTGGGAGACGGTGGGAATCCTCCACGATCTGGACTTCGAACAGTATCCCGATCAGCATTGCATCCGGGAGCAGGAAATTTTGCGGGCGCAGGGTGTGGACGAGCGGATCGTTCACGCCACCGCCAGCCACGGCTACGGGCTGACCGTGGACGTGAAGCCCGAACATGAAATGGAAAAAGTGCTGTACGCCATCGACGAGCTGACCGGGCTCATCGGTGCCGTGGCGATCCTGCGCCCCTCCGGGAGCGTTCGGGATCTGGAGCTGAAATCCGTGAAGAAAAAATACAAGAACCCCAATTTCGCCGCAGGATGCTCCCGCGCGGTCATAGAACGGGGGGCTGAGATGCTGGGCTGGACGCTGGACGAGCTGATCACCCGCACCATCTTGGCTATGCGAGCCGCCGAAGAGGCGCAAAAAGGAGAAACCTATGCAAATCTATCTTGATAACGCCGCCACCACCAAAATGAGCAGGACTGCCATCGAGGCGATGCTCCCTTACATGGATCGGATCTACGGCAATCCCTCCAGCCTGCACTCTGTCGGGCAGGAGGCGTGCGATGCCCTCACCGATGCCCGGGAGCGGATCGCCCGCTGTCTCGGCTGCGAGGCGCGGGAGATCACCTTCACCTCGGGCGGCAGTGAAGCTGACAACCAAGCCATCCTCTCGGCGGCGCGGCTGGGCGAGCGGAAGGGAAAAAAGCACATCGTCTCCACCGCCTTCGAGCATCACGCCGTTCTGCATACGCTAAACACGCTCCAAAAGCAGGGCTTTGAGATCACTCTGCTGGACGTGCACGAAAACGGGCTGATCACCGCCGAAGAGGTGGCGGATGCCATCCGTCCCGACACTTGTCTGGTAACCGTGATGTACGCCAACAACGAGATCGGCACCATCCAGCCCATCGAAAAGATCGGTGCCCTCTGTCGGGAAAAGGGCGTGCTCTTCCACACCGACGCCGTGCAGGCGGCAGGGCATCTGCCCATTCGGGTCAGAGAGCAGAACATTGATCTTCTGTCGCTCTCTGCCCACAAATTCCACGGTCCCAAGGGAATCGGCGTTCTTTACGCCAAGCGGGGCATCGCGCTGTCGAGTCTCATCGAGGGCGGTGCCCAGGAGCGTGGCAAGCGGGCAGGCACCGAAAACATCCCCGCCATCCGTGGGATGGCGGCGGCGCTGGAGGAAGCCATTGCCCACATGGACGAGCATACCGCCAAACTGACCGCTCTGCGGGATCGGCTCATCGAGGGGCTGTCCCGGATTCCCCACGCCGTTCTCAACGGCGATCCGCTCCACCGCCTGCCCGGCAACGTGAACTTCTGCTTTGAGGGGATCGAGGGCGAATCGCTCCTTCTACTGCTGGACGACAAGGGGATCGCCGCATCCTCCGGCTCGGCTTGCACCTCGGGATCGCTGGATCCCAGCCACGTGCTGCTTGCCATCGGCAGAGTCCACGACATCGCCCACGGCTCCCTGCGGCTCAGTCTGTCGGAGGAGAACACCCCCGAGGAGATCGAATACACCATCCGTGCGGTGCAGGAGGTTGTAGAATATCTGCGCTCCATCTCCCCCATCTGGCGGGATCTGGTCAGCGGAAAGAAACCGTTTATTACGAAATGAGGGAAAATTATGGCATTATACAGCGAAAAAGTAATGGATCACTTCCGAAATCCCCGCAACGTGGGGGTCATCGACAACGCCGACGGCATCGGTGAGGTGGGAAACGCCAAATGCGGCGACATTATGAAGATCTATCTGAAAATCGAAAACGACGTGATCGTCGATGTGAAGTTCGAGACCTTCGGATGCGGTTCCGCCATCGCTTCCAGCTCCATGGCGACCGAACTGATCAAGGGAAAGCCTGTCTCCGAAGCGCTGGCGCTGACTAACAAAGCGGTGGCAGAGGCACTGGACGGTCTGCCCGCCCACAAGCTCCATTGCTCCGTGCTGGCGGAAGAAGCCATCAAGGCAGCGCTGAAGGACTATTACGACAAAAACGGCATTGCGTACGATCGGGGACTCTTCCCTGACTGCGAAAGCTGCGGGCATTGCGGGGACCGGTGAAAGCACTTGTCGCCATGAGCGGGGGCGTGGACAGCAGCGTTGCCGCCTATCTGACAAAGGCAAAGGGGTACGACTGCATCGGCTGTACCATGAAGCTATACGCCAACGAGGACGTGGGGCGTGGCGCACGCCGCACCTGTTGCGCGCTGGAGGATGTGGAGGACGCGCGAAGCGTCGCCTATCGGCTGGGGATGCCCTACTACGTGTTCAATTTTACCGACAGTTTTCGGGTGAATGTCATCGAGCCCTTCGTGCGATCCTATGAGACCGGGCTCACGCCCAATCCCTGCATCGACTGCAACCGCTATATGAAATTCGACAAACTCTATCAGCGGGCAAAGATTTTGGGCTGTGACGCCGTGGTGACAGGGCATTACGCCCGCATTGAGGAGAAAAACGGTCGATATTTGCTGAAAAAAGCCGCTGACGCGAGCAAGGATCAAAGCTATGTGTTATATTCTCTGACCCAAGAGCAGCTTGCGCACACGCTCTTCCCGCTGGGGAGTCTGCAAAAAAGCGAGGTGCGGCAGATCGCGCTGGAAAGGGGCTTTGGCAACGCCCAAAAGCCCGACAGTCAGGACATCTGTTTCGTGCCGGACGGGGATTACGCCGCTTTTTTGGAGCGTTACACGAAAAAAAACTATCCCGCAGGAGATTTTGTGTCCACCGACGGAGCGGTGCTGGGCAGACATCGGGGCATCGTCCGCTACACCGTAGGTCAGCGCAAAGGGCTTGGTCTGTCCTTCGGAGAGCCGATGTACGTTCAGCGGATCAACGCCGCCGACAACACCGTCACCCTTTGCAGGGAGCGGGAGTTGTATGCCACCGACGCGGTGGCGGGCGGTTTCCATTGGATTGCAGGGACGGCTCCGCAAACCGAGTTTCGTTGTCAGGTGAAGGTGCGCTACCGTCAGCCCGAGGAATGGGCGACAGTCACGCCTTTGAACGAGCGCAGGGTGCAGATCCGCTTTGACCGTCCGCGGCGGGCGATCACGCCGGGGCAGGCAGCTGTTCTGTACGACGGGGACACGGTTCTGGGCGGGGGCGTGATTTTGCCGCGTGCGTGATTATTTTCCGGAAAACCCTTGATTTTCTCGGAGAACTGTGCTACAATCAAGGTTAATCATCCGAATCGGGAGGGAGTTTATGATCATATCCACCAGAGGACGGTACGCTCTGCGCGTGATGATCGATCTTGCGGAAAACTCAAACGGAGAGTACATTGCCATGAAAAAGATCGCAGAGCGGCAGGGAATCTCGCTGAAATATTTAGAGCGGATTCTGCCCGTGCTGACCCAGAACGGAATCGTAGAAGGCATTCAGGGCAAAGGCGGCGGCTACCGTCTGACCCGCAGACCCGAGGAGTATCGGATCGGGGAGATCCTTCGGCTGACCGAAGGGGATCTGGCGCCCGTCTCCTGTCTGGAATGCGACGCGCCCCTTTGTGAAAAGCGGGAGGATTGCCGCACGCTCCCCATGTGGACGCACCTGCACGGACTGATTAGCGATTATTTGGACAGCGTGCGCCTCTCCGACCTGCTGAAGGTTGAGGGCGATCCGCGCTGACTTTTTGAAGCCGACGATGACACGAATGGCATCGTCGGTTTTTCGTTTTGGGCAGCGTGCGTTTTCTTATCGGCGGCAGATGGCGACGCGATGCTGTTTTTCGCGTTTTTTCTTGACAAACGGCGCGCTTGGTGCTATACTGAGAACAGATCCCCTATTATTTACAAAAAGGATGGCTGTGATGATGAAATCGAGCAAACTGCTCCCCTTGCTGATGGCAGGACTTTTGCTGACCGCCCCTCTGTTTGCCGCTTGCGGCGACCTCCCGGAAGCCGTCACCGATGACGGCGGCAGTGCTGACAGCGCGCTGAACCCCGCCCAGGTCTACGACACGCTCCTGCAGGCGGAGGATTTCGTCTTCATCAATGTGATGGATCGCAAGGTGACCGGAGCTACCGTTACCATGACCTATATGCTGGAAAAGGATGGCAACGTCATCCGCTACTCGGTGGCGCAGGATGCCGAGGACGACACCTACGATGCCTCCACGGTAATCTACTACGATTTGGGGAAGAACATTTGCCTTGCCCCCAGCGGGGAAAGTTGGTATGTTCTGGAAGAATCGGAGGACATCAGCATTGCGGCTTTGATCGAAAACTGCACGCTGACTAAGCTACTCTTTGACAGCGACCATTATAGCGTCAGCGGCGGCAAGTACACCATGCTCAAAGAGTCGATTCTCACCGCCATCGACAGCACCACCGCCACGGTTTCGGGACAAATGACCGCCGACGGCGACACCTACACCTTCCAAGTGGTGACCAAAGAGGCGGGCAACACCGTCACCATGACCACCAAGGTGATCTTCCGCAAGGTCGGCGTGGCAATGCCCACTTACGATTCCGAACAGTCGCCAAGCAGCGGCGCCCCCCTGCCCGACGATACGCCCGAGGCTTCAGACGAGGGCGGCAACGCCCAATGACTCCCCACGAAAGGATTTTCCCATGAAACGACTGCACAAACCGACCGCCTGCGCACTCCGTGCGCTATTACTCTGTGCGCTCTTGCTCTGCGCTCTCTTGATCTGCACCCTCCTGTCGGGATGCAAAAAAGAGCCGTCCTCCGGGATTCCCAACGGTGAAGAGCCTCCTGCCAGCATTGGCTCCGAACCCTATACTCCCGAAGAGGTCTTTCTCCTCTTGACCAATGCCGAGGATGTCCGGCTGACCGTGATTTACACCGAGGTGGAGAAGGACGGGACTGTGGACATCACCGAATCCATCGTGGTGGAAAAAGACGGCGATCTGGTGAAGGCATCCCTTGCGGACAACGACGAGCAAAGCGTCTATTACTACGATCTGCGCACCGCGCTGGGCTACGAGCAGAAGGATAACGGCGATTGGGAGAGTGTGTCTGTGGCGGAAACCATCCCCGACTGGGATGCCTGTCTGGATCAGGCATTTTCCATCGAGGGGATGAGCAGCCGCATCGATTGGCTGTTTTCCTCCGACACCTACAATGCATACGACCCCGAAACCGGGCGTTGCGTGATGAAGGAGGAGGAGATGCTCTCCTTCTTCGGCAGTAACTGGGATAGCATGACCGCCTATCTGATGCAAAGCGGCGACACCTACTACCTCTACATGACCACCACCGACGATGTGGGCACCTTCATCTACGAAATGGTGATGGAATACACGGAGATTACTCTCACTCTACCGGGGTGAACTGATATGTTCGCAGAGCCAAGAGCCAAGGAAGTTGGATCGTTGCTCCGACATCCCACTCTCTTCCTTGGCTGTGACTTCGTCGAAATCAAACACAAACCTATTAGGGCGGCAAGGATTTGCCGCCTTTCAGTCTGTCGAAAAAGTCTTTCAGAAAATCAAGAG
>JBJDZI010000040.1:0-16974 GCA_051867925.1 Eubacteriales bacterium
TATACTTCCATAATGATCGGCAGGATCATCGGTCTGCGCTTGGTCCGCTGATAGATGAAGCGGGACAGATCGTCCTTCACCAGATTCTTGATCTGATTCCATTCGGAATAGCCGCGGTCGAGGCACTCATCCACCGCTTCTGCCGCGATCTGCCGCAAATCCTCCATCAGTTCCTCGGATTCGCGCACGTAAACGAAGCCGCGGGAGACGATGTCGGGACCCGAAAGCAGCTGGGAGCCGTCGGAAGACATGGTGCAAACCACTACGATAATACCGTCTTCCGCCAGATGGCGGCGGTCGCGAAGCACGATATTGCCCACGTCGCCGATGCCGTAACCGTCGATCAGCACTTTACCTGCAGGAATGACGCCATTCCACTTGGCTTCCTTGGCACCTACCTCCAGCACCTTGCCTATCTCGCCCACGAAAATGTTGTCAGCAGGCACGCCCATGGTTTTGGCGATCTCGCGGTTCGCCGCCAGATGGCGGTTCTCGCCGTGGATGGGCATAAAGAACTTGGGTTTGGTCAACGCCAACATCAGTTTGATCTCTTCCTGACAAGCGTGACCGGAGACATGAACCTCCACGGTGCTGTCCCGGAAAACCGAAACGCCCCGCTTGGTGAACTCGTTGATAAGTTTATCCACCAGTTTCTCGTTACCGGGAATGGCGGATGCAGAGAAGACCACCAGATCCTTGAAGCCAAGTTCCACCTTATCATGCTCGGCAAACGCCATTCGATAAAGGCCGGACATAGGCTCGCCCTGACTGCCCGTGGTGATGATGGTCACCTTTTCGGGATTGTACCGCTTCAGTTCGGAAACGTCGATCAGCGTTCCGTCCGGAATGTGCATATAGTCAAGATCCTGCGCCGCACGGACGATATTGATCATACTCCGTCCCGTGACGGCGACCTTTCTGCCGTAAGCCACGCTGGCGTTGATGATCTGCTGAACGCGGTGTACATTAGAGGAGAAGGTGGCGATGACGATCCGTTTGTCACGGTTCTTCAGGAAAATGCCGTCCAGCGAGTTGCCGACAATCTTTTCGGAGGGAGTGTAGCCCGAACGCTCAGCATTGGTGGACTCACAAAGGAGCAGTTGTACGCCTTCCTTGCCCAGTTGACCCAGACGGGAGATGTCCATCACATCGCCCTCGATGGGGGTCAGATCCAGTTTGAAGTCGCCGGTGTGCAGGAAAATGCCCACGGGCGTGCGGATCGCCAGACAGCAGGCATCGGCGATGGAGTGGTTCACGCGGATAAACTCCACGGAGAAAGAGCCCGCTTTGATCACATCTCCTGCGTGAACGCAGTGGAGTTCGGGTTCAAAATCCAGACGATGCTCCATCAGTTTGTTTTCGATGATTCCCAGCGTCAGGCGGGTTCCGTAGATGGGCAGATTCATGGTACGAAGCAGATAGGGAATGCCGCCGATGTGGTCTTCGTGACCGTGGGTCAGAAAGACACCGCGGATGCGATCCACGTTTTTCTCCAGATAGGTAAAGTCGGGGATGACCAGATCGATGCCGAACATATCGTCATCGGGGAAGCCCAGACCGCAGTCTACGACGATAATGTCGTCGTCACATTCAATGACGCAGATATTCTTTCCGATCTCTTCCAGACCGCCAAGAAACGCGACCTTCACTTTTTTGTCGTTTTTGGTTTTTTTAGCCATATAATGTCCTTTCATATAATGAAAAATGCGTTCAAGTAGGAAAAAGGCCTTTTCTAACCGACAGAAGGCCTCATGAATGTAAATCGCCGGAAAAGGAGCAACAGCGTCACTTCGCTGCTGCTCTCAAGCAGTTCGCCGTCCAGCAGGCGGTCCTGTACGGCAAAATCTGCTTCATATGGGAAAATACACGGTCACTCGAAATCAGTAATAGTATAGCACATTTATATGAATTTTTTTTGTACGATATACGAACAGAATGTTAACATAGCATCTGTTCAGCGGCAAAGGAAATAGACCGCCAGTCCAAGTGCCTCTGCGATTGCTCCCGCGAAAACTCCCGCCGCGAAGGAATAGCCCTTTCTCCAAGCGGTGCGGCGGGGAGTCGGAAAATGGCTTTTCTCCACGATTCGATTAGCCTCCGCCAGCAGATCGGGCAGGGTCGGATCTGCCGCTTCCTCCCGCAGGATGAAATGCGCCTCCTCGAACAGTTTGCTGTCCCGACTGCGCACCACCACCATCCGACGGCTGGCACCCTTCAGCAGCGTTCCCTTCATCCGAACATCTCCTTCAGCGACCGTCCCAGTTTTGAGATTCCCTCTACAATCCGAAACCGCACGGTATAGCGGGGATCATCCTCCTCGGTCAGCAGGCGGATCTGACTTTTGGTAAAGCCTGTCTCCGCCATGGCTTCCTCCGCTTTGGCAGTAGACGTGCAGAGTTTGGGGAAAAGCACGCACCACCAGTTCTTCCCTTCTGCCGCGCCGAGCTTCACCTGCAAAGAGGTATATTCCCCCGCAGGCAGACGAACGCCATCATAGGTGCGGGTGGGATAATATTCGGTGGTGAGTGTCACCGTCACGTCGCAAGGATGTCCCTCCTTGGCGAGGGTGTCCTCGGCGATTGACTCCACCTCCGCCAGCCGCTCCCGCAAGATCGCTTCCCCGCTTGCCTTGTCGGTCACTTCTGCCGTCCACCTGCCGACCTGCTCCAGCAGGGCATCCCGCACGGTCAGTTTCAGCGACTGATCCTCCTCGCTGTCAGATGCCGCCAAAATGTGCAGACGGATCACGCCGTTATAAATCTCCGAGGCATCCGCCGCCAGTTCCCACGCAGAATAGCCCGTCACCAGCAAAAGAAACGCCAGCGAGCAAATCCAAATCTTTTTCATACTTTTCATCCGACCATCGCTCCTTACTTTGTCAGTGAAAAGAGGATTGCCCGACCGCTGTCGGTTTATGCAGAGGATAATAAGAAATCCGCTCTCCCCATGGCGGAAAAGCGGATTTGACTTGATTCATTCACCGAAAGTTTCAGTCGGCGCAATCGAGGTAGCGTATCGGTGAGCCGAAGAAGATCTTTCGCATAACCGTCAGTTAACCCTTCTTTCGCTGATCCAAATAATTCTGCAATATAATCTCTGCCGACAGCGTATCCACGGTATTTTTGCGCTTTTTGCCGCGAGTATCGGTAAAACTGAGAATAGTATGTGCCTGCATGGTGGTGCATCGCTCGTCGAACAACGTTACGGTCAGTCCCGATGCCTCTCTGAGCTTTTCGGCAAAGGCTTTCACCTTCTGACTTCGCTCGCCGCAGGTACCGTTCATGTTGACAGGATTGCCTATCACGATTTCCTCCACCCGATGAGTGCGGATGGCGGCGAGGATCTGCTCTATTGCCTTTTCTTCGGTATATGCGGTAAAGGTTCCGATCCCGCTTGCCAAAAAGCAAGACTCGTCCGAAAGTGCAAGTCCCGTGCGGACGTCGCCCAAATCTATTCCTAAAATTCGCATGAATCAGGTTCCTCCTTATCGCGCGTCAAAGCCCCGAAATGCCGTACTGCGGGCTTCTCTGACGCCGTCGATCACCCGCTCCACAAATGCGATCACGTCGGCGCGGGCTTCCTCTCTGCAGATGCCGGTCAGCGGCTCGTGCCGTTCTCCCGGGTAGAGTTTATAGGTCACATCGCTGGCATCCATATCCAGCAGGGCTTCAGCGATGGCGGGAATGTCCTTGCCGTACTGCCCGACAGGATCTTCTCCTCCGCTCATCAAGAAGATCGGAAGCCCTTTGGGAACTTTCTCGTACCATTCCTCTGAGTTGACGAAGGAAAGGACGGTGAAGAGATCGTAAAAGCCCTGCACGGTGAAGACAAAATTGCATTTGGGATCGTTTCCGTAGTCGTTCAGTTCCTCCGTATCCGAGGTGACCCACTCGTGTCCGCTTGGCTTTCCGTTCTTTGGCTTAAAGCGTTTGTTGTAACTGCCGAACGCCAGCTTGTCGAGCAAGGGACTGCGGTAATGATCGCCCTTTCGCTTGGCGATGAATTTTGCCAGTTTCATTGCCACCCCCAGCGGTTGCTTTCCTGCGGACGTGCCCGACAGGATCAGACCGTCTATGCTGTCTGCGTGTCCCATCAGATATGCCCGGGCGAGAAAACTGCCGAAGCTGTGTCCCAAAAGAACGGTGGGCAGTGTACGGTACTTCTCTTTCATCAATCGGTTCATGGTTGCAAGATCGCGCACCAAATACAGATCGCCGTCCTCGGGGGCAAAATAGCCCAGGTCATCATTGGTCGCCACTGATCTGCCGTGACCGATGTGATCGTTGCCGAAAACAACACATCCCTGCCGGCACAGCGCGCGGGCGGTAGCATCGTAGCGGTCTATATACTCACACATTCCATGGGACAGCTGCACCATCGCCACGGGGGTACAATCGGGTGTCCAGACGGTGTAATGCACCGTGGAGATACCGTTGGATGAGGGAAAAGTTCCCTCTGTTTTTAGAATATTCATGGTGTTTTCCTTATCGTTTTAACGTAAGATCGTGCGTGCGGCAGTAATCGAGAATCTGCTCGCGGGTTGCAATGGTGATGCCCCGATTCTCCCGCGCCAAACGGGAGCCTATGGCGGCAATGGTGCAGGCACGGCGGATGTCTCCGGTAAGGATATAGGATGCCGCCAATGCCGCACCTTCGGTATCCACAGGACAGACCGTCTTTCCGGGAGCGGTCAGCACACCTTCGGGCGCGATGACGTTATGATACTTGCCGTCGTACACGAAGAAGCCCTGACCGGGCAGGCGGATGACGTAATACTTTGCCTGCACCCGCTTGGAAATGGCGACCGCCGCCCGCAGGCAGTTCTCTACGTTGAGTTTGCCGCACATGGCAACCGTCTCTGCAGCGGTGCGATCAATGATAAACAGTTCCAAGGCAGGAAGCTGTTCCCACGCCATTCGGGAGTTGACCGGAAGGGCGTCCAAAAATACGGGAACGCCCTTGGTAACCGCCATCCGCGCGGCTTGATTGACCAGTTCAAAAGGCAGTTCGGTGGTGAGATAGAATCCTGCCGGGAAGCCGTTCAGCGCAGAGGAAATCTGCCCCATGGTCAGATCCTCTGCGGCACCGGGATAGACCAGCCGCCTGGAGGCATCGCAATAGGTCTCGTGAAGCAGATATTCGATTCCCGTTCGCTTTTCGTGGGAGAATTTCAGATACTGTACTTCCACCTGATTGTCGGCGTAAAAATTAAAGAGCCGTCTGCCCTCCGCATCGTCACCCAGCATCGCACAAAGCGAGGCGGTAGCACCCAGTCGGGAGGCGGCAATGGCGGCGTTGCCCGCTCTTCCGCCGGGGCGGGTGAGGTACTTATCTTCGGTCACGCGTCCGCCCAGATCGGG
The DNA here is from genome assembly GCA_051867925.1 of Eubacteriales bacterium. Classification (GTDB taxonomy): domain Bacteria; phylum Bacillota; class Clostridia; order Oscillospirales; family CAG-272; genus CAKSQF01. The sequence goes on from JBJDZI010000040.1 coordinate 5,361, forward strand.
CAGAGCGGTGACGTGCAGGATCGTTTCGGTGCAGGCGTAGCCTGCAATCGCCAGTTTGGGTTCCACTGCGGTCACTCCGTTTCATCGTTCATTTGATTGTATTGTAGCACATTTCTCGAAAACTTGCAAGTGTTTTCGGCAGACTTTTCCATTTTTCGGGGAAAATCTGCCGTAGATATGCCCGTTCTATCGTTTGGGCGGACTGATTTGGGGAATCGTCCGCGCTCAGCCGAGCGCTTATAGATACCCTTCCCTGCACGGTGTGATACCACTCGCCGGCAGATGTATCTGCGGAATACATTCGGGCATCCCTACGCTCGGATGCAAAAACAGCAAGGAACGGACTGCGCTCCTTGCTGTCGGGATTCATTTTGCTCAGACGGTGTGGATCTTCTTGGCGGGATCGGAGTTTTCAGTGTCCAGACCAAGCTTTGCCGCGCGGCGGTTCTCGAAGAACTTGGTCGCAACCTGCTCGAAGAGCGCGTAGCTGAGTACGTCCTCTTCCTGCTCGATATAATCGGCTGCCTTGGCACGGATGGTGTCCAGTTCGGGAGGAATCAGATCTGCGGGACGGCAGGTGATGGGCTCTTCACTGCCGATGATCTTCTTCTGGAACTCGGGATCAACAGGCATGGGAGTCTTACCGTACTCGCCCTTGATCACGCCCTTAAACTCCTTGGTGACCATCTTGTAACGCTCACCCATGATGACATTGTACACCGCTTGCGTACCTACGATCTGGGAAGAGGGGGTTACCAGAGGAGGATAACCTGCGTCTGCACGAACTCTCGGTACTTCTTCCAGCACTTCGGTCAGTTTGTCGGACTTTCCTGCCTGCTTGAGCTGAGAGATTAGGTTGGACAGCATTCCGCCGGGAACCTGATACAGCAGTGCGTTGGTGTTGACCGCCAGCACCTTAGGATCCAGCAGACCGCTTGCCAGATACTTCTCCCTCAGGGGCGTGAAGTAACGGCTGATCTCATCCAGTTTTGCCAGATCCAGACCGGTATCGTAGGGAGTACCCTGCAGAGCGGCAACCAGCGGCTCGGTGGCGGGCTGTGAAGTACCCAACGCCAGAGGAGACATGGCAGTGTCCACGATGTCACAGCCTGCTTCGATGGCCTTCAGCAGAGTCATGGAAGCCAGACCTGCGGTGGAGTGAGTGTGCAACTCAATGGGAAGGTCGGGAAATTCTTTTTTCAGTGCCTTGACCAGCACCTCTGCATCGTAGGGCTTCAAAAGCCCAGACATATCCTTGATGCAGATGGAGTTGGTACCCATGTTCACCAGCTGGCGGGTGTAGTCCACGAAATATTCGGTGGTGTAGCAGGGACCTGTGGTGTAGGAGATGGCTACCTGTACATGACCGCCCTCTTTGTTGGTGGCACGGATGGTGGTTTCCAGATTGCGGGGATCGTTCAGCGCGTCGAAAATACGGATGATATTGATACCGTTAGCGACAGACTTCTGAACGAAGTATTCGACTACATCGTCTGCATAGTGACGGTAACCGAGGATGTTCTGTCCACGGAACAGCATCTGGAGGTTGGTATTCTTTACCTTATCGCGGATCTTGCGGAGTCTCTCCCAAGGATCTTCGTTGAGGAAGCGAAGGCAGGCATCGAAGGTTGCGCCGCCCCATGCCTCGATGGAGTGATAGCCGACCGCATCCATCTTTTCCAGAATGGGCAGCATTTCCTCGGTGGTCATACGGGTCGCGATCAAAGACTGATGTGCGTCACGGAGGACTGTTTCTGTAATTTTCACTTTAGCCATAACTTATTCTTCTTTCTCTAAATATAGATGTTAGGCTGCTCCGAAGATGGAGAGCAGTACGCCTGCGGCAACGGCAGAGCCAATGACGCCGGCAACATTGGGGCCCATTGCGTGCATCAGAAGGAAGTTGGAAGGATCCGCCTTCTGTCCCTCAATCTGGGATACGCGCGCCGCCATAGGAACAGCGGATACGCCCGCAGAACCGATGAGGGGGTTGACCTTTCCGCCGGTGACCACGTTCATCACCTTCGCGGTGATCAGACCGCCGCAGGTGGAAATGAGGAATGCCGTCAGACCCAGCAGAATGATGAAGATGGTCTCCCATTTCAGGAATTTTTCTGCCGAAGCAGTCGCACCGACCGAAATGCCCAAAAAGATCGTAACCACGTTGATCATACCGTTCTGCGCGGTCTTGGAGAGGCGATCGGTCACGCCGCAGACGTTCAGCAGATTACCGAACATCAGACAGCCGATCAGCGGTGCGGCGGTGGGAACCACCAAGGTCACTACGGCGGTAACCAAAATGGGGAAGACGATCTTCTCGGTTCTGGATACTTTGCGGAGCTCAGGCATATGTATGGTGCGTTCCTTTTGGGTAGTCAGAAGCTTCATAAAGGGAGGCTGGATCATGGGGATCAGCGCCATATAGCTGTACGCGGCAATGGCAATGGCACCAAGGAGATGGGGTGCCAGCGTTTTAGTCACCAGAATTGCCGTGGGACCGTCTGCGCCGCCGATGATACCGATGGAAGCTGCTTCTTCGGGAGAAAAGCCCAACAGCAGTGCGCCCGAATAGGCGACGAATACGCCCAGCTGGGCGCCTGCACCGATGAGAAGATACTTGGGGTTGGCGATCAGCGGAGTAAAGTCGGTCATTGCACCGATGCCGATGAAGATCAGCGAGGGATAAATACCGGTTTTAACACCGATGTACAGGAAGTCGACCAGACCGCCTTCCTCGATCACCTGCTGAATGTTCCAATGCGCACCCGTGTCGTTGATAAACAGATCCATATGGAACAGATTTGCACCGGGCAGGTTGGCAAGGAGCATACCGGTTGCGATGGGAATCAGGAGCAGCGGTTCGAACTTTTTCACGATCGCGAGATAATAAAGCACGATCACGATGGCGTACATTGCAACGTACTTCAGCACGTCGATGCCGCCCATCTGCTTCATGAACTGACCGATGCCGGTAGACTCCAGAAAGTTGATAATTGTTTCGGTAAGATTCATACGTCAGCCTTTCGTTTCTGAACGCAATGCGATCAATTGAGGGAAACGAGCAGATCGTCAGCGCTGACGGTAGAGCCCTTGCTGACATTGACGGTGGCAATGACGCCGTCCTGGGGAGCGAAGATTTCGTTCTCCATCTTCATGGCTTCCAGAATGGCTACGATATCGCCCTTCTTGACGGGGGCACCTACGGATACCTTTACGTCCAGGATAGTGCCGGGCATGGGAGCCTTGATGGCGACTGCGCCGGTAGCGGCGGGAGCAGGAGCGGCAGCTTTGGGAGCGGCGGCAGGAGCGGGAGCAGCCTTAGGAGCGGCTACGGGAGCGGGGGCGGAAGCGGCAAGAGCGGCAACCTCTTCCACTTCAACTTCATATACGGCACCGTTGACGGTAACATTGAATTTTCTCATGATAAATTCCTTTCTTTCGACGAATGCGAACTAAGCTCAGTTTTGATTCCAGTGAGCGGCAGTGCCCACTTTCTTGAAGGATACGACTCTGAAGCCGTTGACGGTGGGGGCTTTGGTGCCCTGCGCTTCCAGATACACTGCCAGTGCAGCGGTAATGGCGGCGACGATGGCATCATCGCTCATGGCAGGCGTGCTCTCTACTGCGGGAGCAGGTGCTGCCTGTACCGTAGCAACCGAAGGCTGCATTGCAGGAGCGGGAGTCTTTTGGGCAGGAGCAGGAGCGGGTTTCGCGGCTGGCTTTTTCGCCTTGCTTTTACTGCCGAAGATCTTTCCGAACAGTTCCAGAATGATCCAGAGCAGAGCCAGTACGGAAAATACCACGGCTACGCCCAGCAGGACACCGATCCCCATATAATTCAGCCGATCGCCCCATGAGAGGCTATCGGACAAAAGATTCAGATACATGGTTCGCCTCCTCAGAAGGGCAGCTTGGAGTGCTTGCGGCGAATATCGCCCTCAGCCTTGGACCAAAGCATCATGCAAGCGGAAATGATCCGCGCGCGAAGCTCTTCGGGAGCGATTACATCGTCCACCTCACCTGCACGAGCCGCCGCCTCAGCAGACGCTACGTCGGTAAGCCAAGCCTTTTTCTTTTCTGCACGGAGTGCCACGGGATCTGCAGACGCTTTGATCTCGTCGCCGTACAGAAACTGAACTGCCGCGTCGGGTTCCATCACCGAGATCTCGGCAGTAGACAGTGCCAGCGCTACGTCAGCACCCACGGAACGGGAGCCCAACAGAGTGAATGCGGCACCGTAAGCCTTGCCTACAACTGCGGTCACCTTCGCGCAAGTGGCACCTGCATATGCGGTGGCAAGCCGTGCGTATTCGGGCGCATCGGGAGCGGCTTCGGCATCTACGGTGGCATCAATACCGGTGGTATTGACCAGAGTAACGACGGGAATGGAGAAATTATCGCAGAACGTAATGAACTGCGCGATCTTGCGGGCGGCTTTGGGAGTCAGAGCGGCACCTGCATCGTTTGCAATGATACCTGCGGTCATGGAACCGAGGGATGCCAGCGCAACGGCAACTTCGGGTGCGCAAGTCTCCTTCAGCAGAGTGTAGGTCCCGTTGTCGCAAACGGCGTTCAGCAGAGCCTTGGCATCTTTTGCAGATGCAACCTCGGGGGTAGCACGGCACAGATCGTCGCCTGCTTCGATATAAGCAAGTCCCTGACGGTTGTTCTGGGGGATCATTGCCACCAGCGCTCTTGCCTTGGCAATAGCGGTGTCAGAGTCGGGGCATACCACGTCGATGACACCGTTCTTGGCGGCAGTTGCCACGGTACCTGCATCGGCGATCCCCGCGTTTTTCTGTACGTTAGGAGGGCAGATGTAGTATGATGCGCTCTTGGAAGCGATCACCAGATCAAACATGGAAGCGGCGGTGGCAGACAGACCTGCGCAAACACCGTCAATCACGGCAATCTGAGGTACGACACCCGAAATTTCGCTGATTTTCTTCATCATCGTGCCGAATGCTGCCAACGCCGCGGCACCTTCTTCAATTTTCGCACCTGCGGAAGCGAATACGCCCACTACGGGAGCACCGCACTTCTTCGCCTGTTCGTACAGGTCGCAGATCTTTCTGGATTCCATTACACCGAGTGCGCCCTTGTTGCGATCAAAGTCCTGCGCAAAAGCAAAGGTGAGTGCGCCGTCCACGGCGCCGTAGCCGCATACGACATTCGCATAAGCCTTGTCGCTGAGATATGCGCCCAGTTCTACGAAGGTGCCTTCGTCGAACAGCAGGTTCAGTTTCTCATACGCCATGCCCGTGCGGGTCAGCGGACCGATCTGATTATTCATATTGTTCTCCTTCTCTCGACAGCCTGCTTGGTTTGCCGTCCGCTGTCGTAAAACGGCGTTCACGGAGGCTTTGGTGATAAATCAACCTTATCCCCCAGTTTATCTTTTATTATACAATATCCGAATCGTTTTTGCAAGTATCTGACAATAAAAAAAACAAAATCTTGCTGATTTTTTCTTTTTGCCTTACGGAACGTAGCGCGTCAGAACCGTTCCGTCACAAAGGAAAATCAGCGTTCCCGACTGATCAGTGCGGTAGATCATACAACCCAGCGTACGCAGACTGCCAAGCGTTTGGGGCGATGGATGTCCGAAACTGTTGTCCTTCGATGCAGAGATCACCGCCACCTCGGGGCAGACTGCCGCCAGAAACGACTCCGTTGAGGAGGTGGCAGAGCCGTGATGGGCAACCTTCAGCAGATCCACATTCAGCAACGAGGGCGTTTCCGCCAGCAGCAGTTCCTCCTCTTGGGCTTCCGCATCGCCGGTAAACAGAAATGAGCGCACGCCGTAATCAATCCGCAGGATCAGACTGCGGTTCTCGCAGCCCTCCTCTGAAAGCGGACCGAGGACGGAAAAGCACACCGCTCCGATGGAGAAGGTGTCCCCTGCGATCATCTCCCGCATCGGGAGCGTACAATCGGCGGGTGCCTCTCCCGCATACAACACCCCGCCCACGGGCATGGCATCTGCGATCACGGGCAGTCCGCCTGCGTGGTCGTCATGGTTGTGGGAGAGGATCACCAGATCCAGCGCGCTCACGTTCCACTTGGCAAGATGAGAAAGGACCGCTTCCACGCTCTCCTCTGTGCCGGTGTCTATCATGATCCGCTCACCGGTGGGCAGGATCAGCAGAGCCGCATCTCCCTGCCCCACATCAATAAAGTGAAGTTGGAGCTTTCCGTCCACCGTATTCCGGCGGGCGGCGGTCTGCCACGCCCAAAGTCCCGCACCGCCTGCCAGAATGAGGAGCGCAAGAACGATGGGAAAAACTATTCGAAAGATCTTTTTCATGATCAAAGCCAAAAGGACACCGAGGGTGTCGGTGTCCGATACGGTGTCCTTATTTCTTCATTGCGATGGCTTCTTTAGCCTTGCGGACGATATTTTCAGCGGTGAGACCGTAGTATTCCAGCAGAGCAGGAACTTTGCCGGATCTGCCGAACTGATCCTCCACGCCTACACGACGCATGGGAACGGGCAGATTTTCGCACAGCACTTCTGCTACGGCAGAACCAAGACCGCCGATGATGTTATGCTCCTCAGCAGTGACCACTGCACCGGTCTTTGCGGCAGATGCCAAGAGCAGATCGCGATCAATGGGCTTGATGGTGCAGATGTCGATGACCTCTGCAGAGATGCCTTCGCCTGCCAGCAGCTTTTTCGCCGCCAGTGCCGCTTCCAGCAGGATGCCGGTTGCCACGATGGTCACATCGGAGCCTTGGCAAAGGATCTGTCCCTTGCCGATCTCGAAGCGGAAGGTATTGGCGTCGAACAGCACCGGTACAGGTGCGCGACCGAATCGCATATACACAGGACCCTTGTGGGCGGCGGCGGCACGGAGAGCGGCTTTCGCCTCTACGTCATCACCGGGATTGAGTACCACCATGTTGGGGATGGTGCGCATGATACCCATGTCCTCCAGACATTGGTGGGTTGCGCCGTCCTCGCCTACGGTAATGCCTGCGTGGGTTGCGCAGATCTTCACGTTCAGTTTGGGGTAAGCCACTGCATTGCGCACCTGATCGAATGCTCTGCCCGATGCGAACATTGCAAAAGAGGAGCAGAAGGGGATCTTTCCGCAGGTAGCCAGACCGGCGGCAACAGCCACCATGTTCTGCTCTGCGATACCGCAGTCGAAGAAGCGGTCGGGATATGCTTTCTTAAAGTAAACGGTTTTGGTAGACTCGGAAAGGTCGGCGTCCAGCACCACGATTTCGGGGTACTTTGCACCCAGCTCTACCAGTCCGTTGCCATAGCTTTCACGGGTTGCGATCTTCTCAGCCATTGAGGGACACCTCCAATGCAGACAGTTCGTTCATGGCAAGCTCGTACTGCTCGGTCTTGGGAGCATTGCCGTGCCACTTGTAGTTGTTTTCCATGTAGGAGACGCCCTTGCCCTTTGCAGTCTTGCAAATGATTACGGTGGGCTGACCCTTCACGGTGCGCGCTTCGTTCAGCGCGGTTTCGATCTGTTCGAAATCGTGACCGTCGATGACGATGGCGTGCCAGCCGAAGGCTTCGAATTTCTGATCAAACGGAGTAGGGTTCATGACGTCGGTAATATTACCGCCGATCTGCAGACCGTTGAAATCGATCATCGCTACCAAGTTGTCCAGTTTATAGTGAGCTGCCAGCATTGCGGCTTCCCAAACGGAGCCTTCCTGACATTCGCCGTCGCCGAGGACAGTATAAACGCGATACTTGCCGCGTCCTGCCAGCGCCATACCGCAAGCCGCAGAAATGCCCATGCCCAGCGAACCGGTTGACATATCCACACCGGGAACGCCCTTCATATCGGGGTGACCCTGAAAGATGCTGTCGATCTGACGGAAGGTTTCGATGCCCTTCACATCAAAGTAGCCTCTGAGTCCCAATGCCGCGTAGTACGCAGGGGAGCAATGTCCCTTGGACAGCACGAAGCGGTCGCGCATAGGATCGGTAGGGTTCTTGGGATCCACGTTCATTTCAGCAAAATACAGGTAAGTGATGATGTCAGCCAGAGAAAGAGAGCCGCCCGGATGACCGCTCTGTGCCTTGTAAACGGCAGTCAGCGCCCATTTGCGGACGTTCACGGCTGTTTTTTTCAGTTCTAACAATTTTTGAGAATCCATGTTATCCTCCGGATTTGTTGATGGATGGTAGTCGGCAAGTACCAACATACGCTATATTATAGTCTATTTTCCGCCGTTTGTCAACAGATTCGACGATTTTTTTATCGTTTCCGAGATTTTTTATTTTCGATCGGCAGATGCGCCCGCCGTCTGCATTTTTGAAAAGATCACCGCGGGTATACCGATCGCTTCCACTACGTCCGCTTGCGCTCTCTCAGCCGCACGAAAAATTTGTCCAGCAGAGCGCGGCACTTCTCCTCGCAGACGCCCGCCGTCACTTCCGGCGTGTGGGGGAATCCTGCCTCCCGCAGATCGCAGAGTCCGCCCATACCGCCTGCTTTGGGATCGGCGGCACCGTAGACCACCCGCTTGATACGCGCCGACAGAATGGCACCCGTACACATGAGACATGGCTCCAGCGTAACGTAAAGTGTGGCTTTGTGGAGCCGCCAGCCGCCCAGCGCTTTGCAAGCCGCATCAATGGCGGACAGTTCCGCGTGACCCAGAGCGTTTTTGCCGCTCTCCCGCGTATTGTGGGCGCGGACGACAATGCCCTTCCCTTCCCAAACGAGGATCGCACCCACGGGAACTTCGTCCAGCGCAAGTGCCCTCTCCGCTTCTTCCAGCGCAAGAGTCATATACGCCGCATCCATCGCCCATTGCGCATCTGTGTCCGACAGAGCGGCGACGTTTTTCATTTCTTCCATCATATGATCGTTCAAACAAATACTCCTTTGGGCGGCAGAAATCACCGCCGTATAGTTTGAGAGCGGCAGTTTATACTACATAGCGATCACACGAAAAGGAGACCGTTATGAAACTGCTGTTCCACGCCATTCCCACACCCATTCTGCTCTTTCTGCTGGGAGCCGTCGGCTATCCTCTCATTGAGCTGGCATGGCGCGGGCGGACGCACTGGACCATGTCGCTGGCAGGCGGCATTTCCATGGTGCTGTTACTGCTGATCAGCCGCGCCGCCCTTCCTTTGCCCGTCCTGTGGATCTTGGGCGCGCTTGCCATCACCGCCGTAGAATTTGCAATCGGGTGCGTGGTGAATTTGGGGCTGGGCTGGAACATTTGGGATTATTCCATGCTCCCGATGAATCTGCTGGGGCAGATCTGTCTGCCCTTCACTGCGGTTTGGTTCATTCTCTCTATCCCCGCGGTTTCGCTCTGCCAGATCATTGAGCGGGCGTGGATGAGCTAATTCGGCAGTTTCGGGATGGCGTCATCCATCCACACGGCGCGCTTTTGCAGAAAGTCGATCAGATATTGAATCTGCTTTTCATAAGTGTTCGCCTCCATACACCACTTGGACTGATAGCCCGCGCGCACATTCCAGATCTGCCAAACGCGGAAGTTCTCCTGCTGAGAACCCTCCAGCAGGGCGGCATAGGTGTGGATCGTCTCGTTCGCCACGCTCAGCAGACGGTCGCGTACTTCGTTCCAGCGCTCTGCAAGGCGGGCGCAAAATTCTTCGTCCCGAAGCAGATAAGTACACCAGTTGTACTGTACATAGGCATCCGCTTCATTACTGCCCGCGGTGACCCAGTGATCGTAGTTTTTGTTGTCCCGCGAGAAATTGCCAAACGCCAGGTCAAAGTCCCAGATGGGACCCATCCGAATCTTGCCGCCCTTCTCTTTGACCAAAAAGCAGGAACGGCGGAAGCAGGAATCCAGATTGTAGGAAAGCTCGTGCAGGATGATCCAGTCCACAAAGCTGTCCACGTCGATATATTTCTCGTATCCCTCTCCCTGTTTGATGGCATCCTCGGCTTTTTGGAAATAGTCGATGATAAATGCCTTTTGCTCTGCGGTAATGGTCTTGTAATCGGGGGACTTGAAGGTGGCAAAGCGCACTAATCTTCCGCTGGTGTGGAAATAGTGTACCCCATTCACGTCTCCGGTAGGTGCCATTCCGCCGATTTCCAAAAGATAATCGGTATCGGGATCGGTGGAGCCTTCCTCAATGTCCACCCGCCCGTTTGCCACTTCCATATGCTCGCTCAGCGCGTACACGCCCCGATATTCGCCGTTGACGAACAGATCCACAGGGTAAGAGTGAGGCGACCAGACCAGATTGTCCAGTACCCGGCCCATCTCGTAGGCAAGGGTGTTGCGGATCAGCGATTTGTCTGCGTAGTTGGCAAGCAGGATCCAGTCTCGGTTGTCGTCCAGACCAAGGAGAGATTCTTTTTTATTCAGTTTGATCTTATAGGGCTTTTTGTCCCACTTCCAAGTGGAATTGCCCCGCCCGCGTATGGTTCCGCTGACGTTGCCGATGGACTCATAGCCTTCCAGGGCAGAGCAGTCCAGCGAGAAGGTCATCGCCGCAGGAAGTTCACGGTCGATGGCATCCACCGTCATCCCACCGCTCAGGGTAACATTGACGATGGGAAGTTGATACACGGTTCTGTCCACCGCAAGGGTGTATTTTTTCACCCAGCCGTTTTCGTCGGTAACGGTGCAAACGGCGTGCTCGGTCAGATCCACGCCACCGTCAGCGGTCTGATTCGAAAAACTCACTTTCCCGCCCTCAGCAGTCGCGGTGAGATAAGCGCGGGACAGCGTGGCAAGATCGGCGTAGGTTTGGTAGGTAAGGGTAAGCGTTGCCGTGCGGGCATCCTCGTCTATCTCAAAGGAAACGTCCTGCGCCAGCGTGGGATTATCGGCGGCGGTCAGAGTCAGGCTCACCAGCACGCCGTTCCCTTCGGGAGCAGGCGGAAGCGGCTCGGTATTCGGCAGGTCGTCGGTAGTTTCGGGTAGCGTGGTCACGGGATCTCGATCCGTTCCAGCGGTAGTGGAAGACGGCGAGACGGTGGTGGAAGACGTGAGGTCTGTGATCTCTGCAGTCGTCGCGGGAGCGTTCTGCCCCGGATAGCATCCCGCAAGCGCGCCCATCAGGACAGTAATAGCTAAAAATAAAGAGATTCGTCGCATTTTTATCTCCGGAGGTTGGTTTTTGCAAGTTCAGTATAGCAGAAAATCCAACGGATGTCAAGAGAACCTGCCCTGCGAAAACAGAGTTTTCGTTTTTTTAAAATTTGTAATTGACAAAGGGAAAAAAATATGCTATACTATGGCTTGGTGAAATCAATCTGCCGAAAACAGCATATCGAGATGTAGCTCAGTTGGTAGAGTGCCTGCTTTGGGAGCATAGACGGTGTTCGCACCACCTGACAACGACAACCGCCGAAAACCCTTCAACCGTGCGGATTTCGGGCGGTATGGAAAACAAAAAATAGCAGTCAAAAATGTGTTTGACCACAGATTTGACCACCTACACGACCACAATTAAATAAACTATCGGGGTATAGCGCAGTTGGTAGCGCGCGACATTTGGGAGCATAGACGGTGTTCGCACCGCACGAAAGCGAAAACCGCCGAAAACCCTTTCACCGTGCGGATTTCGGGCGGTTAAGAAAATGAAAAAAAGCGGTCAAAAATGTGTTTGACCACAGATTTGACCACCTACACGACCACAATT
>JBJDZI010000041.1:0-3267 GCA_051867925.1 Eubacteriales bacterium
GTCTCGATTAATCGGAAATTTGCAAGTTTCACAGCAATCATGGTAGCGAGGAAGGCTATCATATTTTTGGAAACACACTGGACAAGTGTATACTTTGTCAAACTGTTTTTTATAACATTCAAAGCATTCATACAGCTCATCTTTTGCATCTTCGCATGAGATAGTATATTTGCAACCACATTTTTTACAAGCTACGGTTACTTGATCAGTAATTTCATCACATTCTTTTATGGTGCAAATTTCATATAACTCCAGATCACATGCACAGCACTCCCATTTTCCAAATGGAATGTAGTGTACCCACCGAAGTGGACAAAATATAAAAATGTAAAATGAAAACGGGTACATTGTAAAATGAAGTTGCACTACCCCATCGGGTAGAAAGTTTTCAAAAAAAGAAATCCATAGTAACGATTCTGTGGTAGAATTGAGGTTGCTAACACACCAATTCAGAAAGGATCGTCACTATGGACAATACCAAGTATACCACAGAACACAAAAAAGGTCAACACCTTTTGAGCGAAGAACGGCATGAAATTGAAGTTCGCCGGAAGGACGGGTGGTCGATATACCGCATAGCGAAGCATCTGGGAAGACCGTACAATACTGTCAAGAACGAGATTCAGCGCGGGACTGTGTCGCTTTATAACGGCAAGGTGCAACGCTATAAGGCAGACGAGGGCAAGAAGGTGTATCTGGAGCATCGGCAAAATAGCCGTCGGCAATACCGTTGTTTGGAAACGATGCACTTTCTTCAATATGTTGTGACACAGTTCAAGGGTGATAGAAAATGGTCACTGGATGCCTGCTACGGCAAGGCATTGAAGAGCGGCAAGTTTCGCCGTGAAGACGTTGTATGCACCAAGACTCTGTACAACTATGTGAATCTCGGTCTGCTTCCTATCAAAAATGTCGATCTGCCCGAAAAGCTCCGTCGTAGCACAAAGACGAAAAAATGCCGTGAAAACAAGAAGATTCTCGGTCGGAGCATCGAAGAACGCCCCGAAATCGTAGCTTTTCGCACAGAATTCGGTCATTGGGAGATTGACACGGTTGTGGGTAAAATAGGCGAGAATGAGCCTTGCGTGCTCACACTGGTGGAGCGTATGACGCGGATGTGCATTTGGGTCAAGGCTCGCAACCACACCGCCGAAGCGATCACGGAAGCTCTGCGACAGGTCATGTCGTACTTCGCAGAAAAGGCGAATCAGGTATTCAAGACCATCACCGGCGACAACGGTTCCGAGTTTTCGGGCTTGTCGCTCCTTGAAGACGGCAAGCTGACGGTGTACTTCACCCATCCGTCCTCGCCTTTTGAGAAAGGAACGAACGAGCGCCACAACCGGATGTTGCGGCGGTTCATTCCGAAGGGTAGGAGCATATCCGATTATACCGCCGATGAGATCTGCTTTTTCGCCGATTGCATCAACGGTCTGCCAAGGAAGATTCTGGATTACAGCACCCCGGAAGAACTCTTTGACCGCCAGCTTGACCTGATCTACACCGCCTGACCCAAACCTTGGCAATCGCCGGCAACCGCCCCGCGCCGCCCGCGGGCGGCGCGCCGTTGGCTCCCTCCGCTCGGGGCTTCGCCCCTCCCTCCGGGAGCCAACGCACTCTGCCTCGAATTGTTACTGTTTTGAAAACTATTGCAACTTGCTATTGCAATTTTCTCTAATAATACTACTCTGATTTTGGAAATCGATTTATCCAGAATATCGAATTGCATCTGGCTGTCGGCAGGCTGAGGATATTGCTTGTTCCCCTTATGGAATTTCAGGATAGCGTCGCCGGCTATGCCGTATTCGTCAATAATTCTTGCAACGAGAGGATATACAACTTCTTCGAGTTTTTCAATCGTGCCGCAATAAATACCGAGCTTTGCGCACAAGCCGCCGTCATAAACGGTGTCCTTATAGGTATCGAAAAACAAACGAACTCCGTTTGCAATAATACGGGAACTGTCCGCAATCTCCGCAATTTTCACAACGGGACGTTTCAAAAAATTACCGACGCCGTCGATCAAGGGATAGTAATATACGATATTTGTAATTTCGGACGTGCCGACTGCAAGATTATCGGTGATTTTTATCTTTTCCGCCTTTTCAAGATAGGGAGTTCCCGAAAAACCGATGACGGAGTTTACGGTATGATTTTGCGCCCATTTGCTTACAACGGCGCGCAGCTTGATTTCATCGCTTACAGCGTGGTGCACCTCGTCAATAAATATAGACAGCGACGGCAATTTGCCGATAAGATTGCGAAGCTCGTTCGCTTGTCTGTCTTTCTCATCGTCGCTTTCTTCAAACAAGCTGATCTGACCGTTTTTCTCTTCAATACGGTCAAGAATAACCTTTTCGGCGTTAGTCACGGCAACAAGACCGAACAGTTCGGAAAGCGGCTGATGGTTAGCAATCTTCTGAACATTCGGGTTCTTTGTTTTATTGGATTTCTTTTCGGTTTTACTTTGATCAAGAACCTCGAACGAAATAATACGCTTGATATCGGTTGCCGCAGGTTCCGGAATAATCCACGCCGGGTTAAAGTTCTGAATGGTTTTGAGGCTGGGAACAACAGAAGATTTCAATCCGGACGGTGCGAAAATAATGAAATTATGAGCGAATGCAGGATTGTGCGGTTCGTTCATGGCAAAGTACAGATCAAGATATATGAACGCAGCCATCAAGTAGGTTTTTCCTGCGCCCATCGGAAGGCTGAACAGGTAATCGGTATAGGAAACACCGTAAAAGGTGTCGTTCCATACTTTGTTGTAATCTATACTTTCAGGCGCTTTTTTGATTGTCTTTTCAAGTTGGACGGAAACCTGCTCATCATTATCGTTTTTCATGCAGGCGTACTCAAAAAGAGCCGCAGCAGAGGGATGAGAGAGTAGATATTCTCTTGTGGACTGAGAAAGTTCTAACGCGTTCAGGTCAAGCGAATTGAAAACGCCTTTCTTGAACAGAGTGGCAAGAGGCTTGCCTTCACATGCAATTTTAAGAAACAGATAGGTTTTAATTGCTTCAATCTGTGCATCGCGCATCTGTCCCGTCTTAACTATATAGTCAATCAATGATGTTATTGTGCACTCGTCAGAGGACAACCATTGATTGCGTTTGTTTTCTATCATTTTATAAAACATTTCGTTCGATGTCTCCCGTATTTTATCTTAATTATCAAACTTAATGCCTTTACTTTCGCAGAAAGCGTAGAACTTGCCCTGAGAGACGATTTGCGGTTCGCGGTTTTCCTTTTCCCAGCGGCAAA